>JAILBN010000015.1 GCA_024680915.1 Treponemataceae bacterium | reverse complement strand
CACTGCCTGATACAGCTTCTTGCTACATTATATTTCTTTGCAAGGAATTCTGTTCCACCGTCTCCGGCTAGATAAGCTTTTACAACGCAAATTTTGAACTCATCTGAGTATTTGGGCATAAAAAATGCACCTCCTAAATTTGAACTTTATTTGTCCAACTTTAGGGGTGCACTTCAAGGGCAGGGGCTTTTATTTATCCTCTTTCAGAAGTCTTTGGGGCAGCTAGAAAATCCAGCTTCTGGATGGCTTCAACCGCCTCTTTTTCCAGGGGTGACTCCTCATAGGAAATCACAGCTTCGTTTTTCTCCAGACTGACCTTGGCGGACAAGCCCTCAATGGCATTTATTGCCTTTGCGACCTGCCTTTCGCAGTTTTTGCACCTCATTCCTTCTATGGATAGGACATATTTACCTGCTACCCGGTTTAATCGCTTTTTGGGAGTTTTCTCTTTCGTCGTACCGCAGCAGGTCTCCCTTTTCCGGATTTTCTTTATCATGGGGTAGGCTATCAGCTGCACCACAAGGATAATCACGACAACCGCTATTATGTCCGAAGCTTTCATTTCAGGTGGTCTCCTTTTGTCCAATAAACCGAAGGGGTTACCCCACCTACTGAGGTGTGGCAACCCTTGCAGGAATTGCAATTGCAGGAGCACCCTGAGGATGCTCCCTTTTCCACGATCCTCTTGATATATCCCAATTGTTCGTATCTTTCCAATCTGGCCAGCAGCATATCCTTTGACATATTAAGCTTGTCGCACAGCTCTGGAATTGAAATCATTTCCGCTTGGGTTATCAATGAGATTAAATCGTCCATCTTGCGCCTTTCTTACATGAAGAGTACTGCTACGTGATAAACAACAGCCGCTAAGAGCAGAGCCGTAACGACATAGTATAAGCCAATCTTTGCCGTCCACTTTATGGAGTGGGTTTCGTTATGAGTGGCGACCACTGCCTGCAGACAAGGAATATTAAAGGTTACTGCTATTATGAAGGCAAGAGCCTCTGCCTTGGGGATAGCGGCTGCTACCAGCTGGGCTACATTGTCGGAAGCCGCTGCGAGTCCTGTGGTAGAATCTATAATACTGCCTGTATTGGCAAAAATTGCTGACAGAACACCAAGGACGGCCTCTTTAGATATCATAGCGGCAAAGAAGGACATGAAGGACTGCCACTGCATTCCGAAGAACTTGGATACAGGCTCAATGAACTTTCCTATCTTGTATAGGACGCTTCCTTCTATTCCTGTTGAAGAGTAGCTGAGGAAGAAGAATATGATACATACGATCAATTCTATGCTGAAGGCCTTCTTGAACACATCCCACATACGCATGAGAGAGTTCTTGAAAATGAAGCCCCATCTTGGTTTGTGATAGGGTGGCAGCTCCATGACAATACCGGTTCTTTTCTCCACAGGATTGAGCTTTCTTCCGAAAATCTTAGCTGTCACAATGATGTGTCCGAACATGATAAGGAAGATGAGTAGCATTACCAGCATGCCTCCGGTGGCTCCGAAAAACTCGTTGGCAAGGGTAGGGATGACCACGAAGGTGGCGCCACAGGGAATTGCCCAGGCTACAGCTATCGTAAGTATCTTCTGACCATAGGAATCAATGACCTTGGAGCCTGATGTGCTTCCCATGGTACAGCCTAATCCCATAATCATGGGCATTACGGCTTTTCCCTGCAGGCCGATCTTGCTCATGGACCGGTCGAATACATAGGAGACCCTGGCCATATAACCGACTTCTTCCAAGAGTCCGAATACGAAGCTCATTCCGAAAACAAAACCGACCATTGAGAGTACCCAACCCAAGGAGGTTATGACCGTGGATTTAATGAAGTGTCCTATTTCCGCGGACATTCCTGTGGAAGAGGAAATCGCATCTACCAAGGGATTCAATATGGAAGGCATGGCTCCTCCCAGCCCCATAAAGGGCAGGGCCACGATCATGGAGCCTATTAGGGCAACCAGCATCATACCGATAGATATAAGGAAGCCTGTTTTGGGAGCTATGGCTTTTTTGTCGAATTTCGTCAGCAGCTCTGAGGCTTTCTTCTCATTTACCACGCAGCCCTCAAGAATCCTGTCGATCCAGGAGAACCTGGCATCACTTACCCTCAGTGCGCTCTTTGAGTCATAACTGATTTCACCCAGATTTTTGATCTTTATCTCTCTCAAGACCAATTCGTCATTCTCAAGAATCTTGGAAGCAAGCCATTCTTTCGTACGGCGGGAATCTGCCAATTTATCGGCGATTTTAAGAGCCTCTTCATATTCTCCAGCTATATCTGAAGACTTGAAAAAGGAATAGAGGGCATCGCTGTTCAGGCAGGTCTTGTTTTTGATGGTGTTCTCAACCGCTTTGTAGAAGGGATCAAAGGTTTTCTTGTCGAAGGCGATGATGGAGCAGACCTCGATTCCAAGCTTTTTGGAAAGAGCTTCCGTATTTATTTTCTTACCCTTCAGCTTTGCCACATCGCTCATAGTAAGAGCCAGCATGGCAGGTGTCTTGAGACCTGCGAAATCCGCCAGCATGTACAAGCTTCTTTCCAATTGGGAAGCATCTGCAAGAATACAGACCATGTCCAGATCTTGCTTTACGATATAATCCCTGGTGACTATTTCTTCGTCAGAGTTTGCAGAAAGAGAGTATGAACCTGGTAAATCTGCGATAGTATAGGTCACATCATTGTAAATGAATTTTCCTTCTTTTTTCTCTACTGTTTTGCCAGGCCAGTTACCTACGTGCTGATGCATTCCGGTCAGGCTGTTGAAAATAGAGGATTTTCCGGAATTAGGCTGGCCCAAAAGGGCTATTGTCTTGTTCTCTGTCACGATTCAGATACCTCCACATGAATTCTTTTTGATTCCTCCTGGTTGAGAGCTATCATCGTGTCTCTTCCATAGATCAATAAGGGCTTTTTCTTTACATTCTGCAGCATTTCTACCTTGCAGCCCACATTAAGCCCAATAGAAGTGATGCGCGAGAGATATCTTCTTTCGCCTTCAATCTTAACTATTATGGCTTTTTGTCCATCTTTTAATTCGGTAAGATTCATTTCTTTTCCTTTCTCTTGTTGGATTAACGATCCGCATATTTTACTTTCACACTTTAAGTTAGAGACGGCTAACTTTCTATATCTTTTTGATTAAAAAAGGACATTTTAGCATTGTAGTTGTCTGAAGCTAATGATAAAATTGTTATTGTTAAAATCCTTGTATGTATAAGGAACCGTATGAAATCAAGGATGTTCAGCAGAAGGGAATTTATAAAAAAAGACAATATATAGGAGCTTCTTTAATGATAAATGAGAACAGAGAAATCCATAATGATTTTTTAGCTAAATTAATTCCCCGGAAGGCAGATAAAATTGTCTCGGTAAGGACAGAGGTCGAGGATGGATATTATATCAACACCTTCTATCCTTTTTTACCGGGGATTTTCGTTTTCTTGAATGAGGTTCACGCGACTAATATCTCTGCGGGAACATTCCCTAAGGAATGCAGGATGATTATTCTGAATTATTGCATTTCAGGCAGGTGTGAATTCAAAACCAAGTCAGATAGATACAGATATATAACTGATAATAATTTAAGCATCGGTGGCTATGTGGTAAAGGAATCCTTCTTCTATCCTACGGATTTTTACGTGGGCTTTGAGGTGGGGATACTGGAGGAATTGTTCACACCAAAAACCCATGAGCTTTTGAAGGAATTCGAAATAGATATCGAAAAGCTTAAAAGCATAAGCGAGCAGAATAAAGGATTGCTCATATCGGAAGCCAACAGTGAGATTCAAAGAATCTGGCTGGATATGTACGGGAACAACAGCGAGGATATAAGCTTGATCAAGCTTGATATGCTGAGGATACTGAGGATACTTTCCAGGAGCGATTTGGGGCACTCCAAGAATACGGATTATCTTACTAAGGGACAGATGAATTTAGCAAAGGCTGTCTATAGCATATTGACCAGAGATCTTTCTGTCCATGTGTCTATGAGAGAGATATCCGATGAGTTGAAGGTAAGTGAGAGCAGCTTGAAAAAGTATTTCAAAATCATGTTTGATATGAATGTCTCTGAATATATGCGGGTAATAAGGTTGAAAAAAGCCGCGAAAATGCTTACGGAGACGGAAGTGTCAGTCTTTGATATAGCTGATCTATGCGGTTTTACGAACCAAGGTCGCTTTGCCAGGATATTCAAAGAATACTATGGAATGCGCCCCTTGGAGTATCGTCGGGTGGGAATCAAATTCAAGGGATAGCTTCGTAGGGCAATCATAAAAAAAGAGGAGGCTCCAAGGCCTGTTGAAGATTCTTCAAAACAGCCTTCAGCCTCCTCTCAATTAAAAAAGTGTCTCTCAGCCCAAGATCTTCTTTACGATCGCAGAAAGCTTCTCGGAGGTGAAGGGCTTGACTATCCAGCCTGTGGCACCGGCAGCTTTTCCTTCCTGCATCTTGCCGTCCTGGCTTTCTGTCGTCAGGGCGATGATGGGTGTGAACCTGTATGCCGCAAGGGCCCTTAAGTTCTTTATAAAATCAATGCCATTCATGTTCGGCATGTTTATATCTGTGATAATCAGCTGAAAATCGTTTGCTTCTGCTTTTTTCAGTCCGTCAATACCGTCATCAGCTTCAATAACTTCGTATCCTTCCTGGGAAAGAACGAAAGAAACACTCTTTCTGATAGATACTGAGTCATCAACAATCATTATTTTAGCCATAAAATTCCTCCTTTGTCTTCAATACGATTTCTCGTATATTTTTATAACAATGTTTTACGAATAACTTCGTCGGCTATGTCATCTAGCGGAAGTATACAGTCAACCGCTCCTGTTTTTATAGCTTCTGCGGGCATTCCAAAAACAACGCACGAGTCCTTGTCTTGTGCGATGTTGTATGAGCCCGCCTCATGCATCTCAAGCATTCCCTTGGAACCATCGTCCCCCATACCGGTCATTATAACACCCACGGCATTTTTTCCTGCATAATGAGCCGCTGACCGGAAGAGCACGTCCACGGATGGCCGGTGCCTGGATACCAGGGGACCATCCTTTACTTCTACATAATAACGTGCTCCGCTTCTTTTGAGAAGGGTATGTCTGTTACCTGGAGCAATAAGGGCACTTCCTTTTATTACTGAATCACCGTCCTTCGCCTCTGCCACATGTATCTTGCAAAGGTCATCAAGTCTTTCTGCAAAAGACTTGGTGAAGTGTTCGGGCATATGTTGTACTATGACTATTCCCGGTGAATTTACGGGTAGTTTCTCTAGGAATATTCTCAGTGCTTCTGTGCCGCCTGTACTTGCACCCACTACAATGACTTTGTTCGTAGTTTCTATGTTGTCGTCCTTAGTGTGAAGTTGCAGGTCTTTTTGTATCACGGAGTTTATATCTGCTGTGGCCGCCCTTCTGTGGTGTGCTTTTATACGGCTTGTTGTAAGGGCCGCCGCCTTGACGGTGTCACATATTAATATATGCGATTCCTCTATGAACTGCTTGGTTCCTAATTTTGGCTTCTGTATTATGTCTACGGCTCCGTACTCCATTGCTTTCATAGCATTGAAAGAGCCGTCTTCTGCCATGCTTGAGCAGATTACTACTGGAGTAGGTTTTTCTTCCATGAGCTGCTTTAGAAAGGTAATGCCGTCCATATGGGGCATTTCTATGTCCAAGGTAATAACATCAGGCTCTGCAAGCTCCATCTTCTTCAGGGCGATGAGGGGATCCGCCGCTGTAGCTATGACTTCTATCGCTGGGTCTGAGGAAAGGACCTTGGACAGAGTCTCTCTGACGACTGCAGAATCATCTATTATAAGTACTTTTATCATAATCTGCTTGCCTCCTCCGTTTTCCTGTATACCGTCGGGGCGACTGTTACCAGAGGAAGATTCATGGCTAATATTGTCTCGGAATGACCTAAGAAAAGGTATCCCCCAGGTATTAGGTGACGTATCAATTTTGAAATTATTTTTTCTTGAGTCTGCTTGTCAAAATATATCAGGACATTCCTGCAGAATATTACGTGGAAGGTTTCGCTTATATTGTAGTACGAATCCATGAAATTCAAACGTCTGAAAGAAACACAGGATCTTAATTCAGGCTTTATGCGGACTTTGGGATGCGTCCTGTCGGAGCTTTTCAAGAAATATCGGCGTTTTTGCTCAAAGGGGATGTTTTCTATGGAAACCTCATCGTATACAGCGTTTACTGCTTTATCCAGGACTTTAGTCGATAAGTCTGAGGCAAAGATGTGGTAATTGCTGATGGCCCCTCTGTGCAGGCGCATATATTCCCTCAATACTATGGAGATCGTGTATACTTCTTCTCCGCTGGAGCATCCTGCGGACCAAAAGCATGGTGATTTTATACCGTTTTTGACGAT
This sequence comes from Treponemataceae bacterium, assembly GCA_024680915.1. GTDB lineage: Bacteria > Spirochaetota > Spirochaetia > Treponematales > Treponemataceae > Treponema_I. The sequence continues at coordinate 69,866 of JAILBN010000015.1, read as the reverse complement.
TTCCGGCAGGACTATCCGTTCAAGATACTGAAAATGGTCATTTTCCCGGAAAAATTCAGTTTTATTCGTCGTCAGGGCATCCGTCAGGAGAATCAATTCGTTTCCGCTTGTGTCCTCATTGAAGGCATAGTCTATATAGTCACTGAACTTTTCGAATCCCAGGGCCTTAAGCCGACCTATAAGTCTTGACTGAATCATGATCCGCTTTGCTTCCGGCATCCGAATCCCGGTGTTGCTTTCTATGTAAGAGGAAATTGTCTTGAAGTCTTTGTCGGTAAGCTGTATCGCCCTGCTGATGAAATCTGCCATAGCCTTCCCTATGAGTTGGTATCAAGCTTCCTTACGATGTCGGAAAGCTTGTAGACATCAAGAATTAGGGCTACGGAACCATCTCCCAGAATTGTCGCTCCTGAAAGGCCTGATACGTTCTGATACAATCTTCCCAGCGGTTTTATTACCGTCTGGTAGTTGCCGATTACTCTGTCTATTATGAGACCGATACGTGAGTCTTGATCTGTTACTATGACCATCTGCTGTATATCAGGTCTTTCACCTTCAATCTCGAAGAAGGAACGGAGGTCGATGTAAGGCATCATCTCGTCCCTTACTTTCATAGAAGAGCAGAAGGTGTTCTTCTTTACGGGCTGCTCGAATTCAAGACATTCCACCACGTTTGAAAGTGGCAGGATGTAGAAATTGTCGCCCAGCTGCACAAGTATGCCTTCTATAATAGCCAAGGTCAGAGGAATCTTCAGCGTGAAGGTAGTGCCCTTACCAGGAACTGATTGAATGGATACGCTGCCGCCTAGTGAGGTTATGTCTTTTTTTACCACGTCCATGCCAACGCCCCGGCCAGAAATGGAGGTAACCTTTTCTGCCGTTGAGAAGCCGGGCATGAAAATAAGGTTGTCTATCTCATTTTCTGTAAGCTCCTCGGAAGCACCTATAATACCGTTGTCTATTGCTTTTTGTTTTATCTTTTCCCTGTTGAGTCCGGCTCCGTCATCGGAAATTGTTATAAGTACAAAAGCTCCTGCATGTTGGGCTCTCAGCTGTACCTTTCCTGCCGGTTCTTTGCCTTTTTCAATCCTTGCCTCCGGGAGTTCTATACCGTGGTCACAGGAGTTACGGATAAGATGGACTAGTGGATCGTTCAGCTTTTCTATGACAGTCTTATCAAGCTCTGTCTCCGCTCCCTCGGTTATGAGCTCTATGCTTTTTCCTGTTCCCGATGCAAGATCTCTTACCAGCCTTCTGAACCTGGAGAAGATCGTTCCTATGGGCAGCATCCTCATGTCCATGGTCGTGTCCCTAAGTTCCAGGATGAGTCTTTCTCCCTGTTCTCCTAAAGTCGAAAGCTGCTGGGAGGCTACTGTTGACGCGACCTGGTTAAGCCTTGCATTGAAGGTGACAAGCTCTCCCACCAGGTCTATAAGCTTGTCAAGCTTGCTGGAGTTGACTTTTATCGTCTGGGCGTTTAATTCCTGATTCTTTTTTTCATTCTGCTCTTTCAGATGCCTTTGTTCTGCAAGGGCTGCGTTGACGTCTTCCTTGCTTACTATCTTTTTCTCAGCAAGCAGGGTGCCCAGGGGTTTTTGTCCTCCCAGGGCATTGTTTATATCTTCCTGGGTGGCAAGCTTTTTATCTATAAGAATCTCTCCTAATTTTTTTCCGGAGGAATCCTGGTCAGGATCTGTCAGTTTCGTTATGGTTATCTTGCTTGTGTCGTCCAAGAAGATGAACACATCTTTTATGTCTTCCTCTGATCTTGTGGTTGTAAGAATTACGTCCCAGGAAAGATAGCATTTTACAGGATTCAAGTCGTGCAGGCGGGGAACTCCGTCAAAATGCGGGCTTATAGATATAGCTCCCATTTCTGCAAGCTCCGAAATAAGAGCGTTAGGTCTTGTTCCGTTCTCCAGGACATCCGGCGAGAATTCAAGCTTTATACGCCATGTAATTTCTGGAGCTTCCTCCTCCTCTGTCTTCTGCGCTTTCTGTTCTTTCTCCTTGGACTCTTCTTTTTTCGGCGCCGCTTCTTTTGATTCTATCTTCTCTTTTGTCTCATTCTTTTCGGTTGCGGCGGGAATGTGCTGTTCTGTGTCAGCCTGGGATTTGTTCGTCTTATCATGTTTTAAAAGATATACTTGGAATGCTTGTATCAACCTCTCTGATTCCGCCGCGATTGATGGATTGTCCTTGTTATCCAGCATTTCCCTTATATGGTCACGGGCCTGGAGTGTCAGGGTTATAAGCTCGGATGATACTGCGACTCTTCCGTTCCTTACCTCGTCGAAGGTTGTCTCTGCTTCATGGGTAAAGCGGGAAATCGCGTCGAACCCAAACATTCCGGCTGAGCCTTTTATGGTATGCATGCTTCTGAAAACGGCTGAGATATTCTCCATGTCATCGGGGTTTTGTTCCAGCTCGAGGAGATATTCTTCCAGTTTGTCAAGGAGATCGTTGGCTTCGCTAAGAAATACTTCTGCAATTTTATCAAGGTTTTCGCTCATGATTCTTCTCCCATTTTCTCGTCGAATGCACTTATTATGGATTTATCATCCATGTCCTGGTCCGGAATGATTCCGCATATATAGAGCCGTTTTTTCACAAGAGGAGAAAAAGAGCCCGAAAAGGTAGGTTTTCCCTTGGGACTCATCGATGAATACAGACTGCTTATAAGCTGAAGTATGGAAATGTCTATGTCTTCCAGTTCGGAGACATCAAGTGTTACATTGTTGTTCTGCTGTACAGTCTGAAGAAATATTCTATGAAGCTTTTCTGCGTTGCTGACCGTAAGGTTTCCTTTTAGTTCGATAGTTGCCATTGTTTCCTCCTCTTCCGTATGAAAATTTCTGAAAACTTCAGATTCTCTGATACATTACTTGATTTATCGTTTTTTATGTCTTAGTATTTTTTTAGGAGACATATATGAACGAAAATCTATCTAATGCAGCGTATTTTACATTTCTCCTCGGCGATGTTACTTACGCTGTCGAAGTGACTACCGTAAAAGAAGTTCTTCCCTATGAGAAAGTGACTCCTGTTCCACGTACCCAAGCTTACATGAAAGGTGTTATAAACATCCGGGGAACTGTCGTCACCGTCATCGATTTCCGTGTCCTTTTCGGGATTGAAATAAAACCCATAAAAAAGGACACTTCTATTATAGTTGCCGAAATTCAACAGAGCGATGGTTCTGTCATGACCTTCGGTTTCATCGCTGATTCTGTGAACGGCGTCGGTCCCTTGTCGCAAGAACCTTCTGCGGCAGGAACCGATACAAAGTTTGTAAAAATGCTTGGTAAGGACGGAAACTCTCTTGTTCTGGTCCTTGACCTGGGCATGATATTCGAGGAAGTCGAAAAACGGCTTAATTCCTAAAGCCTTTTTCAGACTTGTCCTAGAACCAAGTTATCTCACCTGCGGAAGACTTAGCCTGCTGCAGGTGAGCCTGATACTGCTCCTCCCTTTGCTTTATCTGATTAACAGAGTATCCGCTTTTCTGTATACGTTTCAGGTATACTTTTGAAGTTCTCGGATGAAAATATATTTTCCGCGGAAAAATTCCGCCGGTATCATTAACCAAGATGGGAATGCGTTCTGTCTCCAGATAGGCAATCGCAAAATTTATATTGTTTATACCCGTTTGGTTCATCCTGTTCGGTCCCGTCTCAAGTACGTTCCCGCCACCGAAAACCTTCGCCCTTAAGTTTTCGTGTTTTGCCCCTTTTTTGAGCATGTCGTTTATAAGCAGTTCAACAGCGAAATTCCCGAACCTTCCTTCGTCCCCTGAGGGAATTTGTTCTGTTCGGCTAGATTTAGGAAGCATGAAATGATTCAGTCCTCCAAGATTTATCGTCATGTCGAAAAGGGCGATGCTTATGCAGGAGCCTAGGACAGTGGCGATATATACATCCTCATCCGTGGAAAAATATTCTCCTGGATGAATCGTTACGATGTCTTTTTTGAAATGAGGGTCATAATGCCTGTTCATAAATCTGCTTACATCAGAAGAAAGTTATCTCTCCGGATTCTGCACCTCCCGTTACCGATATTCCTGCTATACTTCCCGCTTCCAGTTTGTCATCCGTTATAGTGAAGTGATGCAAGAATTCTTCTATGTCTGCATTATGAATTCCCGTATCAGTAAGATGATGAAGCTCCATGTGATGTTTTTTATTTGCTGCATTCTCTTCTTCAAAAGCCTTTATGCTTTTTATTTCTTTATTGATTCTTTCTGATATATTTTTCAAGGATTCTATTTTGCAGCCTATCTGCTCGTAGCTTGTGTAGAAATCGGGAGAGTAGATCCTGAAATTTCTTATAGCGTCTCTTAATCCGTTATACAAGGAATTAAGATTCTCAGAAAAGACTCTTTTCGCTTCAGCGACGTCTGCAAAAGTCGTCCTGTTGTGGGATGCTGTCTGCAGGAAGCTTTGTATCTGCACATGACTGGTGTCTGTGAATTCCTGCAGCTGCTTCTGGGCGGTGTCTACGTTGACTTTTGTGTCCGCGATAAGCTGGGCCATGTATTCAACTGTCTCTTTTATGCTGCTTATGGCCTCGTTCCTGGCAACTTCGATACGCTGTGCTATGGCGACGTACTGAAGGTTGTTTATTATAGGCAGGAAGCCGTTGAAACAAAGAGCCATTATCTGAACAGCTTCCTGAATGTTTTCTACCGCTTCCAGAACTTTGCCCTGAACTGACTGATAAAGACCGAAGAGCTCGGAGAATCCGTTGAAGTCATCGATCGCATTCTCAATGCTCATTTTCAGAGTTACAAGTCCTGATATCGATTCATTGTCGTTGTTCGTGAAGGTTTCTTTTGTTTTATCTATATTCTCCAGCATCAGAGCAGCTTCATCCCTGTTTTTTGTGAATACCTCTATGCTGCCGTCAAGCTTCTCTTTTATTTTTGTAAGACAGCGTACACATAAGGTTGAGAGCTTCTCGTTTGCATTGTATGCGTAAAGCTGTTCTTCGGGAGAAAGATTACCCCTGGGAGAGGAAAGCTTTTGGACGGCAATCAGAACATCATCCAGCGACTGTCGTATTATATCCTGCATCTGTATGCCTTCCATGGCCTTTATAATAGGATTCTTGACAAGTTTTGAGTCTTCCAGCATGCTGTTGATTTTTGAGGATATCTCTTCGATGGCATTTATCATGGACGAAGAGGAGTCGTAGGATTCTGCGGAGGAGTTCTGGTTCAGATTGTTTACCTTCGAGATCTCTTCCTTAAGGATTTTCAAAGCGTCCTGAACAGCGGTACCGTCCTGGATCAGTTGTTCGGACTGGCTTATCAGCCTGAGGGACATGTGCTTAAGGTTCGATGTGATGTAAGAGAAGGCCTGTCCTGCTTTTCCAGACTTTATGGAGACAACCATAGCGTTAAGAGATATGACCTCCATCTCCTGGCTGCCGTCTTTTATACCTTCTATAATGTCCTGTATTGTATCAAGCAGATGCATTTTCTCGGAGAAATGAGTGAAGAGATCGTTGTTTTTCTCACGGACATCAGCAAGGAATTTCCTGTTCTCGGTCAGCAACTCTTCCTGAGCCTTTACTACGTTTTTCAGCTGTTCTTGTATGGATGAGAACATTCTTAGGCTCATCATGGCTGCTGAGCTGCGGTTGGAGATAGCGTCCAGCTCTCTCAGCATGACAGGGAAATTCTTGCTGAGGTCAAGGAAATCCGTTCCGCTGTCCTTACTTATGGTGAGTAAGTTGTTGTAAATTTCTGTCGTCGATCTTGTCATACTGTCGTATCCTGTCGTTTTTTGTTTAATTTCTCATAATAGCTGTTTACAATTTCCTCTAGGTTCTCTTGTGCGTCCTTTAAGAAAATATCCTGGCCAGATGCCGTCATCTCAAGCTTACCCACTATTTCTGGAAGGGCAAGACAGAATGGCGAGTCCGGCTTTATTATGGACAGGGGCTGCCTTCTTGCTATCGAGATAGAAACATTATCATCATAAGGAATGAAGCCTATGTATTCTGCCTCTATCGAAAGCTTGTTCCTCGTAAGGGTCAGCAGTCTGTTCCCCAGTTCGATATCCGTGTAACCGCGTCCCATGTTCATGATTATACGCGGATGTAATTTTTTCATTTCCCTCAGCGCTTTCTCAGCGGAGTCGGGAAACCTCGATGCTATGACAGATATAATCTGCTCGAAGGAGTACTCCTTGCCCTCCATCCTCTGGAGGATACTGTTCTGAAGAATCTGCCTTTCCGGGCTTTTCGCCTCGAACTGACGATAGCAGAAGCGGAAAACCGCGGACTTCAGAAAGGAATAGGCATTCAGTATGGACGTAAGGTCTGGCGACACAACAATAAGCCCATCGTAGGAAGTCAGGAAAAAGTCGATTATGTTGTAGGTCGATCCTGCTCCTAAGTCCATGATTATGTAATCTGCATCCAGGCTGCTTATGTTCTTTATTATTTTTTTCTTTGTAAAAAAGTCCATGTTGGCGACTCCAGGATAATGACAGTCGCCTGCTATGAACTGCAACGAAGGAATTCCTGTAGCCTGCAGCAGATTCGAGAAATCATTCTCTTGCTTTGTGATGTACGTACCAAGACCGGCTTGGTTATTCTTCAGACCTAGAAGTGTGTGGAGGTTAGCTCCACCTAAGTCAAGGTCACAAAGAATAGTATTCTTGCACTGATGTGCAAGTGTCACAGCGAGATTCAATGAAACTATGCTCTTCCCGACGCCGCCTTTTCCACCGGCTACAGGCAACAAAACAGCCATAGGTAAACTATAAGACAAATCGGGATGACTCGCAAGAAAAATCTTATATTAAAGCGCAAAATAATATTTAACAGATTAATTGTCTTGACACACGCCTTTTTAGAGATAGGATATATAGAAGGTGGTGGAGTGTTTCATTCCGCGCTTTTTCGTGGAAGCTTATTTCACCTTATTTTTGCTTTTGGAGGATGAATTAATGAAGTTAAAAACAAAACTGCTTGGATCGTATATCACCATTGTCGTCGTAGCTGTAGTGGTCCTTACTCTTTGTGTAATCAGTGCTGATTCTATCATGACAAGAATATCCGCCATAGCAGAAGATGTGGTCGCTTCGGGGGCTCTCGGAGAGGAAAAAGGCGAGGAGCTGCTTGCTCGTTTCGAGGCGATGCATGCCGCCTCTGACAGACAATCCATAGCTATAATGGTGATAACTGACGTGGTCGCATTGTTGTCGCTTATTATGGGTATCTCGGCTACACTTGCGATTACAAAGCCTTTGAAGAGCTTCTCCAAAGCTTTCAAGATGATTACGAATGGTGATCTGGTTATGAAGGATTTGACAGATGCTGACAAGAAATTGATAAGCAACCGCAAAGATGAGATTGGTGAGCTGGGTGATAATTTCCAGCAGCTGCTCACGTCTTTGCGAAACATTGTATCTGTCGTCTATACGGCTGGTGAGAACGTTGCCGCTGGCAGTGTGGAGCTGAGTCACGGCAGTCAGGTTATATCTACGGATGCTACTTCCCAGGCAGCCTTCGCGGAGGAAATCTCCTCGACCATGGAGGAGATGTCATCGAATATACGCAGGAATGCGGACAATGCCTCTGAGACAGATTCTATCGCTCAGCTGGTGCTTGAGGAGAGCCGTGCCGGTGGAGAGGCTGTTAAACGTACCGTGGATGCCATGCATGCCATAGCAGAGAAAATATCGATTATAGAGGATATTTCCAGTCAGACAAACAGGCTTGCCCTGAACGCGGCTATTGAAGCTGCCCGTGCCGGCGAGGTCGGTCGTGGCTTTGCCGTTGTCGCCAGTGAGGTACGTAAGCTGGCAGAAAGAAGCCAGGCTGCTGCTGTGGATATAGTCGAGCTGTCTGAGGAAAGCGTCAAGGTGGCAGAGGATACGGGAAAGCGTTTCGATGTCATGATTCCTAATATCATAAAGACTGCTGATTTGACACAGGAGATCTCAGCAGCTGCAAGAGAGGAGGATGTGGGAGCCCAGCAGATTAATAAGGCTGTCATAGAGCTTGATTCTCTCGTTCAGAGAAGCGCTTCCTCAGCAGAAGAATTCGCATCCTTGTCCGAGGAGATGGCATCCCAGTCCGATGAGCTTCTTAAAGCTCTGCAATTCTTCAAATTTGATAGAAAGTATGGTTCTCCTTCTGTGAAGCACAAGGTGGAGAAGCCTGCTCTTAAGGCTCCTTCCATGAAGCCTGGTCTTCCTCCTTCTCCCAAACCAGAAAAAGAGGCTCCTATGGAGGATGTGGGAGGACGGGGAGCTCCCAAGCCCAGGAATGTCATAGCTCGTAACGACGACGAAGGAACGGCCGCTTCTGAAAAGGCCCAGGATAGGCTTGGGCGCAGGAATGTCATAAAGCCGGAGACTGCCGCTTCAGCTTCCTCTGACACGGTAAAAAAGGATATTCCGCCTGAGACTGAGAATTCATCGGGTATACCGCTGGCTCAGGACTATGTTCCTAGTTCCTATGTCTCGGACAGCGATTTCGAGGAATTTTAGTATCTCCTTTTCCGGTGACGATGTAATAGATAGCAGATAACTGTGGTATAAAGACGCAGGGGGTGGTTTCAATGTCCGTCCCTTGCGTTTCTCTTTCTGTAGCTTTATCTAATGGTTGTTTGCCTTATATTGACCATACTCTTTTTTTGTGTTATAAGTTAATTTCTTATTATGTGCGCTGATGGATTTCTGCGCATGATAAATCATTCAGTACATTTTGGCTATGGAAATCATAGTCAATTGGAGGATAGAAGAGGTAAGAATCAGACTCAAGAAGTTTGGAACCAAAAAACGTCCTTACTACAGAATTGTAGTGCAGGACTCCCGCAAACCCCGCGATGGTACGACAATCGAAGAATTGGGCGTATATCATCCTATTGAAGTTGCTGACAAGCAGATTTCCTTCAATGAGGAGAGGGTTAAGTATTGGATCAGTGTAGGAGCTCAGCCTTCAGACACAGTAAAGAAACTTTTCAACAAGAAAAGCTCTTAGTTGCATCGGGAGTAGGGGATGGAAAAAGACCTGATTGAATATATTGCGAAATCACTGGTCGATGATCCAAGTAGCGTCTCGGTGCAGGAAGTCGAAGGTGACAAATCCACGGTTATTGAGCTGCGTGTCGCACAGGATGACATCGGCAAGGTAATCGGCAAGTACGGCCGTATTGCTAAGGCTCTTCGCACAGTTCTTAGTGCAAGTGCCAATAAGACCGGAAAGCGCTACAGTCTGGAAATTTTGGACTGATGGATGCAGTTGCCAGCCTGGTTGTAGGGATTATCCGCGGTGCCCATGGTCTTGCGGGTAAATTTAAAGTGGAGAGTACTTCTGGTGAGATCGATCATTTTTTCGACTTGACTGAAGTTACTTTGAGGAAAGATGGAATCGAAAGATTATCCGATGTTGAGTCGATTGAAGGCGGGCATCCTTTCCTTATTATGAAATGTACCGGAATTGATACTCCTGAAGAAGCTTCCAAGCTTGCCGGAGGAGAGATTGTGGTACCCAGAGACAAGGCTTGTCCGTTACATGACGGAGAGTTTTATGTCGAGGATCTTAAAAATTGTGCATTGATTTATGAACCTGTTTCTGAATCTGATGCAAAAGACGGACTGAAGGAAGGTAATCCGGAAGCTATTGTTGCCGGAATTGTCACAGACGTATTGGAAGGCGGTGCTGGAGACCTGCTTGAGGTTTCTGTATCCGAGAGCTTGCTGACTGCTTCTGCTTCAGGCGATGATTCTGCTAAAAAAAGAAGGACTGTACTTGTTCCTTTTAAGAAGGAATTCATCGGCGATGTGGATATAAGCAGAAAGACGATGCAGCTTATGCACCTCTGGATTCTGGAGTAATTCATGAAATTCCATGTGCTGACCTTGTTCCCTGAAATACCCCGTGCTTTTTTTGAGAGCTCAATCATGGCAAAGGCGGTAGATAAGGGGATTCTTGCCTACGATTTGGTGAATATCAGGGATTTTGCCTTTGATAAACACAAGACTTGTGATGACAGTCCGTATGGGGGCGGTGCTGGTATGCTGATGCTGCCGGAACCGCTGAGTTTGGCGCTCAAGTCTGTATTCAAGGGAATTAATGAGAGTCAGGGACGTAAGGCCGCAAGAAGGGTCGTTTACGTAACTCCCTCTGGAAAGCCTTTTACACAGAAACTGGCGCAGGAACTTAGTCAGGTAGAGAACCTCGTATTTATCTGCGGTCGGTATGAAGGTATCGATCAAAGGATAATTGATTCCTGGGTTGATGACGAGATATCCATAGGCGACTATGTTATGTCCTCAGGTGAGTTGGCTGCGACTGTTATAATAGATGCAGTTTACCGCTTGGTTGACGGGGTCATCTCTCATGAATCCTTGGAAGAGGAAAGCTTTACCGACGGACTTCTTGAATATCCGCAGTACACGAGACCCGAAGTGTTCGACGGACATAATGTACCCGAGGTTTTGTTGTCGGGACATCATGAGAATATCAGGAAGTGGCGGCTTTTGAAGAGACTTGAGAAAACCTTGAGAATGAGGCCTGACTTGATTGCCAAGGCTCGTGATAATGGTTCTCTTTCTGCTGAAGCCGAGAAAATGATTGAGACAATAACCTCAGGAGACTGATATGGATTTGATTAAAACAATTGAAGAAGCTCAGAGAAAATCTGATATACCGAATTTCAGAGTTGGTGATACGGTAAAGGTTTTCTTCAAGATCATTGAAGGTAAAACAGAGCGTATTCAGGTTTATGAAGGCCTGGTTATCTGCTTCAAAGGTGCAGGTGTACGCCGCACAGTTACAGTGCGCAAAAACTCTTACGGAGTTGGTGTTGAAAGAATTTTCCCGCTCAACTCACCTCGTATCGCGAAAATCGAGGTTGCCCGCGAAGGTAAGGTTCGCCGTGCGAAGCTCTATTACATCCGCGATAAGATTGGTAAGGGTGCAAAGATTAAAGAGCGCATCGTAAAGAAGTCAGACAAGAATAACTAAACATTAGTTATTATCTAAACAGGTTGACCTTCTTTGATACCTGAATCAACTGTACATATTACAGATAAACCCCTCTCTTCTGCAGAAAGCCTTAGAGAGGGGTCTTTTGTCTTTGTCCGGGTTCTGGACAAAAAAGCTGACGGTATGTATACGGTGACTTTTGCAGGAAGACGTTTCTCCGTGAAGGCCGATAATCCTCTTTCCCCCGGGGAGTCTTTTCCTGCAAAGCTTTCTACGGACGGTAAAAAGCTTATTCTTCTCCCAGATTTTTCAAGAATATCAAATAAATCTCAAAATGCTGAAATATCTAATACTGTTAAGATGTCTGATCTTCCGGAAGGGGATATGATACAGTATTTCACGACTTTAGGTCTTGTCCCTGATGCGCTGTCAAAGAGAATCATAAGTTTTATGCAGCTGATGGGAGTACGTATTGACCCTGATAAAGCTGCTTTTATCCGGGAGCTTGCCTTGAAATTTCCTGGTCATGAGCAGGAGGCTGCGGAGGCAGCTTCCATATTGGAGGAAAAAGGAATCCCTGTCACAGAGGAGAATGTGGAGAAGCTCATGCTTATGATCTCTGGTTGTGGTTCTTCTGACAACGAATTTACTGCAGGTGTTAATTCTGGATCCGAGGAGGGGAATTGGGTTATCATCCCTTATGAATATATAGGCGACAAGCCTTTTTATGGTTCTGTCTGCCTTTTGAAGGATTCTGACGGAAGTGTCTCCAGGCTTAAGATTTCTTCAAGGAAAGGTAATAGCGTATTTTTGTTCAGAATTTACTTGAATTACGGTGTAAACAAGACTAAAATAAGAGAATGTACCGTAAAATTTACGGCGCAGGATGAGAATGGAAAAATCGGCAGTATGGCGGAGAAATTGAGAAGCTGTCTTGCCGGTCTTGCAGAGATAGTTCATGTGCAGTATGAGCCTGATATGGAATTTGACTTTCTTTCTGATGATGATATTGCACTGGTGAGGGCAAAAGCATAGTGTCATCTGGTAAAGCATCCGCTCTTATCTACAATGAGAATACCGAGGCTCCTGTAATAGTGTATAATGGAGTGGCGGATATTGCGGACAAAATGATCGATATGGCGCGTGAATATGATGTTCCTGTAGTCTATGAGCCTGAGACAGCGGAAATCCTTGCCTTGTGCAAAGCTGGTGATTGTATCCCTGTTGAGACTTGGAAGGTCATTGCTGCCGTGTTCTCTGCCATCCGTTCTTCAGAATGAGGGGAAAAAGTGAAAGATTTTACAGAAATAAAAGTTTCCAAGCTGAAAATAGGGATGTGTTTCTCTGCCCCGGTTTTTTTTGACGATGGTGTCAATATGTTTCTTGCCGAAAAAAAGCCTGTGAGACAGTTTCATCTTGATGTCGTGAAACGGTGGAAGATTCAGAAAGTCCTGACTTATGGGCGTGTTATCGATGATAGCGATAAAGATACTCTGGAAGAGACTTCGGAGCTTCATGGTTTAGAGGAATTGGAAGAGCTGGAGGAATTGGACAAACCGGAAGAACTGGAGGAGTTGGAAAGTCCCGAGTCTCTTGATGAGGATAAATCCCAGCCCATCCTGACTGATAGCATTCCTATTCTCGCGTCTGAATATGCTGAAGCTGTAAAAAACATGAAGGTGCTTTTTACTTCTCAGAAAGAGTCTGATTCCTCTTTACGGGTTTTGGTGGATAAGACTGCCGAGATGCTTTTTCGTGCCGTAAAGCAGGACTTCTCTGGTTTTGTAAGCTATGTCCTGAACAAAGGCAGTAACGGGGATTATCCGGCTGCCTCTGTGAATGTGGCTGTCATGGCAGGTGCCGCAGCTTTTTCTATGGATATGTCAGACAGGCAGATATTGCAGGTCATGACGGCGGCTCTTCTGCATGATATTTATATGCCTTATGTTCCCGCGGAGATAATAAACAAAAAAGGAAGACTCACCTCTTCGGAATTCGAGCTTCTCAAAATGCATACTGTGAGAGGGGCTTCCTATCTGACAGATACTCTTCTTTTGCCTAAAAATATAGTGAACGCAGTTCTGCAGCATCATGAATATTATAATGGCTTTGGCTATCCTGAGGGGCGCAAGGGTAAGGATATCGATATAGCGGCCAGGATAATTTCTGTATGCGATGCCTTTGAGGCTATGGTTTCCGAAAAGCCCTACAGAAACGCTGTCATTGGCTATGAAGCAGTAAAAAACATTCTGAAAATGTCTGGTAAGCAGTTTGATCCCGATGTCGTAAAAAGTGTGGTGAAAAGTACAGGTGTTTACCCTGCAGGTACTTTTGTCCTTATGAGTAATATTTCTGTTGCCAAAGTCATAGAAAGTGGTGAGGATGCTCTTTTCCTTCCTGTGGTGAAGATCGTGGCGAAAGGTCGTGGAGATATAGATACCGGTACAGTGATCAAACTGAAAGAGCAGCGGGCTGTTTTTATTGTAAGACCTCTTAACAGGGATGAGGCAATGAAGTTTGCATAAAAAGGAATGTGGTTCGGAGGGTGAGCAGAAAGCTGCCGAATATCTGGAGAAAAAAGGTTACCGTATTATTGCCAGGAACTGGCGGACAAGACGGGGCGAAATTGATATAATAGCGGAGATGGCTGAGACAGTCGTCTTTGCTGAAGTAAAGACTCTTCCAAGTGGAAATGTCCAAACTCTTGAGAAGGAACTCGGATTACACAAGCAGAAAAGAATTGTGGAAACGGCTAAATGTTTTCTTGTAAAATATCGACAATATAACTGTAAGTATGTCAGATTCGACGTGCTTGTTGTTGATATGCCGGGATTTGATCCTGTGTATCACATAGAAAATGCGTTTTCGGAGTATGTATGAGTACGATCAGTAATGAAACATCTTCTGATCAGATAGTTTCTGAAAAAATCCTAGAGTTACGACAGAAAATTCAGGACGAGTCTTATGTCGATAATGCTGTGCAACGTATTGCGCTCGTGCTCAGCCGTAAACTGGTAGAAAAACCAAGAGGTTTTAAGGAAGCTGTTAATGGATCATACTAATGGAAGAAATCGTAATGGGCGGCGTCAATGGAATAATTCAAGACGCAATCAAGATAGACGCGGAAAAAAAGAAGTACTGACAAAAGACGAAATAGAGAATCAGGAGGCTATCCGTACATTTAAACTGAACACACCGGAATGTCCCATGTGTGGGAAGCCGATTACGGAACTTAGCACAGCTCTCGCCGATAAAGACAGCGGACTTCCTGTTCATTTTGACTGTGTTCTGGAGCATCTTCAGAAAAACGAGAAGCTTTCTTCTGACCAGAAAATCGTTTATATAGGGCAGGGAAGGTTTGGGGTTCTTGTTTTTCCGCAAGCCCATGATACGAAAAATTTCTCCATACAGAAGATAATTGAATGGGAGCCGCACGATAAAAAAATTGAATGGCGCACTGAGATTGCCGGTCTTTACAGCCAGGTGAAATAATTATAGAATTTTGAGAACTGTCCACGGAGAACTCTTCTTGGACAGTTTTTTTTTGTCTTTGCTTTGCATCGGAAGTCAATCAGATGCATTGTTTATCCTTGTAGGAGTTATGATTTGAAAAATATATATCACTTTTCAGCTTTTCCCGATAGGGAGGAGAAAAAAAATAACCTGCAGTTTATTCTTGATGAGATATGCCGCCTGCCGGAAGGTTCTTGCGCTTATCTAAAGCTGGAGGAAGGCCTGTATAAGGGACAGTTCTATTTTGATGGGAACGAGCTTCAGCCAGGATCGTCAGGAATCTCTCTTTTTGTGGAAGGCTGTGGTATGGGAAAAACGGTAATATCCGGTTCTCTTGCTGCCTCCGAAATCCTTGAGGATGGTCTTAAAAGAGGAACTTTCCGGACCTATACTGCTTATTTTGCGGGGCCGAGAGTCGAGCTTCGCGATCTTACTATAGAGAACAGGGCGGCTTTTCCACCTCCGGAGGGTATAGGAAGGAAAGCTATGCAGGATATTGCCCTGTCCTCATGTGCGGAGCGTATGATCTGCAGGGGAATCCAGCTGTCCGGTCATCAGGACACTCTTTTTCTTGCTCCTCTTCCTGGGGAAGAGAGGGAGAAGGGCGGTTTCCGTGGGCCAGGAGAGTTTTCTCCCCGTAAACCCACCTTGCAGCTTTATGAGGATTGTACTATTTCTGGTACTGTAGACTTCGTTTTCGGTGGTGCCGCGGCCTTGTTCCGTAATTGTAAGTTTATTGTAAGGAAAGGAGGAGAATGTAAGACATCCTCTGATTCTCAGGGAATCGGAGGGGATGCCCCCGAAAGGACCTTCTATGTCGCTGCTCCTTGCTGTGATTTTCCCCTTACGAAAAGGGACTGCTCCTCTGGTTTTTTCTTCGAGAAATGTGCTTTTATGACAGATTCTCCTGCTTCTGATCCTAAAGACAAGGGAAGGGAGTCTGTTTATCTTGCCCGTCCTTGGAGACCTTATGGTAGATGCTTCTTTTACGATTGCAGCATATATGATGGTTTTTCCAGCAGTTTGTGGCATATTTGGAATTCCCCGTCGGATATGAAGACAGCGGGCTTTTATTCATCTGCTATGAAAGATAAAAACGGGACTCAGCTTGATGTGGATGAATGGGGAGAAGGGCTGTCTGATGATAACAAAAAAGATCTGCTGAAAAAAATAAAAACTATGCTGGATTTTCAAGAGGATTGATAAAAAAGAAGAAAAATTTATAAAAAAATATAATAAATTATAAAATGTCAAATCTCTTCAAAAAAAAATAAATATGGTGTATCATACAGTATTATGAATTTGACTTTACCAAGAATAGTTGATTTCGATCTTTGTGCTATTGTTATATACATTGTCGTTCTTGTTACGATGCTCTTCCGGAGGGTCTCAAGGGTCGGTGCTGACAAATATCTTTTCCTCATAGTCCTGGGGCTTTTCCTTACTACTGTTTTTGACTTTTTGGCAGAGATGTTCGGAGTCCTTATACCAGCCAAGCCGGAATTGTATTGGTTCCGATCCTTTGTGTGCTATGCTTATTTCTTCCTTAGGAATGTCCATGCTCCTATTTATCTTCTGTACATAATAAAGACTTCTGATATAGGTCATATGGTTTACTCAAGGAAAATACTTGTGTTCATAGCGATTCTTCCTCTTTTGATCGCGACGATTACCTTGTTCTCCAATCTTTTCACCAATCAAGTTTTTGTTATTGATGATCAATTGAAATACCAAAGGGGAGACAGCATATCCATACTTTATTTCTGCAACGGCTTGTATATGGCGATGGGTATTTCGCTGCTCATCTCCTGTAAAAAGCTTTTTCCCTGGGAGAAATTTATTGCCCTTGTGGCTATGTATCCCCTGAACCTTATGGCAGTCATCATACAGCTGCTCTATCCCAGGCTGCTTGTGGAGATGCTGGCTGCGGCTGTCGCTGTTCTCTTCCTTATGGTTACTGCCCGTAGTAATGAGGAGATGCAGGATCCTATTTTGGGTGTATTTAATTACAGAAGCTTCAATCTGGAGATGAAGAAGAATCTCTATATTAAGAAACCTATTAGTCTGCTTATTATTAATATTTTCAACTGGAAATCCATATATTCTGTTTTGGGAAATGAAAATGCCATAATTCTTCTGCGCAGGATAAAAAGCAGATTTATTGAGATATTGGAGAAAAATAAGGTCCAAAAGAATATTTTTTATCTTGAGCAAGGCTTCTTCGCTTTAGTTGATGACCACGCCCCTTTTGAGAATATTCATGCGGCGGCTGAGGATATCGACGAAATGATTCTTGAGGATACTGTCATAAATCAGATTATGGTGGAGTTGAATTCTTCCATTTGCTGTATCTCTTGTCCCTCTGATATGGACAGGTATCCTGATTTGCTGAAATTTATCGAGAATTTCAGAAAGTATGTGACAGATACGAAAGGAGTGGCGGAGGTCAAAGATATCTTGTCCGACAAGAATTTTATTCTGAAAAACGAGCTTTCCGAAATAATTGCGGATGCGATAATCAACAAGACCTTCAGAATGACATATCAGCCCATCTATTCATCTGAGAAGAATGCTTTTGTTTCTGCCGAGGCATTCATCAGGCTTGAGAATGAAAAATACGGTTTGATTCCTACGGCCCAGTTTATCCAGGAAGCGGAGCGTTCCGGAGCAATCCATCAGATCTGGGATCTGTTGATAGAGGATGTTTGCCATTTCGTCTCAAAGAATGAGCTTAAAGTTATAGGTTTTGATCATATAGATATAAATATCTCTGAAGTCCAGTTTATGGAAGGTGATTTTGCGGAAAAAATAGAGAAGTGCCTGCGGAAATATAAAGTGTCTCCTTCTATGCTTGCCTTTGAACTGAAAGAGACTTCTATGATGAATAATCAATCTGCCTTTCTTAGGAATATGAAAAGACTCTCCAATCTGGGAATTCAGTTTGCTCTTGATGATTATGGAACAGGTACCTCCAATATCAGCAGGATAGCCAGCTTACCTGTATCCCTGGTTAAAATTGACAGGGAGTTTATAGCTGAAACTTCAACGGATATTGATAAGGGTATACTGAAGAATACTATCGCTCTCTTAAAGGGTGCTGGTATGAAAACCCTTGCGGAAGGAGTGGAGACAAAGGAGACTGCAGATCTTCTTATAAAGCTTGGTTGTGATTATCTTCAGGGCTATTATTATTCTAAGCCGCTGTCTAAGGAAGATTTCATGGAGAAATTCCGCAGCTTGAGCGCGGATGAGTTCTTCCTTTAATAAAGAGAATTAAAGTTTTTCCTTATTCTTGTGTTTTTACTTATATTTTTCGTTAAAATCGTCATTTCTGTGCTAGAATAGTATAGTTCAGTTAAGGATTATTCATTGATACTGAAAATAATTGTTTACTCATTATAAATACGGAGGAATATACATGGGTCTTATAAAAGCTGCTTTCGGAGCTGCTGGAGGCGTTCTTGCCGATCAGTGGAAAGAATTTTTCTATTGTGAGGCTATCCCCACTGATGTAATAGTCACGAAAGGTCAAAAAAAGGTTTCGGGCCGTTCTAGTAATAAGAAAGGTGATGACAATATCATATCTCAGGGGTCTGTCATTGCGGTGGCAGATGGACAATGTATGATCATCGTCGAGCAGGGAAAGGTGGTGGATATTTGTGCCGAGCCAGGTGAGTATACCTATGATGCTTCTACGGAACCCTCGATTTTTTCTGGCACTCTGGGCGGAGGCATAGTCGATATTTTCAAAACCATAGGAAAGCGTTTTACCTTTGGTGGTGAAGCCCCCAAGGACCAGCGGGTATATTATTTCAACACAAAGGAGCTTGTCGGTAACAAATATGGTACGCCTACTCCAGTGCCCTTCCGTGTGGTCGATCAAAGAGCCGGTATAGATATAGATGTTTCCTTGCGATGTTTCGGCGAGTACAGCTATAAGGTGACGAATCCTATTCTTTTCTATACCAATGTATGCGGAAATGTTTCGGAGGACTACACCCGGGATATCTTCGATGGTCAGCTGAAGACAGAGCTCCTTACAGCCCTGCAGCCAGCCTTTGCCCGTATTTCCGAATTGGGAATCAGGTATTCAGCCCTGCCCGGACATACAACGGAACTGGCAGATGTACTTAAAAAGGAGCTTTCCGCTAAATGGCGTGATTATCGTGGTATAGAGATCCAGAACATCGGTGTCTCATCCGTTTCTGCGACAGAAGAGGACGAGAAAATGCTCAAGGAGCTTCAGAGGAATACAGCTTTCATGGATCCTACCCGCGCTGCGGCTCACCTTGTGGGAGCTCAGGCTTCTGCAATGCAGGCTGCGGCCTCTAATACCAATGGGGCTGCTATGGCTTTCATGGGAATGGGTATGGCCGGGCAGGCTGGTGGCGTAAATGCTCAGAATCTGTATCATATGGGTATGCAGCAAAATTCAAATGCTTCCCAGCAAGCAAGCAATCCTTCTCAAGCACCTGACGGCAGTTGGAAATGTTCTTGCGGAGCTGTGGTAAGCGGTAAATTCTGTCCTGAATGCGGAAGTAAAAAGCCTGAGGAAAATTTCTGGACCTGCAGCTGCGGAGCAAAGAATAAAGGTAAATTCTGTACTGAATGTGGTAAAAAAAAGCCTGCCGGTGTACCTCAATACCGATGTGACAAATGTGGTTGGGAGCCTCCTGCAGGAACAAAAGCTCCTAAATTCTGCCCGGAATGTGGCGATCCTTTTGACGACGGCGATATAGTTTCTTAGGTGCAGGTAAAGAGATATGGCTTCAGTTACAAATTATAAATGTCCTGCATGTACGGGACCTGTTCATTTTTCAGAGAAAACAGGTCAGTTGGTCTGTGATTTTTGCGGCAGCTCCTATACTGTGGAACAGATGGATGAGATTTATGGGAAAAAGGTAGAGGAACAGGCCAAACAGGAGCCTGAGCCCCAGCCGGCAGATGTCGTAGATTCCGGAATGAAGGCCTTTAATTGTCCTTCCTGTGGTGCCCAGCTGTTTTGCGACAGTACTACAGTTGCGACCAGCTGTCCTTACTGTGGAAATCCCACTGTCATTCCCTGTCAGTTTAAGGAAAAAAGAATGCCGGATTATGTCCTGCCTTTCAGACTGGACAAAAATGCGGCTAAACAAGCCTTGAAGGACCATTACAAGGGTAAGAGGTTCCTGCCCACAGCTTTCTCCGATGAGAACCACATCGATGAGATAAAGGGTGTGTACGTTCCTTTCTGGCTTTTCGATGGAAAAGTTGATGCTGATGTTACTTTCGATGCTTCGTCATCGACTGTAAGAACCACAGGGAAGAAAGAAATAACTACGACAAAGCATTATCGTTTGAAGAGAAAAGGAGCGGTCTCCTTTACCCGTATTCCAGAGGACGCATCCGAAAAAATGGATGATGCTCAGATGGACTCCATTGAGCCCTTCGACTTTGATGAGCTTAAAGAGTATTCTTCATCCTATCTTCCAGGATTCCTCGCGGAATCCTTTGATGTGGAGGAAGATGCCTGTCTTGATCGTGTGCAGAACAGGATTGAGCCGACTGTTATCAATATGATGGAGAAAGATATAAATGTTTATGACACGCTTACAGTGGCCTCCAAGCAGATAAACTTCACCAAGACCGGCTGCAAGTATGCTTTTATACCTGTATGGCTCCTTAGCACGAAATGGAAAGACAAGAACTTCCTCTTTGCCATGAATGGTCAGACTGGTAAATTCGTAGGTGACCTTCCCATTGACAAAGGTAAATACTGGCGCCTTTTCAGTATCATCACTATAACTGTGACGGCTGTATCTACGGCTGTAATGTTTTTCCTTTAAAAGGTGGTAGGACAAATGAGGAATTTGAATCGTTTTATTTTTATATTGCTTTTATTCATGTTTGTTTTTCCGGCCTTTGCTGAAAATACAGATGACAGGGAAGCTTTCGATGGTACTGACACGGTTATGGATTATGCCAACTTGCTTTCTGTGTCCGAACTTGATAACCTTGAGATGAAAATCTCTTCTCTGGTGAATCAGTACGGTATGGGCATTTATATAATGACCATTCCTGACAAAAGCTTTGTAGAAGCAGAAGGTTATGATATACAGACCATAGCTGAGTATATCTATGAGGTCCTGAGTCTTGGTCTTGGAGAAGAGAAGAACGGAATCCTGCTCCTGATGGACATGAATGAGCGGGAGTATGATATTTGTGCTTATGGATCGAGGGCCCATTATTCATTCACTGATTATGGTAAAGACAAACTTGAAGAGGCCTTCCTGGATGATTTTGGCGAGAACGACTGGTTCGGAGGCTTCTCCCTTTATGTGGATGAGGTTGAGCGTGAGCTTATCTGGGCAGAGAAAGGGGACCCTGTGGATGTCGGGTCTACCTCTGAGTCCTTGCGTGAGTTGATCGGGATTCCTGGAATATTGATTGTATCCTTTCTTATAGGTTTGGTTCTTGCCTTTATTGTCTGCTGGTATTTCAAGCTTCAGATGAAAAGCGTGAGACCGGCTGCTTCTGCGGAGAAGTTCATTTCAAGTAATGGAATTGACTATAGCGAGAAAATCGATGATTACATAAAAACGACCCAGTCAGTACGTATTATAGAGTCTTCTTCGAAATCTGGAGGAACTTCCGTAAACTCTGGAGGCTATTCCCATAGCAGTGGTAAATTCTGATAGGCCTGATTAAGAAAGCTTTCTTCTCAAAAACTTATATCACCAGAATCTGCTGATATTTTGCCTTTCCTTGGCTTTTTTGTGTGTTATTATCCTGTAAATCGCAATAAAGCCCAGGACTTGGCTGAGAGCGATAAAGATTATGATGGCTAAAACTGACTTATAGTAAAGAATCTTGTATGAAATATCAAAATAGAGAGGAAATAAAACAAAGCCTATCATATATATAATAACAGATACAATGGACAGAAAGACTCTGGCTGGAGAGTAGTTTTTCTTTTTTTTCTGTTTTATGGCTGCTATATTGAGAAAAAGTATGTAGAGAAGTATCAGGATAAGAAAAGAGTAGATTATGTCGAAGGTTTCTGTTGAGATAAAGCTCAAGAGAAAATCGTCCTTCTCTTCGAGCTTTTTCCTGCAGTTTTCAAGGATTTTTGCAGAAGGAGCTCTCATCCCGCTGCACTGGACGGCTATACTTTCTTTTTTTTCAGTATTGCACCAAATACTCGTGCTGAATTCTTCCATCTCATCATGGCTGTAGAAAAGCTTATCGTCCTGGGCGAAGGCAAGCCCGCCGAAAAAAGCGTCCTTGCCTGTTTTCTCAGGAGAAAAGGCGCAGTTTTCTTTTATAAGGAGCTGCTCTCCTGCTTTCATCAATTTCTCTGAGGCTGTTGTCTGGCCTGAAAGAAAGCTCATGAGACTGATTATATCTTTTGTGCATGTCCTGACCCCTCTTACCGTCAGGTTTGCGCTGTTCATCGGCAGATTGTAATTCATAATGATTCCTGCCAATGTCCGGGAGCCGCTTATCAATTTTGAGTCTTGCGGGATATCTTCACTTTTTATGCAGGTATTTTCAAGTCCTAAAGGGAATATTATGTTATCAGTGACATAGTCGCACCATGCCATCCCTGTGACCTTCTCGATGATGAAAGCGAGGATAGCGTAGTCGGACATAGTCTTTCTATAATCGCTTCCCGGAAGAAAACGGAGGTTTAATCCAGATATGCTTCTCATGGAGGCTCTAAGCATTCCTTCGTAATCCTCACCATAAAGTGAGTCCTGCGCGAACAGTGGAATTCCGCTTGAATGGGAGGCAAGCTGCCTTACAGTGATTTCTGTAGGCTTGCCTTCGAAATTGAAGGTGAGCCATGGGTAAAAATCTGTGATTTTATCATCAAGAGAAAGCTTTTTTTCGTCTATGAGAAGATATAGGGAGAGTCCTGTCATTATTTCTGTTATGGTATTAGACAGAAAAAGAGCTGTAGGTGTAAGCTCCTCTCCTGATAAAGTGTCGCTGATATATTCTGTTTCGCCTTTTCTGGATATAGCAATGCTGCAATATGGAATACGGTGAGTCTCTATTATGTGGGCTATGCTTTCTTCTATGGAAGAGGATGTTCCCCAAATATCAAGATGTAAGGAAAATACTATTATGAAAAGCAGCAGGATTATAATAATGCTGATTATTTTTGCTCGAATCTTCATATTCTATATTATCTCACATATCGTCATTTATGACAAATCTATCGTATTATACGAGCCTGTATCGGCAGATCTAAAGAAGTGCCAGAAGGTTCTCTGCCTCCCTGAGGAAAATATGGTCGGAAAAGTTTCCTGACAAAGACTCTAGCTCTTTTATGACGGTAACCAGTTCCTCCGTTTTTTTCCTTGCGGTCAGAATAATCTCGCAGTAGCCTTTCTCCCTCTCCTGTTCTGCCTCTTCATCATAAAAGCATGTAATGCCGCTGATATGCTTTTTCACTTCATCTCTGTCCTGGGCAGCTGCTTTCTTTTCTCCGCCGTAGAGAAGCTCCTTTACATTTTTGAAGGTCCTACTGTCTTTTACAGGAAATTTGATGCTTATCACAGGCTTCATTTTTCCGTAGGGCTTGAGATCCAGCTTGGCGTCCATAAGAGTATTCCTGCTGTCAGCCTCTTTGTTCATAGGGATTCCAGAGTCCCGTAAAAGCATTTCCGGGACCGTAGTGCCGAAGGCAGCCGCATAAGCACTGGTCATTCCAGACAGACGGCTGTTTATTTCGATGATATACCATTCCTCCCCAGTAAAAACCAGATCCACCTGTATGCAGCCCATGAAATTCAGGCTTTCTGCAAGCCTTGTCATTTCACTATATAAATTATCAAGTCTGTATTTACTGCTGCTCAATGGACCTGCCTTAATGCTTTGTCTGGGGCTTGTGATTCCAAAATTAGTCACGGAGAATATCATGGGTGGAAAAAGCTGGTAGCTCCCGTATCCTCCGTGGATTTCCAAACCTGCCTGAATTCCTTCCATATATTCTTCTATAATCCTGTCAGAGCCATTCCTTCTTGAATCAAGGAAGCTGCGGGCTTCTTCCAGGCTTTTTACGACCCTTAGCCCCTGGGAGCTCAGCCCTGTTACAGGCTTTATTATGACAGGAAATGTCATCTCAGAGATTTTTGAAAGTATGTATTCTCGGTAGACATTGACAGAGGCATCGCACTTTTTCAAGTCTGCCTTGTAGAGCTCGTGGTTTACGTAGATATAATCAGGTGTCCTGAATCCCAGTTTTTCAAGAAGAATATGGGTTCTGTGCTTGTCAAAGCAAGCCAGAGAAAAATCCTTGGTGTTGCTTACGGTCCTTATCCCTTTTTTTCTGAGGATATCCGCAGTCAGGGAATCGTTCAAGGGCATCCAGTCAAGGGAGAAGGTCCAGGAGGAGGCAGGTAGGGCTATATCAGGGGAGATGGCCTCAATGACCTCTGCAGCTTTCGCAGGAGACGCTTCCTCAATTATCTTCACATGGAGATTCGCTCCGTAATCTTCTTTTTCCTGTCCGTCATACAAAAACAAGCCGGGAAGGGTGCTTATTATATATATGTCCAGCTCTGGATGTTTTTCTGCAACAGCCTTCCATTGTGAAGTCCAGGAGGGGATGTTTGCGATAAAAAAAGATTCTCTGTTGAAAAGAGAAGGGTTTATACAGAATACGGCGATTCTCACTGTATTATTGTCCCTTGCTTGCGCTGTTTTTTTCTTCTGCTTTGTAGGCTTCTTCAAAAAGCAGCTCCTGAGAGTTGAGTCTGTCCTGACCTTTTTCAGGTGAACGTTCCTTGTAAAGACCTCCGGAGGTCTGCTCCGTTCCGTTTTCAGTGTCGGCCATAAGCATATCGAATACATGCCGCAGCTTTTCTTTTGCCTTTTTATCAAATACAGGACAGGCCACTTCTACTCTTCTTGTGGTGTTCCTCGTCATGAAATCTGCGGAGGCAATATATATTTTTTCGTCCTTTCCTTTGCCGAACCGATATATCCGGGAATGTTCCAGGTAACGGCCCACAATGCTGATGACCTTTATGTTGTCAGTTTGTCCGGGGATTCCCGGTATAAGGCAGCATATACCACGTACTATGAGCTCTATTTTTACTCCTGCCCTGGAGGCTTCTACCAGTTTTTCTATGAGTATCCTGTCTGTAAGAGAATTTATTTTGATTCCGATATAACCTTGCTTTCCCCTCGAGCTTTTTTCTATCTCCTTGTCCATAAGACTTAGAATACCATTCTGAAGCTCTTTCGGGGCGACAAGAAGATTCTCCGTATGGTCTACTGTCTCACCTATCATTAGAGATCTGAAGATGGAGGAGACTTCTGCTCCTATCTCCTGGTTGGCTGTCAGAAGAGAAAAATCTGTGTAAAGCCGGGAAGTCTCTTCGTTATAATTCCCTGTTCCGATCTGAGTTATGTATGAGATTCCTTTTTCAGTGTTCCTTGTTATAAGGCAGAGCTTTGAGTGAACCTTGTAGTTTCCCAGCCCGTAGATTATCGTGCAGCCGGCTTCCTCAAGCCTTTTCGACATCTCTATGTTGTTGGCCTCGTCGAAGCGGGCCCTGAGCTCCACCAGGACGATGACCTCCTTGCCGTTTTCCGCCGCCTCCGAGAGAAGCTCTATTATTTTGCTCCTGTCCGCTACCCGGTATAGTGTTATTTTTATTGATACCACGCTGTCATCGTCGGCGGCATCGTGAAGGAGCCTCATAAAAGGCTTCATGCTCTCAAAGGGATATGAAAGCAGGATGTCTCTTTGTTCTATCTGGTCTATAAGGCTTTCTTTCACATTTATTCCTGCTGCAAGGCGGGGACTGTAGGACTTGTAGAAAAGCTCTGTTTTATCCGCCAGATAGTTTTTCAGAAGGCGGGAAAAAGAAAAATCAAGGGGGGTGTTTACCCTTATTATATGATTCTTCTCAATGCCGAGACATAAAGCTATTTTTTCTTGGGTTTTATCGTTTATATCCCTTGAAAGCTCAAGCCGGACAGGACTGAGACGTTTCCTCTGCTTTATCAGGTGCTCCATTATATCTCGGTAATCCAAATCCTCGTCATATACGTCGCCCTCGTCTATGTCAGCGTTTCTTGTTACCCTCATTACAGATTTCTGCACTATATTATAGTGCTCGAACAGTTTAGAAACGAAATGAAGGATCAGTTCCTCGCACAGCATGAAGGCGCCCGGTCTTGATGGCACCCCTATCAGCCTTTTGAAAACAGTATTGGTGCAGGGAACTATGCCTATTTTGTTTTTCCCGGCCTCTTTCTCCAGCAGCACTATAGCGTAAAGCTCCTTGTTGTCCAGGAAGGGGAAGGGCTGGTGTTTCCCGATGATTATAGGAGATAAAAAGGGCGCTATATGAGTGTCAAAGTATTTTTCAAGGAGAAGGGCATCTTCTTTGGAGAGCTTGTTGAAATCTATTATGCTCAGTCCCTGTCCATGAAGCTGCTCCATCAGGGATGTATATATCTCTGTTTTCTTTGTCTCCAGCTCTTTCGTTCTTTTTAAAATAGCCTCTACCTGTTCCCGGCTTGTCATCCATGTCTTGTTCTCTCTGATTTCTTCCTTTGAGTTCATTTGAACCATAAGGGTTCCGACCCTTACCATGAAGAATTCATCGAGATTGCTTTGATATATAGAAATAAATGCCAGTCGTTCGGCCAGAGGAACACGGGGATTTCCGGCTTCATTCAAGACTCTCTCATTGAATTGAAGCCAAGATAATTCCCTGTTTTTATAACAGCTTTTGTTTTCCATGTCTCTTATTGATATTCAGAAATCAGAGCCTTTACTGCAGGATTTATCCCGCTGCTTTTAGAGCATTCGATAATCCCGATGTTGCAAGCATCTATGGTGGCTTTCCAAGCGTTTCTCTTGCTCTGGGAAAGTTCCTGGATTGAGGTTTTCTCTACGACGGTAGTGAAATTAGAGTACTGGGTTATCATTTGGGAAAGGGTGAGTCTGTCGAATATCTCCATTTGGAATATCTGGGTCAGATATTCGTCCCTTTGTCGCTTGAATTCTTCCTGTGTGATACTGTAAAATTCATAGTCCACGTATGTTACGCTGGTCTTACCATTCTTTGTCGTCTCTGTCTTTCTCCAGAAGCGTCCTTCTTTTGTGGCTTTTACCGGTTCGTCTACTTTCATGCAGGCTTCGAAAAGCTGCTTTTTCTGCTCCTGGGTAAAGTCTTTCATGGCTATGCTCAGCACCAGATACATTTCTGTTGCCATGGCCCTGCTCAAATCATTTGTCGCATCCAGTTCCGCTTCTTCCAGATCAGAAGCCTCTCCTGCCGCTATCACTATGAAGCGCTGTGAGTTGTCGCTCTTGTTTTTTGACGCCAGATATGATTTCCCATCACCGAAAGCAAGATTTTCCAGCCATGCAGGAGATGCTGTCTTCTCTCCGTCGCTTTTTTTATACCAATCCGTTATTTTTGCGGATTGTGAGGATGTAGTCTTTCCTTCTGTCGATGCAGAACTTTCTTTCTTCTCGACTGTCATACAGCCTGTGAAAGTAAGTAGTAAAAAAATCATTAAAGATATTGAATATATTATTTTTTTTATCGTAGTATTCATGGATATAGTATAAAGCGTTATTATTGGCAGGGCAAGAGGCTTTTTTTCATTCCCCCTTTATGGGAAGAAGCTGTCATAATGAAAAAAAGGTAACACTTTTTCCTGCCCGAATTGTTTTATAATCATATCAAGAAAAATTAAGGAGAAAATCCGTATGAAACATATTCCTGCAGTGGTTTTGAGCCTGCTGCTTGCCCTTATTTCGGTTTCCTGTGTGTCAAACCAGACAGGCAGATCGGGCTATGAGGAGAAAAGCTGGCTTTTCTCTGTCTCAGATGCAGACAGCATAGATATAAATATGTATAAAACAGCTGTCGAGGTGAACCTCTGGAACAATAATGAGATTTTTGTCATTTCAGAATCAAACAATGGGAATTTTCCCGATTGTTATATCAGCGGATCTACATTACTCTGCAAAATAGATGGGAAAGAAGAGTGTTCCCGAGGCACAGTTAAGGTTTATGTTCCGGAGTCGTTTTTCGCGGAGCAGTGGAAAATATCGACGGTATCAGGCAGTGTGAAGGCTTCTCTTTTGTGGGGAAAGGATTGCGAGATAAACACCACAAGTGGTTCTATAACTCTTGAGAAATGCGAGCTGAAGGAGGCAGCAGTGTCTTCCACCAGCGGAAAAATCGTGGCCGATAAGCTTGTCTGCTCAAGTAATGCGGATTTCTCTTCCACCAGTGGATCCGTCCGTATAAGGGGTGCTCTTTCCAAGCTTGATGTGAATACCACTTCCGGTGCCATAGAGATTGATATGGATGAGCCTTTTTATGGAAACTGTTCTGTGAGCTCCCTGAGTGGTGCAATCAGAATAGGAATGCCGGATAACAGCGGTTTCAGGTTTGAGTATAATTCCCTTACGGGGTTAGTAACCGATGATTTTACAGCCTTCAAGGGAAAGGGTAGTGGAAACGTCACCTATAAAAACGGAGGTATATCTATCGTGGCAGAAACCCTTACCGGTGCCATCTCACTGGAAAAAAAGACTAAAAGAATAAATTGAGGCGAGGTGTGGTAAACCTCTGAGACTAATTGAATGGAGATAAATATGAACGAAAACGAGTTTAACGAGAAAAATCAGTTCTACAGGCAACGCAGGGCAAGAAACGTCTCTATCGCTGTGATGGGATACTTTATTGCTGTCATCTGTTTGATCGGATGTACTGTAATGTTCTCTCAGCCGATTATGGGCGTCATTATTCTGTTGCTTTTGGTGGCTTTGTCCACGGGTCTTATCATTTATACCAGGATGAGTACACCCCTGGAGTTCACTCGCAACGGGGGCTATGACTATGACTATGCTTATGCTGAAGAGGATGATGGTTACCGGACCAGGGAGGTCTCAACCGAGACTGATGGCAGCGGAGAGAATGCTGGAAGCGGTGAGAAGGGGGCTGGAAACAGAAGCTTCCGTCCTGATGATCGCTATTACAAGAAGCCCCGTACGACCATTTCTCCTTCGGTCAGGATGTTCCGCCAGGTAATGGAGATATACTGGATTCTTGTTACCATTATCTATTTTGTGATCAGTTTCTCAACAATGAAGTGGTATATAACTTGGATCATCTGGTTGATCGGGGCCGCCTTAGACAGGGCCATCCGCATTTTATGGGATGCCCATCGCTTTGATAACACCGGGGACAAGAGGTAAGAGATGAAGCACACTGGTTCTTATATAATAGCCGCTATCTGGATACTGATAGCTGTCCTTCTTTGTGGTGTGCTGGTCAAAGGGCTCCGTGGCTCAGATAGTCAATGGAATATCCTCAATATTGGCAGCATGTTCAGGGGACTGGATGTTATACCTGGTGATACAGAGATCATAGAGACCTCCTATTCTGCTGATTCCATAAAAAATGTGGATGTGGAGCTGGTCTCATCCTCCTTTAATATGACCCAGGCTTCCGTGGATGAAGTCCAGGTTAAGATTATCACGAATCTGCCGGAGGAAAAGAGGCCTGTAGCAAAGCTCAACGGAAGCACCCTGGAGATACATACACCAAAACATATGGGGAATAATAATTGGTTAAACAATTACAGAACAAGGGTTGAGGTTTATGTTCCGGCTTCTTTCAACAGCTCAAGCTATGCAGCCTCCCGCGAAATAGATATTGATGGTGTCAGCGGCAGTATTTATATTGAGCAGATAAAAGCAGCTGACATAGATATTGATGTGGTCAGCGGCTCTGTCGTACTGTCTGATATAGAGGCAAAGACTGTGGATTGTGATGCTGTAAGCGGAAGCGTAAACATCAACGGAAAGCTTGACGGGGTTGATGTTCAGACCGTTTCTGGAAGCATAAATGTAAAGACATCTACGGTTCCTACCTCAAAGTGTGCCTTTGAGGCGGTCTCTGGCTCTGTCCGTTTCACACTGCCGGAGAACGATGGTTTCACCCTTGATTATTCAAGTGTGTCCGGTACTACCTCCAACGATTTCACGGGCTTCGTCTCCGACAGGAAGAGCAAGAGCGGAAAAAACACCTACAAGGACGGGGAGCTTAAAATCACGGCGGGAACAATCTCAGGCAGCATAACAATAAAGAAAGACTGATTCTGTCTTTTCTGAAAAGGGCTCTGAAAGCTTATGACTTTCAGGGCTTTTTTTTTCTGGCTTTCCCTGATATGCAAGGTCGGCATTATGGCTGGCCGGGGGATGTGGCATAAAAAAGCCGCCGGTGGAGTTCCGGCGGCAACACACTAAGGAGAGGAGGAGGATGCTGAAAAAGTATCGTGTTTATGCTTCATCAGGTACATAAAAGTAACCCCGGTATATGAAAAAAGTTACAAAAAAAATTAATAAAAATGCATAATTTTTCATTTGTTGCCCTTGTTTGAGAAAATCGTTATATTAAATGTACTATGAAAAAGAACCTTATCCCCGTAACACTTCTTACCGGTTATTTGGGGGCCGGTAAAACAACACTTCTTAACTATGTTCTTAATAACCAGAAAGGCTATAAAGTTGCAGTGATCGTCAACGATATCGGTGAAGTCAACATCGATGCTGATTTGATCGCCAAAGGAGCAGGAATCGTCCAGGAGGACAAGGATTCCCTGGTTCCCCTTCAGAACGGCTGTATCTGCTGTACTCTGAAGACTGACTTGATGAACCAGATTATAAGTCTTGCAAGATCAGGACGCTTTGATTATATCCTGATCGAGGCCAGCGGAATCTGTGAGCCTATGCCTATTGCCCAGACTATAGAGGCTCTTTCCGGGGCGACCGGAGATCGTGCGATTCCGGCAGTCTGCCGCCTGGACAATATCGTCACTGTAGTTGATGCTGCCCGTCTTGTAACTGAATTCGGAAGCGGAAATTCTCTTCTTAAGAAGGATCTTGATGAAGAGGACATAGAGGCTCTTCTTATCCAGCAGATTGAATTCTGTAATACAGTCCTTATCAATAAGACAGACCTTGTGACTCCGGAGCAGCTGAAAGAGGTTGAGGCTGTGGTTAAGACTCTTCAGCCTACCGCAAAGCTTATAGAGACACAGAAGGGTGTCACCGAGCTTAGCAATATTCTTGGTACCAACGCCTTCGATTTCGAGAAGGTCTATGCGTCAGCCGGATGGATAAAGCAGATGGAGGAGCTGGAGGCAGAGCCTGAGCACCATCATGAGGACGATGATGATGCTCACGAGCATCACCACCATGACGATCATGATCATGAACACCATCACCACCATGACGACGATGAGCATGAGCATCATCACGACAATGACGATGAGCATGGTCACGAGCATGAGCATGAAGAAGACGAACACCATCATGACCATGACGACGATGATGATCACGATGAGCATGAGCATGGTCACCATCATGGGCACCACCACCATCATCACCATCATGAAGGTGGCGAGGTGGAGGAATACGGCATAGGAACCTTCCTGTATCTGCGCCGCCGGCCCTTTGTCCGTGAGAAGCTTGAGGAATTCGCAAGTTCCTGGCCTTCAACTGTAATCAGGGCAAAAGGTCTGGTCTGGTTCTCTGATGATAATGAGGCCGCCTATGTCATAGAGCAGGCGGGAAAGCAGATTAACTGCGGTTATTCCGGAGACTGGCTTGCCACCGCACCAAAGGGACAGATCAAGAAGGTTTTGGAGGCTGATCCTGAAGCCGCCAAGAGCTGGGATGAGGAAATCGGTGACCGTATGATAAAGCTTGTCTTTATCGGCCGTCATATGGATAAGGAAGCGATTTGCGCCGCACTGGACAAGTGTACCGCAGATCCGGATCTATAATATTTTTACTTGACGGGGAGTCCTGCTTTTTGCGATTCCCCGTTTTTTTTCTCCCCTCTATATTTCCACTCAAGGTAAAGGCTGTCACTCAAAGGAGATTTTTATCCGTCCGGAGCCGCAGTTCATCCTTATGTTGTTGTCCTTTGTCTTTCCTGATGTAAGCTTCTTGCTGCCTGTATAGGAGAACCCGTCGACATTTATTTCTCCCATGCCGCTGTCCGCTGAATAGGAGTAAGTCTCCTTGTCTTCCTTTATGTCAATTTCGACAGCCCCGGAACCGCATTTTACCTCTGTCTTGCCGTGGAGGGCTCCTGCAGTATAGACTATGCCGGAAGCTGTCGTGATGCTTGTCTTTCCTGAATACAGCTCCATTATGGATATTGAGCCGCTTTCTGTCTCTAGCTCTGTTTTTTCCGCATGAAGAGGTATTTCCGTTACCAAGCTTCCCGTATGGGATATAAGCTCAATATTCTCGAATTTGAGTCCTTCTGGGACGTAAAGAATAACTGTACCCCTGTTTATGAAGGAACGCCGTCTGAAAATGTTGAAAATGCTGAATCTGTTGGATGCATTGTCTATTATGATTGTCCCGGAGCGGGTAACTTTGCAGGAAATATCGTCTTTTTTTATATTCTCCAATGATACCGAGAAAAGATCTCCATGTTGTATGATGATATCTGCGTTCGTTATGTTCATTTCCAGATTTTTTATTACTTCCTTGGAAAAATCATAGGATATTATGTTCTTTTCGTTTTCTGCCCAAATAAGGGCATCGGAATCAAGCTCGTTGTTGTCATTCCTTTTGTAGTACTCGGACAGGTTGCTTATATTCGCGAAGGTGAGTGTCTCATCCCAGTTCCCTCCCATGATAAAGCTTATTCCTATTATTATAAGACCCAGAACCAGCAGGACAGCTCCGGTGGAAAGAAAAAAACGTGAGGGTTTCATGCTTCCTCCTTAACCTGGATGTCTCTGCCTGATGAAGTCCCGGATCTCCGCTGGAAGGGTTTCGTGAAAATCCTTCTGACAAGCTCCATGAGCCAGGGGAAAAGCTTTATACACAGGTTTATTCCTGCGGTACCAAGCATAAAACCTAATCCCAGCAGAATGCAGCCCCCGCCGATTCCCATGAGCCCTGATGACAGAGAGCTTGTGACAGCTCCTATGAAAATCACGAAGGCCAGTACCCCTGCGATAGAAAGAGCGGCTGCGGCGGCTGTAATGGCGAAGCCGGAAAGAGAAACCACAAGAGAGAATGCGAGAATAACTGCGCATATGACGGTTATCAGAGGAAACCAGATCGGGAATGTAATTATTAGAAGGATAAGCTTAACCATGATCTTTTCCTAATAATATCAGACCCTGACTCTTTTGTACATCGCTCATTCTTCTTTGCTATGAATGAGAATTGACAAACCGATTTTTTGATGTGAAAATATAGACTGCTTGGAAATGGGGGATGCTGTGAATTTCAATGCAGAAAATCATTTAAAAAAAGTTATATTGCCATACTGGAACAGTATGAAAGATGATGAGTACGGAGGGTTTTACGGTTTCCGTACCTGTGATTTGGAAATCCTGAGAAAAGCCGACAAAGGTGTCGTGCTTCATAGCAGGATTCTTTGGTTTTATTCTAATGTCTATCTGACAATAGGTGGAGAAGAGAATCTCCGGAACGCCTATCACGCTTACCAGTTCATACGAGACTACTGTGTGGACAAAAAAAATGGTGGTGTATATTGGATGATGCGTTTCGACGGTTCTGTGGCTGATAGTACCAAGAACGCGTATAACCAGGCTTTTTGCATATACGGGCTTTCTTCCTATTACAAGGCGACCGGTGATAAAGAAGCCTTGAGGCTTGCCTATTCGCTTTTTGAGTGTATAGAGACTTATTTTTATGATGGAAATGCCTATAACGAAGCTTATACGGCAGATTGGCGCTCCCTTGTGGAAAGCGCCATCTGTGATCAAGGTGTCACCGCTGCCAAGACGATGAATACCCTGCTTCATATAATGGAGGCCTATACAGAGCTTTTTGAGGCCGACGGTCATGCTGTGGTTGCCCAAAAGCTTGTCAACATTCTTGAAGTCGCTGAAAGCAAGGTTTATAACCCGAAAATGAAGCGGCTTGAGACCTTCTTCGATAGTGATATGAATTCTCTTGCTGATATTCATTCCTACGGTCATGATATTGAGGCTTCCTGGTTGTTGGACAAGGCTGCCGCCGCCCTTGACAAAGCTTTGTCCAAGGATATCCTTCTGCCTCAGTACAGGGAACGTGCCCGCAGGATAATAGACAGTACGGCTTCTTATACACCAGTAATCGCTGAAAAAATACTGGACTGCGCTTTCGATGGCTCTGCCCTGAACAATGAGTGCCGTGGTGAGATTCCCTCTGCAGACGGTAAGTGCTGCCCGGAGATTAATACAGAGCGTATATGGTGGGTACAGGCCGAGGCTGTGGTTGGTTTCGTGAATGCCTGGCAGAAAACCGGGGTGGCAGGTTATCGTGAGGCTGCTCTGAAAATTGCTGATTACATTCAGAATGTGCTGACCGACAGCCGGGAAGGCAGCGAGTGGTATTGGAGCATTACGAAAGATGGAGTTCCTTCTTCCCATGGAATAACGGAACCGTGGAAATGTCCGTATCATAACGGACGTATGTGTATCGAACTTATAAATAGAAAGTTCTGAATTTTTTTATCAGGAAAGGAATATGACAGATACCGATAAGTTAGGGTTGATACCTTCACCCCGTTTTTTAAGAACAATGGAAGGTTTTTTCAAAGGCAACGGAACCTCGATCACTTCTATAGAGCAGCTTTTGTCTTGCGTAGAGAAAGTCCGTTGCGATTGTCTTCATTTTACGGGGATTGGCAGTTTCCATGGAGCTCGTATTGATGAAGCCTATATCCTGGATGTTTCTGAGACTTCAATACGTATTCATGCTTTGTCGGACGCAGGTTTCTTCTATGCGGAGACAACACTTCGTCAGCTTTTCATGACCAATGACAATAAGATACCTTGTCTTTATATCGAGGATATACCGGAGTATGAATGGAGAGGATTCATGCTCGATGTCTGCCGTACTTTCTATCCTGTGGAGTTCGTCCTTAAAATGATAGATGCCGCAGCCTTCCATAAGCTTAACCGCTTTCACTGGCATCTTACCGATGATCAGGGCTGGCGTTTCTTCGTTCCTGAGTATCCAAGGCTTACCGAGGTCGGAGCCTACCGGAGGAATCTCCGCTTGCCTGAGACTAAAGCTCCAAAGGGTGGCTTCTATACAGATGATGATATCCGCCGGGTGGTGGAATATGCTAAAGCCCGTTATATAACGGTAGTGCCTGAGGTAGAGACTCCCGGCCATGCTTCTGCCGTCCTTGCCGCTTATCCTGAGTTGGGATGTACTGGCGGTCCTTATGCTGTTGAAGACAGATTCGGTATCTTTGATGATGTTCTTTGTGCAGGTAATGATGCTGTTTTCTCTGTCTATGAGAAGGTCTTCGATACTGTGTGCAGGCTTTTTCCTGGTCCTTATGTCCATATCGGTGGTGATGAATGTCCTAGGAAGAGATGGAAGGAATGTCCTAAATGTCAGTATCGTATGAAGAAAGAAGGTCTTGCTGACGAGAATCTCCTTCAGAGCTATATGACATCTAAATTCGCAAAGATGCTGGAGACCCGTGGTCGTATTCCTGTAGGCTGGGATGAGGTTTTGGATGGTTCCGAGGGATTCGATCTTCCCCTGTCCCTGATAGTTCAGTCCTGGCGTGGTAAGAAAGGCGGTGAAAGGGCGACTGCACTGGGGCATAAATCTATAATGTCTCCTAATACTGCAGGTTGTTACCTTGATTACAAGCATCTGAACAGTCCTATGGAGCCGGGAAACCTGGGAGTCATAACTGTTAAGGATTCCTACGGCTTCTCTCCTGTGTCCCCTGAAATGAGCGAGGGCGCACGGAAGAATGTGCTGGGAGGTCAAGGTAATTTGTGGACGGAGCTGATATATGCTCCCAAGATAGCCGAATATATGGTTTTCCCCCGGCTTTGTGCCCTTTGCGAGACTTTCTGGCTGCCTGTTTCTGAGAAAGATTTTACGAGCTTCTCCGCTCGTCTGGAAATACACAAGAAACGCCTTGATGCGATGGATATACTGTACTATAAAGGTCCTTTGTTTTAGAAGAGAGCCATTTGCCTGACTCGAAATATTCCTGGACTTCCGATTGTCCGCATCATGAATAAAAATGTTGCTAACAATCGGAAAAAGTGTATAATTGTATTTGGTGGGATAATATAGTGGATGTAGTTGAGTTTTTTTCTGACAGTAAGACAGGTTTTTTTACCATAAAAAATGACAGTAATCTTACTGTAATTGATTCAAATAGCAGTTTCCTCTCCATGACAGGATTGGCTTCCGCCTCCGGGACTAAAAACTGTTGCCTTAAGAATTGTGTTATGGCATCAGACTTTGAGGAGATAAAACGACAGTTAGCTTCGAATTCTGAAGTTTCTTTTACTCTTGAGGTAAGATTCAAGAAAACAGTCAGCAGCTGTATGTATGCTGTTTTCTGTTTTAATAAGGATGTCAAGAACTCCTCCATAAGCGGGACTGTAACCGACATATCCTCTATAAGTAAACGAGAGTTGAGCCTTAAGAGTCAGAACGAGAGTCTCCTTATCGGTATGGAGAATATGTCTGCCTTGGTCTGGGAATATGATTTTGAGACAAAAACTATAACCTGCAACAGCTCCTTGGTAAAAAACAGATGGAAGGACGGCATAATCCCTGATGTTCCTGAGTCCCTGCTGAGCAGCGGCTTCGTACATCCGGATTCACTCTTTCCTTTCCTGGAGATGCATGAGGCCTTGGACAGAGGAGAGCCGGAATGCGGCTCTGAGATAAGGGCTAAGGTCGACGGCACAAATTTCAAATGGATCAGCATAAAATATTCCACCATCTATGATGACGAGACCTGTGAGCCTACGAAAGCCATAGGTATGATGATCAACATAAATGAACAGAAGGAGCGCCAGCTTCAGTACCTTATGGATATGCAGTATCATGATGCCATGGTTTCTGATGCAGTCTACCTCATGGAGATAAACCTTTCCAAGAATATTGTCCTGAAGCCCGATAAGAGGCTTAAGAACAGACTCGGGGAAGCCTATTCAATGGCATATTGGAACTTGATAACTGTCATGTCCCGGGAGCTTGTTTATGAGAAGGACAGGGATTTCTTCATTGAGATGCTCTCCAAGGATTACCTTCTTAATCTGTTCAGAAGCCAGATGCCGAACTTCTCCTTTGAGTACCGGTCTGTTATCACGAAAGGTGAGATTCAATGGTGCAGGGTTTTCGTGAACTTTATACTTGAGCCTATGCAGGGTGATGTATGCATGCTTATGTATGCCCGCAACATAAACGATGAGAAGCTAAGGGAAATAATACTGAAGGATGGTGCGGAAAGAGACTCTCTGACTAAGCTTTACAACAGGGCGACCATTCAGCATAAAATAGATTATGAGCTTTCCTCTGCCTCCAAGAAAGGAACTTCCTGTGTCCTTTATATGATAGATCTTGATGATTTCAAGGTTATAAATGATACCTATGGTCATTTGTTCGGAGATGCTGTTCTTTGTGAGATTACTTCCCGCATAAAATCAGTTTTCCGTGGGTCAGATATCATAGGTAGGGTAGGCGGAGATGAATTCACCGTCTTTATACCCGATGTGCCTTCCTTCGATTTCGTGATGGAAAAGGCGGAATCTATCTGCAGTACATTACGTAATCCTGTGAAGTTTGATGCAAAAGGTTTCTCTATATCCTGCTCTGTGGGTATCGCCATATCTCCTCAGAACGGAACTGTCTTTAAGGATTTGTATGAGTCCGCTGACGAAGCTTTGTATGCCGCGAAGGCCAAGGGCAAGAACTGTTATTTCTGTCTGGGGGATAAATAATGATTCCCTTCGGTTATCATTATTTATAGTGCTGAGTTTTTTGCGGCCTTGTTTCAGATTTTTTTAAGATAAGGGTGTTTTACTTTTACTCATGAGAATATTACTTGTAGAGGATGAAGTTCATCTGGCTCAGGCTTTGACTGAAATCCTTAAGAAAAACATGTATGCTGCGGATGCCGTTCATGATGGCCAGCAAGGCTTGGAATATGCTATGTCAGGAGTATATGACCTTGTCATCCTTGATATAATGCTTCCTAAAATGAGCGGAATAGAGGTCCTTAAGAATTTGAGGGCAGAGAAAATGTCTGTTCCTGTCCTTCTTCTGACAGCAAAGGATGAAATCGAGGATAAAGTAACAGGCCTTGATTATGGGGCTGATGATTACATGACCAAGCCTTTCTCTACTGATGAGCTTTTGGCCAGGGTGCGCGCCCTGCTCCGCAGGAAAGGGGATGTGATCGATGACGAGCTTTGCTTTGGTGATATTGCCTT
Source organism: Treponemataceae bacterium (assembly GCA_024680915.1). Lineage (GTDB taxonomy): Bacteria > Spirochaetota > Spirochaetia > Treponematales > Treponemataceae > Treponema_I. Next base: position 32,132 of record JAILBN010000015.1, on the reverse strand, counting down.
GAAGCTTAAGAAAAATGAGCTTGTCTCTTCCAACAATCAAGTAAAACTCTCCCTGAAGGAGTTCCAGATCCTTGAGCTGCTTATGTATAACCCTAATCAGATTCTGACGAAGGAACGTATAATCGATAAGATTTGGGGTGGGGACTCCGATGCGGAATATAATAACGTCGAAGTCTATATCTCTTTTTTACGTAAAAAATTGCAGTTTCTGGGGGCGAAAACGGAAATAAAAACGGTTCGTGGTGTGGGATATTCCCTGGAGTGTTAGCGATGGATGTAATAAGCAAGCTCCGGGTAAAATTCATAATCACTATTGTTTTTATCCTGACTTTAATTTTCAGCGTCATTTTTTTTGTCATAAACATAATGTCCACTCATATTACGGAGACTCAGGTGGAGGAAAGGCTTCATGAGTTGGCTGACAATGACGGTATGTATTTCTCTCCGGGTTTTCAGTATAAGTTCATGGATGCTCTTTCTGGTAGTCCTTTGTCCGGAGGATATATGGACAGTGATATGGAGCCCCCGGAGGAAAGCAGCCAGCACTATAACAACCTTATGCGTAACAAAAAAGACCGTTTCATGTTTTTCTCCTTCACCCAGCCCTTTGATGTTACCAGCATGAGGAATTATTTTTCTGTTAAGCTTGATAAAAACGGGGAGATACTTGATATCGTGTCTCCCTTCCCCCTCCATTTCACCCAGGATGAGGTGGCTGAGCTGGTGGATTCCATTCCTCTTTCCGACAATGATTTCGGTTTTCTTGGAGGCTTGGGCTATCTTATCACGTGTAAAATCTACGGCTTTATAATCGTTTTTGCGGAAGTTCAGGCAGAAGCTAACCTTCATGCCACGATTTTCAAGATATCCATGTATCTCTATGTCCTGAGCCTCGTTATCTCAGTGGTTGTAGCCTGGTTCTTCTCGAAATGGGCTGTGAAACCTGTGCGTCTTGCCTTCGAGAAACAGAAAAGTTTCGTGGCTGATGCAAGTCATGAGCTTAAGACCCCCTTGTCCGTAATATCAGCGAATCTTGATGTCCTTTCCGGAGAAACCGGTGATAACAAGTGGATAGGTTACATCCGCGGTGAAATAAGTCGGATGAGCAAGCTTGTGAAAGATCTGCTGTATCTTGCTAAATGTGACAGTCAGAATGTCAAGTATCAGTTCTCCTCCTTCGACCTGAGTCGTGCTGTGATGAGTGCTGTGCTTCCCTTTGAGAGTACTATATTCGAGCAGGAAAAAGTCCTTGAGACATATATAGCAGAGAATATCCAGTACACAGGAGATGAGAACGCCATAAAGCAGATTGCCGTCATTCTTCTTGACAATGCGGTCAAGCATACTGAGAAAAATGCCTATATAAAAGTTTCTCTTTTTACCCAGGGAAACAAAATAGTGCTTTCTGTCCGGAATACAGGAGCTGGTATAAGCCCTAAGGATCAGAAGCTCATTTTTGAGCGTTTCTACAGAACCGATAAGTCAAGGGCAAGGAATACTGGAGGTTATGGGCTGGGGCTTTCTATCGCGAAATCTATTGCCGATATCCATCATTCAAAGCTTTCCGTAAACAGTGTTGAAGGGGAGTATGCGGAGTTCTCCCTTGTGCTGTAGGTTTCCCCGCCGCAAATCTTTCTTTTCTTGCCTTTCCTGCTTTTTCTTTAGTATATTATTTCTATCCTTATAACACGTTTTTCATGTTATAGTAATTCAGTAGACATGCACTAAGTGATAAACAGGAGGCTTTCCTTTGCCAGATCCAAGTATAGTACCTGCCGATCAGATACTTTCAAATAAACTAGTCTTAATTCCACTTGCCGGGCGTCCTATTTTCCCGGGTATTTTTACCCCCCTCATGGTGAATGCCGCGGATGACCTGAAAGCTATAGAGCAGGCTTCCTCCGGAGACAGCCTTGTGGGTATCGTCATGCTCAGAAATGATGCGGAAAGACCGTGTACAGATGACCTTCATAAGGTAGGCACCGTCGCCCGTATAGTCAAGAAAATAAACTTGCCGGACGGTGGTCTTAATATATTCATTTCCACGATAAAACGCTTCAGGATAAAACGCGTCATAAGTGAAAGGGAGCCTATGTGCGCTATCGTGGAGTATCTTGAGGATACTGAGGATGACACCTTCGAGGTAAAGGCTCTTACCCGGGCTCTTATAAGTGAGATGAAGGAAATATCTGAGAATAATCCTCTCTTCTCCGAGGAAATGCGCCTGAATATGGTCAACATAGATCATCCCGGAAAAATTGCTGATTTCATCGCGTCGATACTGAATGTGGACAAAAACGATCAGCAGCGGGTTCTTGAGATGGAGAATGTCAGGCAGAGGATGGAGACTGTCCTTGTCTTCATAAAGAAGGAACAGGAGCTTCTTCGTATACAGAAGAAAATTCAGACTGAGATAAACGACAAGGTAGAGAAGAACCAGAGGGAATATTTCCTTAAAGAGGAGCTTAAGTCAATAAAAGAAGAGTTGGGAATGACGACAGATGCTAAAAGCTCCGATTACCAGAAATTCAAGGAGAAATTAGATAGTCTTCATTTTACGGGAGAGATAAAAGAGACCGTGGACAGCGAGCTTGAGAAATTCAGCCTTATGGATCCTAGCTCCGCGGAGTACATAGTTTCCCGTAATTACCTGGAGACGATCGCCTCCCTCCCTTGGAAAGAGCCTGATCCTGAATACTATGATTTGGACCGTGCCAAGGAAATCCTTGATGAGGACCATTACGGTCTTGATGATGTGAAAAAGCGAATCATAGAATATCTTGCTGTGAGGCGGCTGAAAAAAGACAACAAGGGCTCTATCATTCTTCTTGTGGGACCGCCTGGCGTCGGTAAGACCAGCGTGGGACGGTCTGTGGCGAGAGCCATGAACAAGCCTTTTTTCCGCTTTTCCGTAGGAGGAATGAGGGACGAGGCAGAGATAAAGGGGCATCGCCGTACCTATATCGGTGCTATGCCGGGAAAAATCATACAGGGCTTGAAAATCGTTAAGACAAAGGCTCCTGTTTTTATGATAGATGAGATTGACAAGATGGGGCAGAGTTATCAGGGAGACCCGGCCAGTGCCCTTCTTGAAGTCCTGGATCCTGAGCAGAACGTGTCCTTCCGCGACCACTATCTTGATCTGCCTTTCGATGTCTCGGACATAGTATTTATTCTTACCGCCAATACCTTTGACTCTATCCCTGAGCCTTTGCTTGACAGGGCGGAGATCATATCTCTCTCCGGCTACATTGATCAGGAGAAAATGGAGATAGGCAAGAAATATCTTTTGCCGAAAAGCTTGGACAAGAACGGACTGAAGAAGAATCAGGTCAAATACACTAAAGAGGCATTCCATCTTATAGCGGAGTCCTATGCCCGTGAGGCAGGTGTCCGTAATTTTGAGAAGAATCTGGACAAGATTCACCGTAAGTATGCCACAGAGCTCATTATGTCCCAGGAAGTGAAGGATGCGACAGCTGCCCTTGATAAGCTTCTGGCTGATACCGGGGATCAAGCTCCGGCTCCAAAAAAGGAAAGCTCGGAGATAAAAGCCGCTAGGACGGCCCTTTCAAAAGCCTTGTCAAAGCCTCTTTCTATTGCGGCTGCTGATATTGAAAAATATCTTGGTAAGCCAGTTTTCAATGAGGAGGAGATTCTTAAGGCAGATAAGCCGGGAACTGCTCTGGGTCTTGCTTGGACAAGCATGGGTGGCGATACCTTGCTTATTGAGGCCATGGATATGCCTGCCGGACCAGGAAAGGAAGGTCTTATGCTCACGGGGCAGCTGGGAGATGTGATGAAGGAATCTGCTTCAATAGCCATGAGTTGGGTCCGTATGTTCGCTCTAAAAGAGAAAATCTGCAAGGTGGAGTGGTTTGACAAGCATTTCATACATCTTCATGTTCCTGAGGGCGCTACCCCTAAAGACGGCCCTTCTGCCGGCATAACAATGGCTACCGCTCTTATGTCCCTTGTCCGGGGCAAGAAAATTAAAGCGAATCTTGCTATGACCGGAGAGCTTTCCTTGACCGGAAAGGTTCTGCCCATCGGCGGTCTGAAAGAGAAGACTGTCGCCGCTAAAAGGAATAAGGTTAAGACTATAATCATTCCCCGGCAGAACCTTCGTGACCTTGATGACATTCCTGATATCGTCAAGAAGGGACTTAGCTTTCTGCCTGTCTCTACGATGGAAGAGGTTCTTTCCCTCGTGTTTTAGGATTCGTCTGCCCCAGGAAAGTGGAAATGAAAAAAAAGCCTTTAGAGTTTGAGAAAGAGAAAGCTCTTGAAAAAGCCGAGAAATTCGGTGAGGACGCAACGGAGCAGCAGATCTCCGAGGTTAAGAACAAAATCGACAAATTCATAAAAGGCCCGATGAAGAAGGTGGGAGATAAGATGAAGCGGCTCTGGCAGTTTTATCTTTCTCCTGATACCCCTAAGTGGATGAAGGTTGAGATTATCGGAGCTCTGATATATGTGATATCTCCTATAGATCTTATTCCTGATGCGATTCCCTTCATAGGTTTTTTAGACGATATTTTCGTCATAGGCGCCATTTTTCACAGCCTTATAAACGCCGGCGTTATGATAATGGAGAGGGACGCCCTTCCAGCCATTCTTGATTTCGGTGAGAAGGAGATTAAGGGAAGGCTTAATGCTTCCCTTAAAGTCACCATAAAAAACACGGTCATAACCTTCTTTTTGCTTATGTGCGGTATACTTTTCGTCGTTTTCAAACCTATAAATCAGACTGCCGCTTATTATATTGCCTCTGTATTCTTTCTATTCTCCCTTGTATGGTCTTGTATCCGTTTCGTAAAAAACGCCAGGATAACCTATCCTATAATAAAGAATATCATCCAAGAAGCTAATGTGGAGTCCGGAATATGCAAATACTTGATGGAAAGGTATCCTAAGGTGAAAAAGGCTCTCGATACCGTAAAAAAACTTTCTCCCTATATTCCGGCACTGAAAGATTTTCCAGAGCTGGAAGAAATTGTCCGTTATTACATCGATGTTTTCAAGAAAAGGATAATCATATTCATCTCCATGTTCGGCGCTTATACCATTTTGTTCTTCATAACAAGGCGTATCCTGATAACTCAGTTCGGCGGAATATCGACTTTCGCGGCTTATTTCTACCCTATAATCCATATCTGGAAGACAGTAGCGGCCTTGTTGAAGTAGAGACGAGAGAAGATATCCTTCTGCTGAGGGGCATCCTCTGTTGAAAAAAAAACTCCCCGTAGTATACGGGGAGCCTTCAAAAGAATCGGGAGAGCTTTATGCCAAAGCTTTGATCACAGCAAGATTTGCCTTGATTGCCTTTACTCTTTTCTTTGTGTTTGTTCTGGTAAGCTTTGAGTTGGTGTCTTTTCTGAAACGTTTTGCAAGTCTCATTTGTATACCTCGTAAAAGTGATTATGATTTGTGCTGAGATACCTTATAATCTTCGCACAAACCGAGAATATATTATCATAAATAAAGATATAGGAAAATACCTTTTTTACTCAACCGTCACGGATTTTGCCAGGTTTCTTGGCTTGTCCGGGTCGTTTCCTCTTTGCACCGCGCAGTAATAAGCGAAAAGCTGTGCTGGAATAATAGAGAGCATGGAAGTGTATTCCTCTGCCGTATCAGGGATCCTGATGACTTCGTCAGCACTGTCCCCGAAGGCTCCTTCTGTGTCCTGGGTTATGACAAGAGTGGCAGCTCCACGGGACTTAACCTCAACGATATTGCTGATGAGTTTTTCGTAAAGCTCCTTCTGAGTCGCTGTGGCAACGACCAGAGTGTTCTTGTCTATAAGTGCGATAGGACCATGCTTGAGCTCTCCTGCAGCGAAGGCTTCGGAATGCATGTAGCTTACTTCCTTAAGCTTAAGGGCGCATTCAAGGCTTGTGGCGCTGTCGAACTGACGGCCTATGTAGAAGACCTTCTCTTTGTTGAAATTCCTGGAGGCGAATTTCTGTATGGCTGCCTGGTTGTCAAGAATCGTCTGAGCTTTGTCCGGTATGCGTTCCAGTTCATCCAGCATGTCCTTGTATTTCTCCTGCGGGATGCTGCCCCTTAGAAAAGCTGTCTTTAGGGCAAGGAGGCACAGGCACATAAGCTGTGTGGTATATGCTTTCGTGGAGGCTACGGCAATCTCCGGTCCTGCCCATGTATATATAACGTCGTCTGCCTCCCTGCTGACAGTGGAGCCGACACAGTTTGTTATGGCGATTATATGCGCCCCGGCCTTTTTCGCCAGCCTCATGGCTGCAAGAGTGTCCGCAGTTTCACCTGACTGACTTATGACAATGAAGATGTCCTTGTCTGTCAGTATGGGGTTCCTGTAACGGAATTCACTGGCGAAATCTACTACGACGGGAATGCGGGCAAGCTTCTCGAAGGCATATTTGGCTACTGCCCCGGCATGGTAGGCTGTACCACAAGCCGTTATTACGACTCTTTCCGCATTTTTCCAGTCATCTCCGAAGGAGACCTCATCGAATTCAATATCTTTGTTCAACCCGTCTTTCTTCACCAGGCGGGGGCGCAGCGTGTCCGTAAGGGCTTTCGGCTGCTCATAAATCTCCTTCAGCATGAAGTGGGCGTATCCGCCTTTCTCCGCTGATGAAATGTCCCAGTCCACATGGTAGGGTTCCTTTATGACTTTCTCACCGTCCTCGGTGAATAGATCCACATGGTCGTCGTAAAGGACTGCCAGCTCTTTCTGATCAAGGAAATATACTTCCCTTGTGTATTCCAGCACGGCTGGGACATCGCTGGCAATAAAGTTCTCTTTATCACCAAGACCTACGATAAGGGGGCTTTCTTTTCTTGCCGCAATCATCCTGTCGGGAAAATCCTTGCAGATGACACCCAGAGCATAGCTCCCCTCCAGCTTATGAATCGCTTTTATCACTGCCTGGAATATATCAGGATTCTGTTCGTAGAAATAATTCACAAGATGGGCTATGACCTCTGTATCTGTCTGGCTTCGGAATACTATTCCCTGTGCCTGCAGCCAGCCTTTCAGCTCCATATAATTCTCAACTATACCGTTGTGTACTACGGCTATGGATCCGCTTACATTCGTATGGGGATGTGCGTTCAGGTCACTGGGTTCACCGTGAGTAGCCCAACGGGTGTGGCCTATTCCCAAAGAACCTTTTATTGTCTCGTCTGCAATTTTTTGCTCCAGGAATTTCAAGGCACCTTTAGCCTTTCGGACAATTATGTCCTCACCGTCGAAAACAGCTATTCCTGCACTGTCATATCCTCTGTATTCAAGCTTTTTCAGTGCATTTATAAGAACCGGGGTGGCTTCTTTATGACCTATGTATCCGACTATTCCGCACATTTCCTTCTCCTTTTTGTCTCTGTGTTGTTTATAGTATCCTGGCCTTTTTTTGTATCTATCTGAATATACAATTATTAGGGGGTTCGCACAAGCAGTATGTATGACGGATTGGATAAGATATGAGTTATCCTGAGTTTTCTCGTAGTTTTGTGCCTCGTGACAGAAAAACTTTTTTTCAAAAAAAAGCCGCCTGAAGAAGGAGAGACTTCTACAAGCGGCTTTGTAGCTCTTAGCTTTATGTGGTTAGAAAGCCGTGCAAGAAATTAATTGTTGTTGCCTTGGTTTCTCAATGCTTCAGCTATGATGGAAGCAACCTCTTGGGGTGTTTTTCTGTTGTTGACAATATCTATTATGCCATTGTTGAGAGCATCGTTTGCGTCTCCTGCAAGGTAAGAGTCTATTACGTAACATGAGGGATATGATACAAGAGCAGCTTTCTCTCTGATAAGAGAATCAATGTCATCCGGGTATTGGAAGTCCCTGATTATAGGGGCTACGATTCCGCCACCTGTAAGTCTCCTTAATGTGTTTGCTTGATTATTTGCAAAATTGATCCAACGTTTTGCAGCATCAAGAACAGCTTGATTTTGCGAGCCTTTTTTTTGTTATTCCCCAACCTGTACTATATGCGCTTGCAAGGGACCCCCTGACTGAATTTGCAGCCTCTCCGGGAACGGCAGGAATAGTGATAAGTTCTATGTCGGAAGTCATTTCGGGATAAGTTGCCTCTCTGAACCCCCACTGACCGTCGATATACATAACGTATTTGCCCGCTGCAAAGTTACTTTTGCCTTCTGCATCGTTTGTGGTGACCGAGGCCGGGTCGAGGATTCCGTCGTCAACCCATTGCTTGATAACGTTAAGTGCCGAAACAAACTCAGTGTCAGTAAAGCTTTCCTGTCCGTCAACCGCTTTTTTTATCCATTCCGCATCTCCTGTGGTGCGCGGAATGATGCCGGACAATACGCATGAACCCCATACCCAATATCGCCCCATCTCGCATCAATGCCCATTGTGGCTATGTCAGGAATGTTGCCTGCATTAATCCTTGATGCTGCTTGTTCATGATAGTTTGTGCTTGAGGACAGGGGCTGCCACCGTCCTCATTGAATGATACTGTGTATGTTTTTTCCCTTTGTCAAAAAATAAAGAAAACCGCAATACATTATTGTTTTCTGCTGGACGACTTCTTTTTTTCTTATAGTGTCGTATACTTGATATATGAGATGGAAAGAAAAATTGAAAAAGTTTTTAGGAACTGAAAGATATTCTCCATATATAAAAAAGAGCTTGGATACTGCCAATATCAAGTCAAGTTTATATGTTTCCTCTGTCGTCATGGTTCTTGAGCTGGGTATGATAATAATGACTTTTATCCGCCAGCTGAACGAATCTACGAAACGATCCTTTGACTGGGTACTTACTCATGTTTCTTGTTACCTGGCTCTTCTTGCCGTCGCCATCCTGCTTTTCTTTTATTCTGTAAGACATCTCAAAAAGCCGAGCAGCAGAAGATTTCGCTGGGAGCTTATCCGTTATCTTTTCTCTTTCATTGCTATAGTTTTCGGAATATTCATTTCTTTCTTGGATTATGGCAAGGGGGAGCAGTTCGTCACCCTGGTTACTATGACAATCCTGATTTTCTGCTTTATTGTCTGGCGGCCGGTTTTCTCCATCCTCTTCCTGTCTATTTCCTATGCTCTTTTCTTCTTGCTCTGCGAGTTTGTAAAGCCTACGACTTATGCCACTCAGGTCAATTTGGCCATTGTTTTTATCGTTATCCTTATGAGTGCTATAAATTCCTTCCATCAGACCCTGAAGGAGGTCAAAAAGGACGAGAAGCTTGAGCATGCCCAAAGTATATTGCTGAAAATAGCTATAAGTGATGAAGTGACCGGAATTGCCAATATGAACTATTTCAGGAGCCAGGCCCTTGACCTGATTCATGACAAGAGGTCGGATCCCCGGGAATACATCTTTTTGTTTCTGGATATAGAGAACTTTAAGGCATTGAATGAGAAATACGGTTTTTGGGAGGGAAACAGGTTTTTAAAAAACATTGCCGATATTGTCGACGGTGTTTTCAAAGATTCCATAGTCGCCCATTTTTCGAATGATAATTTCGTAATCCTTGCCAAGAGTGATTCAGTTGGTAATAGACTGGATATCATCCGGAAAAAGATGGCTGAAATGAAGTATGATGTGCGCCTGGAGCTTAAAGTTGGAGCTTACAGGCCTGAGAACAGGGATTGCCTGCCTTTGGTGGCCTGCGATCATGCCAGGTATGCCTGCTATACCATAAAAAAGCATTTTAACAGGAATTACTGTGAATATGATGATTCAATGGCTAGTAATTTCAGAAAGAAACAATACATCATAAATAATATTGACGAGGCTGTGGATAAAGGTTATATCAAAGTTTATTACCAACCTGTTATAAATGCTAAAAATGGAAAGCTGTGCGGGGTGGAGGCCCTTTCTCGTTGGGATGATCCTTCTCTTGGTTTTCTTGCACCGAGCGATTTTATTCAAATATTAGAGGAATATCATCAGATTTACAAGCTGGATATGTATGTGGTCGAGAAGGTCTGCGAGATGCTCGTGCAGGCCAGGAAAAACAATTATCCGCTGCTTCCGGTTTCCTTGAATTTCTCTCGGATAGATTTTGATTCAATAAATTTGGCCGAGGCTGTAGAGAAGTGTCTTCTCAAATATGGAATTGAAAAAAAATGCATACACATCGAGATTACTGAGAGTACACTTTCCGAGAATGACGGCAATCTGAAATCCGCTTTGTCTAAATTCCGATCCTTCGGTTATACCCTGTGGCTCGATGATTTTGGTTCGGGGTATTCTGGATTGAATGTCCTGAAAGAATATGATTTTGATGTCATGAAGATTGATATGAAGTTTTTGGAGAATTTTTCTGAGAATCCTAAATCCCGCAGGATACTCTCCAATGTCATCACTTTGGCAAAGGAGCTTGGGATGACGACTCTTACCGAAGGTGTGGAGACTCAGGAAGCCTACGATTTCCTTAAGAAGGCTGGTTGTGAGCAAGTCCAGGGCTTTTTGTTCGGTAAACCCATGCCGGATTCCGAATTCTATAGCATGATAAGTGATGGAACTTATCAGATCGATGAGTCTGTGGCTGTATGAATAGATTTCAGCCCCGTAATTTTGATATGTACCCATAATCCTGAACAAAAGTAAAAGGAGGGCATATCATTCTTACGGGGCTTCTTTTTTAGTCCAGGACTTTGTAGCCTGCTTCCTCAACAGCCTTTGTGATAGCTGCATCATCCACAGGTGCGTTCATTGTTATGACCGCGTTGTTTTTCTCATGGCTGGGAAGGGCCGACACAATGCCGGGAACAGCTTCCAGAGCCTTCTTGACATGTGCCTCACAATGGGTGCACATCATACCTTCAATCTTGATGGTCTTGGTCTTTTCGTCCATATTTCTGGTCTCCTTTTGACTTATACTTGTGTCTGCCTTTTGCAGATCTTTTCTTTTGTAAATTTTCAGCAGGTTCAGCCTTAAAGCGTTCGATACTACGCAGAAGCTTGAAAGGCTCATGGCCGCCGCTCCGAACATTGGATTCATATGCCAGCCGAAGAGGGATACGAAGGCTCCCGCCGCAAGGGGGATTCCTATGACATTGTAGCAGAAGGCCCAGAAAAGATTCTCGTGTATGTTCCTTACTGTGGCTCGGCTGAGCCTTATAAGGGCAGGAAGATCCATGAGGCTGTTCTTCATAAGTACTATATCGGCGGCATCCACAGCCACGTCGGCTCCGGCTCCGATAGCGATTCCAATGTCAGCCCTTGTTAGGGAAGGAGCATCGTTTATGCCGTCACCTACCATGGCGACCTTTCCCTTTTCCTTTAATTTCTTTATTACACTTTCCTTTCCGTCTGGAAGTACACCTGCAAAGACTTCATCAACTCCAGCCTGGCTACCGATAGCCTTTGCCGTTCTTTCGTTGTCACCGGTGAGCATGACGACTCTGATGCCCATATCCTTCAGCTCTTTTATAGCCTCGGCGCTGTCAGCCTTGATAACGTCGGCGACTGCTATTATACCAAGCAGCTTGTCTTCCTTTGTAAAGAAGAGCGGTGTCTTGCCTTCTTCCGAAAGCTTTTCTGCAGCCTTTACCACGGTGTCGCTAATATTCGCCTTTGTCTTTATGAAGGCTAGGTTACCGCCGGCAAGAACCTTTCCCTCCAGGCTCCCTGTAAGTCCGTTACCGGGGTGGATTACAAAGTCAGAAGAGTCTGCGGCTTTTATTTTAAGCTCTTCAGCTTTTTTTACAATAGCCTTTGCGAGAGGGTGCTCACTTTTTTTCTCAAGGGAGAGAGCTGCGGTCAAAAGCTCATTTTCCTCCGCCTCTGAGCCTTCTCCTTTGCCTTCAAGCTTATTGGCCGGAATTATATCTGTTACCTCAGGCTCTCCGGCGGTTATGGTTCCCGTCTTGTCCAGGGCTATTATCTTGGTCTTTCCTGCCTGCTCCAAAGCCACTGCGGTTTTGAAGAGAATACCATTCTTAGCACCCATTCCGTTGCCTACCATAATGGCAACAGGGGTTGCCAGACCCAGGGCACAGGGGCAGCTTATTACAAGGACTGCCACTCCATGGGTCAAGGCGGTTCCTATGTCAGCACCCACAAGCATCCATATGACAAAGGTTATCAAGGCTATGGAAATTACTGTAGGAACAAAAATGCCTGATACCTTGTCGGCTATTTTCGCTATAGGCGCCTTTGTGGCAGCAGCATCGCTGACCATCTGTATAATCTGGGAAAGGGTAGTGTCCTCTCCCACCCGGGTGGCCTCGCACTTTATGAAGCCTGACATATTCGTGGTCGCCGCTGAGACCCTGTCTCCCGGCAGCTTGTCCACAGGTATGCTTTCTCCTGTAAGGGCGGCTTCGTTCACTGCGCTGGAGCCTTCCCTGACTATTCCGTCCACGGGAATGTTCTCACCTGGGCGGACGACGAAGATATCGCCTTTTTTTACGTATTCCACAGGAAGAGTCTTTTCTTCTCCGTTCTCGATGATTACCGCAGTTTTAGGGGCAAGCTTCATCAAGCTTTTCAGAGCGTCGGTGGTTTTTCCCTTTGATCTGGCCTCAAGCATCTTTCCCACGGTGATAAGGGTGAGAATCATGGCTGCGCTCTCAAAGTACAGGTTGTGGCTATAATGGGCTAGAGCTTGCAGATCTCCTGCAAGAAGAGCCTGTGTCATGGCCATCAGTGTCACTGTACTGTAAATAAAAGAGGTCGCAGAGCCCAGGGATACAAGGGTATCCATGTTCGGGGCCCTGTGAATAAGACCCTTGAAGCCGCTTATGAAAAACTTCTGGTTTATGACCATTACGATAGCCGCAAGAAGAAGCTGTATCAGGGCGATCAGCACCTGGTTGCCTTCTATGAAGGAGGGCAGGGGCCATTTCCACATGGTATGTCCCATGGAAAAGTACATAAGGGGAAGCATGAAAACAAGCGATGTAATCAGCCTCTTTCTTAGGACCGGGGTTTCCCTGTCCTTCAAGGCGTCGTTTGCACCACCTGACCCTCCTGAGGGAGCTGAGTTAGGGGAGCATGAGCAGGATGAGTTTATCCCGCAGGAGGCTCCTCCACCGGCTCCTTTTTGTGATGCATGGCCGGATGTCTTGGGCTGGGCTCCGTATCCGGCATCAACGACAGCCTTTATAATCTCCTCGTCGGTGGCGGTCCCTTCCACCCCCATAGAGTTAGTAAGAAGACTGACGGAACATGACGTGACGCCGGGAACTTTTGATACGGCTTTTTCCACGCGCGCACTGCAGGCGGCACAGGACATCCCCGTAACTATATATTGTTTCATTTGTTAATCTCCGCTAACTAATATAACAATAAAAAGGATAAATGTAAAATGCGCTTTTTTCCGGTAGGGCTTCAGGGTCTCGCCACCTTTCTGCTCAGAATTAATTGTCGGTGTTATAAATCGCTGCAACTTTTTTCCTGTTGCCGCCTATTAAGACTATGGCCGCCAATACCCCTACGAGATTGAAAATAAGTACTACAAACCTTGCATCCATTATCTCTGAAAGGAAGCCTGCTATAAGCTCTGACAGCAGGCTTCCGGTGGTGGAAAGAATCAAGAAGGCTCCGTTGAAACGGCCCTTCATTTCATCAGGCACATAGTTCTGTGTGGATGAAATCCTTATGGTGTAGCTTGTTATTCCACTGATACCACTGAAAAAACAGGCTATCATGGCTAATCTAATGGGCAGGAACATGTAGAAACCGTCTAAAAAGCCTATTAAAACATAGACTAGAATGGCTATGGTGAATTTGTACTTAACTGGAAGCTTGAATTTGTAGTGGAGCATTCCGCCTATGGTTCTGCCTACGAAATACATGCCGAATATGAGCATGTAAAGGTATTCGCCGTTTTCGAAGTTGCTTTTATAATAAGGCAGGCACATGACATTCATAGCGCCACCGGCCATGTTGATGAATAGAAAATAAAGAGCTATAGCCATAAGGCCTCTTTCTTTTGAAAGATAGGTAAAGCCGTCTTTGATATCTGTAATCACACGTATAACGGGGCTGGCATTTTCTCCTGTAATATTTTCTTGATGCTTGTCTATGTATTTTTCTTCCTGCTTTATTTGGGTCTCAAAAATTGCTGCGATCAAAAAGGTCAGTGAATTTATAAGCATAATGGGACCTATGCCTATAAGATTGTAGACAAGGGCAGCCAGGGGAACCATGAAGGCAGAGACTGTCTCCAGCACGCTGGATACGGAATAGGCTCTTTGAAAGTTGCCTTCGCTCACAAGAAGGGGGTAAAAACTGTCGTAGGCCACATGATAAGTGCTTTCTATAATTCCCAGCAGAAAAACTATGGTTGCGAAGAGGGCATAATTAAAAAAGCCCAGCATAAGAACTGTTCCCATAAGAATGTATATGGTCGCACTTATAAAATCCAGGGTATAAATCATCTTCTTCCGGGAGAAGCGGTCAAGAATTGCACCGGATATTATGGGGCTTATAAGCTGCGGAAAGGTGTAAAGTGCTATGTAGATAGCGTATAGCAGGGAGGATTGTGTGTAGTCCAGAACCATAAGACTCATGCCGAAACTTGCCATGGAATTCCCGAACATGGAAATGGCGCTTCCTATGGTGATTATGGTAAAATCACGGGTCCACAAAGGCAAGGCCTTTTTCTTTTCTGTAATATTAGCTTCACTCTTTTCCATTTAAGAAATATAGCATGGAGAAAAGAATTGAGTAAATAAAAAAAGCTGTCTATGTTGTACAATATAAAAAACTCCTGTAATATTGAAGCAATGCTGCGTAATATTCTAGATTTATAAGGCAGAGCTCTTTTGTGGCAGCATAAATCCATCTATGTCAAAGGTTGGTATAAAATGACAGGAATTATTCAGTTGGAGAGGAGAGAACCTCTCTCAATCAAGATTCAGACGCTTGCGACAGTTATTTCTATTGTCGCGGCTGTGGTTGTCCCCCAGTTCTTCCACTGGTTGGGTGCTGTCTCCGGCTCTGGAACCGCCCCAGGAATTGCCTTCTCTCCTATGCATCTGCCCATTATTATCGTAGGCTTCTTGGCTGGACCATTTGCTGGTGGTATCTCAGGTCTTCTTGGCCCTGTGGCCGCATTCCTTATTTCCGGTATGCCTACAATGGCTCAGCTTCCCTTCATGATGGTGGAGCTCTTCGGTTATGGTCTGGCCGCAGGCTTACTCCGTAACGTGAAAATGAATCTTGTTCTCAAGACTCTTCTTGTGATGGTGGCAGGTCGTGTACTCCGCATGGGTGCCTGTACTTTCGCCTTCTATGCTCTGGGCAATGCCAATATGGCTCCTCTCGGTATTTGGAGAAGCATTCCTTCTTCACTTCCTGGAATCGTGCTTCAGATCGTTATGATTCCTCTTATTGTTTTCTGGGTAGAGAACAAGGCAAAAGAGCAGAAAAAATAAAGTGTATTCTTTGTGAAGGCTGATAATTAAAAGAGTATGATTATCAGAGTATAGATGTGCCGGCTGTGATTGAAGGCTTCTTCATCACAGACCGGCATTTTTTATAATATCGCACACCAGTTCGTCCGCATCATAGTTCTCTGATATATCTATGAGGGGAATATCGAATTTGCTGCAGTCTTGTCTGAAGTTCTCGCTGCATTTTATAAGGCGGTCCATATCTGGCTGGTCATCCGGTCTTTTCTCGATGACACTGGCGTAATCTTTTATAAGCTGGAACTTATCCTCTATGTATTCTTTGCTCATGGTGATAAAGGTAGTGTAAATATGGGAAAGGTATTCAGGGGAAAAGCTTTCCTTCCATTCTCCTGGGATATAGCAGCCCTCAACAATCATATTCTGCTTGTTCTCTATGGCAGTCTTTATCATTTCAGCAGCGAAGGGCCAGAGAAAATATCTCATCTCGTAGTCATCCTCCACCGTCAGGCTTGTCTTCTTAGTACGGATAAAGGCCATCTTCAGATGATCCAGGCTGATGTAGGGGTAATGCAGCTTTTCCATCAGCTTTTGGGCTATGAGAGTTTTCCCCACGTGGCTTGAGCCACCTATAAGTATTACCATGTCTGATTAAAGGTTGAATTTCGCCTTTATGGCAGCAAAGGTCTTGTCGCTGATAACGTGTTCTATCTTGCAGGCATCGGCTGTGGCTGTTTCTTCGTCAACTCCCAGAGACATAAGAAGCTTGGAGAGAACCTCATGCTTCTCATAGATGTTCTCGGCTATGGCCCGTCCTTTTTCTGTCAAATAAATATGGTTCTCGTCATTTATGGTGATGCAGCCTTCAGCTTTCAGTCTGCCTAAGGCCCGGCTTATACTGGGTTTTGAGAAATTCATTTCGTCAGAGATGTCTATCGCATGGACATCCGGTTTTTTTCTTGAAAGAAGAAGTATTGTTTCGAGATACATTTCTCCTGATTCTTGGATCATAGCTCCTCCGTTATAAAAACAACAATAATCAATATTTTAGACAATCAGCTTTCATTCAACTATAAGAGGATTATTCAAAAGAATCAAGCATTTCCTTGCAGCTTGTGGTGATGTAACAAGTACTATTTTCCTCAGCTTATGTCCCAAGGTGTTGACAAGTTATTCACAGGTAACTATAATCATACTAAAAAGTTGCCTTTAAGTAACCGTAAAGTCTGTTGCAGATTGGAGTGTTTTTGTTCATTTCTGTGTTTTTTTTGTTAAATGGTTATCTATAGGTAACTATATTAGGATAATGATTAGAGGAGCTTTATGAATATACCGCTTAGTCTGGCAGATGCTGGCGAAGAAAACATCATCAAGAAAATTTCTGGTAAACAGGAAGTCAGGCAGCATCTTGAGAATATGGGCTTCGTTACAGGTGGGGCTGTCCGTGTGGTTTCGGAGATCAACGGAAATATCATAGTTGCCGTCAAAGAGTCACGAGTGGCTATAAGCAAAGAGATGGCAGCGAATATTTATGTATGAATTCTTCCTTTTCGTATGGAAGTTTTTATTTATCTTGTAGTAATTAATTCAAGAAAGTTTTAGGAACAGGTAAGTTCTTGAGACATTCTCTTTTGTTCAGAACAGGAGGAACAAGGATGAAGACATTGAAAGAAGTACCGGTCGGACAGACTGTACGGGTAGTTCAGCTGAATGGTGAGGGCGCCGTGAAACGCAGAATTATGGATATGGGAATTACTAAGGGAACCGAGATTTTCGTTCGGAAGGTCGCTCCTTTAGGAGATCCTGTTGAAGTTACTGTTCGCGGTTATGAGCTTAGTCTTAGGAAAGCCGACGCAACGATAATCTGTGTTGAGTAATTTTTTTTTAACACAATGGTTGTCTGTAGGTAATTAAAACAGGAGGTATGAAAATGGAAATAAAGATCGCATTGGCTGGAAACCCGAATAGTGGTAAAACAACGTTGTTCAATGCATTGACCGGTTCAAACCAGTTCGTAGGAAACTGGCCGGGAGTTACTGTTGAGAAGAAGGAAGGCGTTTATAAAAGAGCTTCCGCTCAGGATAAGGTAATAATCACAGACCTTCCTGGTATTTATTCCCTTTCTCCATATACACTTGAAGAGGTGGTGGCTAGAAACTACCTCCTTGACGCGAAACCGGATGCAATCCTCAATATCGTTGACGGAACGAACCTTGAGCGTAACCTGTATCTTACGACACAGCTTACAGAGCTTGGTATTCCTGTTGTAGTTGCTGTCAACATGATGGACGTGGTACGCAAGAAGGGTGATAAAATCAATATCAAGGAGCTTTCCAAGGCTCTTGGCTGCTCTGTGGTCGAGATTTCAGCCCTCAAGGGTGAGGGAATCGATGCAGCTGTTGAAGAGACCCTTAAGGCAGTATCAAAGGGAAGCGCAGTTCCTCAGCACACTTTCTCTGGTGTGGTTGAGCATGCTCTGGCTCATATTGAGGAAGCCGTTGTGCATGAGCTTCCTGAGGAGAAACAGCGTTTCTTCGCTATCAAGGTATTCGAAAGCGACAAAAAGATTATCGATAAGCTTGGTATCCCAGCTGATAAGCTGGAGCATGTTAAGGGTGATATAAAGGCCGCCGAGAAAGAGCTCGAGGATGATGCTGAGTCAATCATCACAAACGAGCGCTATATCTACATCGGACAGATTATCAAGACCTGCTATAAGAAGGTTTCAGGTGGTGTTTCTGTTTCAGATAAGATTGACCGGGTAGTCACAAACCGCTGGCTGGCTCTTCCAATCTTCGCTGTGGTAATGTGGCTCGTATATTTCGTATCCGTTACCACTGTCGGTACCTGGGTTACTGACTGGACCAACGATGGTCTTTTCGGTGATGGTTTCTTCTTCTTCGGAAAGGGTAGCGGTGATTATGATGATGCCGTGACCGAGTTCGCTAAGGAGAATATGTGGACTGATGATATCATCACTGTTACAAGTGCAGCTGCTGACGCTGGTGTAATCGGTGCTGATGAGGTTCTGGGAGCAATTGAGGACGAGGATTACGGTGCTTTCGAAGAGTCCTACGGCTTCTACGTAGAGGATATGGCTGAAGCTGGTTATGATATTTCTGTTTTGGATGAAGCCTTTGAGAGCGAAGACTTCCCTGATCCTGCTGACGGTTATGGCTGGTGGGTTCCTGGTATTCCTGTTCTTGTTGAGAGTGGTCTTGATGCCATCGGTTGTGCTGAGTGGCTTAAGGGACTTATCCTGGACGGAATCGTAGGTGGTGTTGGTGCAGTCCTCGGATTCGTTCCTCAGATGCTTGTGCTCTTCATCTTCCTTGCCTTCCTTGAGGCTTGTGGATACATGGCTCGTATCGCCTTCATCATGGACCGTATCTTCCGCCGCTTCGGTCTTTCTGGAAAATCCTTCATTCCTATGCTGATTGGAACAGGTTGTGGTGTTCCTGGTATTATGGCAAGCCGCACAATCGAGAACGAGCGTGACCGCCGTATGACCATCATGACAACTACCTTCATTCCTTGTGGTGCTAAGCTTCCTATCATTGCTTTGATAGCAGCTTCTCTCTTCCGTAATTCTCTCTGGGGTGGATCCTGGGTTGCTCCTTCCGCATACTTCCTTGGAATTGCAGCTATCATCTGCTCTGGTATAATCCTGAAGAAGACAAAGCCTTTCATGGGTGAAGTCGCACCATTCGTTATGGAGCTTCCTGCTTACCACTGGCCTACCTTCGGAAACGTTATGCGCTCCATGTGGGAACGTGGCTGGTCCTTCATCAAGAAAGCTGGAACAATCATCCTTCTTTCTTCTATCGTAATCTGGGTTGGTTCAGTATTCGGAAATACAGGTGACGGCTTCGGCTTCGATCCAGAGATGGAGCTTGAGCTTTCAGTTCTGGGATATATCGGAAATGCCCTTAAATGGATTTTTGCTCCTCTTGGCTTCGGAAACATCCGTGCTGTTATTGCTACCATCATGGGTCTCGTCGCTAAGGAAGAGGTTGTCGGTGTATTCGGTGTCCTTGACTTTGTTGACCTTTCTCAGCTTGCAGGTTATTCTTTCCTTGTATTCAACCTGCTTTGTGCTCCATGTTTCGCAGCAATCGGTGCTATCAAGCGTGAGATGAACAGTGCTAAATGGACTTGGGCTGCAATCGGTTGGCAGTGTGGTTTCGCATATGCGGTATCCTTTGTAATCTATCAGTTCGGTTGTCTTTTCACAGGCAATGTGAATGTTGTTGGTCTTATCTTTGCTGTAGCAGTTTTCGCTGCATGTATCTGGGCTCTCGTAAGAAAGCCTAAGGCAGCAAAATAAAAAAAATGGACACCCCGGAAAAAGGGGTGTCTGAAAAGACTGTCGTTTGGCGGTCTAAAAATTATACGGAGGCTTTGTTTTATGATAGGCACGATTATAGTAAGCGTTATTCTTGTGGCTCTTGTAGTTGGTGTAATCTGGTCCATGATTAAGACAAAACGCTCCGGCAAACACGTCTTGTCTTGTGGCGGGAACTGCTCATCCTGTGGATTCTGCGGTTCCTGCCAGCATCATACTCCTTCAGAGAGTCCTGAAAAGGATAGTCAAAAAGCATAGATATAAAGTCTCTTGTATTCTCATTGTATTTTTGGGAAACTTGCTTCTAGGCTTGAAGAGCGGTATTATATATCGTGACGATGAAGCTTAGTGAATCAGTGACACCGTTTTTTATCTCCAGGAGTTCATATGGTATCTGTTATCGTTCAAGGTCTTCTTATTCCCTTTATTGGTACGACTTTAGGTTCCCTTTGTGTCTTCTTCATGAAAAAAGAACTGAATCGTAAGGTCCAGCGTTCTCTTTCTGGTTTTGCGGCCGGGGTTATGATCGCAGCCTCTGTGTGGAGTCTTTTGATTCCTGCCATGGAACAGAGCCAGCATATGGGAAGGCTTGCTTTCCTGCCGGCTGTCATCGGCTTTTGTCTTGGTATGCTTTTTCTTCTGCTGCTGGATGTCGTTGTGCCCCACATGCATATAAACAATACTGTGGAAGGTCCTAAAACTCAGCTCAGGAAAACCACGATGATGGTATTCGCCGTCGCCCTTCACAATATTCCGGAGGGAATGGCTGTTGGAGTCGTTTATGCTGGCTGGGCATCCGGAACTGTTGATATCACTGAGGCGGGAGCTCTTGCCCTCGCACTTGGCATAGCGATACAGAACTTTCCGGAAGGAGCCATCGTCTCCATGCCTCTTCATGGAATAGGCCTTTCTAAAGGAAAATCCTGCTTTTATGGAATTCTTTCTGGTATTGTGGAACCAATAGCCGGTCTTGTGACTGTCCTTCTCTCATCCATTATAATCCCTGTCTTGCCCTATTTCCTTGGCTTTGCGGCAGGGGCTATGATATATGTGGTGATTGAAGAGCTTGTCCCTGAGATGGCAGAGGGAGAGCATGATAACATGACCACGATTATGTTTATGATCGGCTTCTCATTGATGCTTGCCCTTGATGTGGCCTTGGGCTGATCAGATAGTCTGTTTCCTCCACTCATGGGGCAGGATTCCCGTATAGCGTTTGAAGGTGCTTGAGAATTTGCTTGCATTGGAGTATCCGCATCTGCCTGCTATTTCTGTCACTGAAAGAGATGTGGTGATCAACAGGTTCTTCGCTTCTTGTATCCTGATTTGTGTCCGGTATTCATTTATCGTTACTCCGTACATCTCCTTGAATACTTTTTGAAGTGTAGTCCTGTTGACCCCTGTCTGGCGCGAAAGCTTTTCTATTGAGATGTCACTATCTATGTTGTCGGTTATAATCTTTCGCGCGTTCTGAACTTTTTTACCTGTTGTCCCGCTGAAATAAAAGTCTGTGTGATCCCTTCTGTGTTTTTTTGTCAAGAGGTTTAGCAGCGCCTGCAGGGCTGCGAGTTTTATATGGAAAGTCGAATATTCACCATGGAATTTTATCATTTCCTTGAAGAGAGTCTCCAGAACTTCATCTGCAGGAAAGGTCACGACTGAATCACTTTGTCTGATTTCGTAGAAAAAGTTATCGGTCGTGAACTTATCTGTCTCCAAGATCCGGTTCATTGTATTCACCGCATCTTCTGGAAAGACGATCAAACTCAATCCACTCAGTCCGTTTTTACCCAATATGCATCGTCGGGAAGCGCTCTGACTGTTGAAAATCATTATGTCACCCTTGGTGCCGCTTACGAACTGTCTGTTCATAAGCTCGAATTCAGCATTTCCCTCTGCTATGTACATTATCTCCAGTACATCAAAATTCTTGCGGTCACTTTGATATGCCGGCATATAGTATTCCATTTCCGCATATACGGATTCTATTCCTTTGTCGATATGGCAGTGTCTCATAATACCGGAGCCCACAGGTTCTATCACTCTGTATATCTCCTGAGATTCCCTTGTGCTTATGAGGTGCATGTAGGAAAGAAATAATTTATCCGTCGAAAGCTGATTCTTTGTAGGTATGTTAATGATTTCCATAGTCGTTGCGAATCCCTTTTGCTTATTGTTATTATGCTGCCTTTTCTTTCCTCATTTTGCTGAATGCACTTATAAGGAAGATTATTGCCATGAGTAGAACCACAAGATCTGTTACTGCCTGGGCATAGAAAATACCCTTCACCTCAAGCCCGAAAAGCTGTGGCAATATGATCACCAGTGGCAGGAAGAGCACCAGCTGGCGGAGCAGAGCAAGCACAGATGCTGCTGTTGCCTTTCCTATGGCCTGGAAGAAGGTTATGGAAAGGATAAGGATACCGTAGCTTATGTAGGTCATGAAAAGTACTCTGAGCATAGGAGCGCCTGCTGCTACGATGGCTGCGTCTGTGATGAACATGGAAAGCATCTTTGAAGGAAAGCTCATTATGGGAACATAGAAGACCAGAGCCAGTACAGTGGCGGATATCATGAAGGTCTTGGTGAAGGCTCCCACTCTGTCGTAGTTCTTCGCTCCGTAGTTGGTTCCGATTGCAGGCTGGAAGCCCTGACTTATTCCCCAAAGAGGAATGAAGGAGAAGGCTTGGAGACTCAAGGAGGCTCCAAGAATTGTCTGCCATTCGTTACCTCCCCATTTCTGGGCAGTGTTGTAAACTATGGTCTGCTGCACCATGGACATGACCTGCATGAGCATGGCTGAAACGCCGACGCTTAATACTGGTTTGAAAAGAGTTTTCTCAAAGCGGATCTTATGAATCCTTACAGTTGTGCTCTTTTTTATGAAATAGAAGAAAGACATGATCATGAGCACTAACTGGGATATGATTGTAGCGAAGGCCGCTCCAAGAACTCCCTTCTCCTTTCCGAAAATTACGATAAGGGCAGGGTCAAGGGCTATGTTGAGGATAGCGCTCGTAGCCATTATTATCATGGCTTTCTTCAGCTTTCCTTCTCCTCTCATAATCATGTTGGTGGACTGTCCAAGATTGACGAAGAGAGAGCCGCAGAATACGATCCTCAGGTATCTGACTGCTTCCTCAAGAACTTCTCCCTGTGCTCCGGCAAGGGTAAGAAGCTGCCTTGTGAATATAAGCCCGCAAACAATGACGATTAAGGAAAGAACTGATACTGTGGCGATAAGGTTTCCCATAATCTTATCTATGGTTTCCTGGTCACGTTTTCCTATGGCGCGGGAAAGCACAGAAGATGAGCCTACACCTACCAATGTGGCTATACCACTGTTTATCAAGGTGAAAGGATAGGATACTTTTACAGCCGTCATTGCAACCGGACCGACCATCTGACCTACAAAGACGGCATCCATAAAGTTATAGAGCCCTATAACGACCATTCCGAGAATAGCCGGTACACTTAATGATAGCATTGTTTTGAAAACATTTCCGGATACAAGCATTTCTCTTGTGTCCTGTTTTTCACTCATATTTACCTCCAGAATTTTTAATGTTAGCATTTGCTAACTGGAAAGAAAATATCTTTTACCTTTATTTTGTACAACTCCAAAAGGTAAGAAATACTCTGTTCTGCAAAATAAAATCATATTCTGCAAAAGTTGCTGAAGGGGAGGTTTAGGAATCCCTTAGAGGGTTAGCATATGCTAACAAATATAGCAGAACTCAGAAAAAAAGAAAATAGACAGAAGGAGATTTGAAGTAAAGTCTTGATAAAAATTGCAGGGCAAATTATGCAAATTTGACAGTTTCTTCCAAAATCTTTTAGTTTTATGCTTAAAAAGTTTACCATTGCTAATTTATATTTATTGTGAATAATTGACTATAGCTTATTTGCAAAACAGGAGGTTTTTATGACTGATGGTGGAAAAAATTTTTGTGGGGTATGCTTGCCGGTGCAGCTGCTATCACTTTCTTGAAGACGGATACTTTTAGGAAAGGTTTTTCAAAGGTTATGGCCGGTGGTATCCAGCTTAAAAATGATGCGAAAGAATACTTTGAAATTTTAAAAGAGGATGCTGAGGATATAAAAGCAGAAAAAGACTCAAAGGCGAAAAATTGATATGGATTTTACAGTAAAGCATTCTCTGCCGGGACGTATACGTATTCGATATGATAAAAGTAAAATTTCTAGTCGGCAGGCGGCTTTGGCATATAGTCTGCTTTCTGTACAGGATGGAATGATCCAGGTTTCGGTGAATTATACCACTGGATCCTTCCTTATATATTATGATGTAAAAAAACTTAATGAGAAACATATAAAAGCTTATTTTTTAGCACTCGGCGATAAATACTTGAATAATAAGGAACTTCTGGAGGACGTGGAGGAGCCTGAAGAAAAAGCCAGTCTTTTGTTTGAACTTGCCGCCATGACGGTCATGCACTATGTCAAGCTTATACTGCCTGTGCATGTCCGTCTCTTCTTACGTCTTTTTACATTAAGTCCCCGTATTCTCAAAGGCTTGGCACAAATAGGGAAGGGTTCCTTGTTCAAGTCTGAGGTTCTTGATGCAGCTGCCATTTCAATGGCCTTGCTTACTGGCGACACAAAAACCGCATCCAATATCAATTTTTTGCTGAATGTTGGTGACACTATAGAGGAATTCACAAAAAAGAAATCCTACAGTGATCTTGCTGACAAGCTTCTGTCTCAGAATGATCAGGTGCAGAAGGTGGATGGAGATATAGAGAAAACTGTTTCTCTGCATATGATAAGAAAAGGTGATGTTGTGGCTGTCCGCACAGGTGATGTGATTCCTGTGGATGGTGCCGTCCTTAGAGGAGAAGGGCTCGTGAACCAAGCTTCAATAACAGGGGAGCCTCTTGCTGTGGAAAAAAGACAGGGAAAGTCCGTGTTTGCCGGTACTTTGGTTCAGGAAGGGGAGCTTTTTGTGGAAGTAAGAGCAGTGGGTAGTCAGACAAAAGTCCAGAATATTCTGACTATGATTGATAATTCTCAGCAGCTTAAGGTCTCTTCCCAGGTTCGTTCCGAGAAATTGGCAGATACCCTTGTGAAATATAATTTTTTACTTTCTCTTATGGTCTTTCTTTTTACTGGGGATTTGAAAAAAGTTATGGCGACTTTGATGGTGGACTATTCCTGTGCCATGAAGCTGGCTTCTCCGATTGCAGTGTTGAGTGCTATGAAGGAAGCTGCCGAGAAGGGTATCATCGTTAAGGGAGGCAGATACCTGGAGGAAGTGTCTAAAGCCGATACCGTGATTTTTGATAAGACAGGGACTTTGACTGAGGCGACTCCTCAGCTTTCCAGGATAATAGCTTTCGCAGGCAGAGATGAAAAGGATGTGCTTGCCCTGGCTGCATGTATCGAGGAGCATTTCGCTCATCTTATAGCTAGCTCTATTGTAAAAGCTGCTGCTGAAAGAGGTATCCTGCATCCTGAAAAACATTCAAAAGTTGAATATATTGTTGCCCATGGCATTGCGACAAAACTTAATGGAAAGAAGCTTGTCATAGGTAGCCGGCATTTCGTTTTTGAGGATGAGAAAGTCAATATGCCAGAAGACTTGGAGAAAATTCAGAAAGAGGCGATTGAAAACGGAGAGTCTCTGTTGTATCTTGCGGAGGAGAAAGAGGTTGTCGGTATATTCGCAGTGAACGACCCTGTAAGGAAAAATGCTCCCCAGGTTATCAAGAAGCTTCATAAGAGCGGAGTAAAAAACTGCGTGATGATCACGGGTGATGACGAGGGGGCCGCCAGAAAAGCCGCTGAGGTCACTAAAATTGATAAGTATTTTTCAAGGGCTTTGCCTGAGGATAAATTCAATTATATAGAAGAACAGAAAGAGAAAGGTCATACTGTAATTATGATTGGTGACGGCATAAATGATGCGCCTGCACTGGCGGCCGCCGATGCAGGAATTGCCATGGGGGACTGCGCCGACATAACTGCTGAGACTGCGGATATCGTTTTATTCAGCGAGGATGGTCTCGAGGGCTTGTACAAAACCCGTGTTTTAGGAAGGCGTCTTATACAAAAAATAGATATGGACAACAGGGGAATAGTTGCCGTGAACAGTGCTTTTATGATGTTGGGCCTTTTGGGTCTCATATCTCCTTCCCTTGCGGCTGTAATGCATAACACTTCCACTATAGCGTTCTGTATAAATGCCATGCAGCCAGTTTTAGACGAATGATAGGAGTCTCTTCTTATGCAGTATAATTATTCTCCAGGAAGACTGAGATTCCGTGATCCTATACTTCGTGATGGTGATATAAGAAAGGCTGCTGTTGAGGTCGTGAAAAAAATATGTTCCATTGCTGAGATCTCTTATAGGGAAAGTACTTCCAGTATACTTGTCCTTTATCCTGAAGATGCGGTGTCACCAGAAGCCCTTAAGCCTTTGCTTCCATGTTTGTTGAAGCTGGAGCCTAAGCTCAGATTCTACACTCCAAGGAAAAAGGAAGAAATCCTTGATCAAATCCGAGAAATTGGATTAGCCGTAGAACGAATAAAAAAATAGCCTGTACCCTTCTTTCCGGTACAGGCTTTATTCTTGTCAGGAGATTTTTCTTTTCTTATTTCTTTTTGCCCTGATTGGCGACTGCGTTCATTTTTGCTGCAATTGCTTCCTGGTCTCCAAGATAATAATGCTTTATAACCTTGAAATTGTCATCGAACTCATATACCAGAGGTGTTCCCGTGGGGATGTTGACCTCGAGGATCTGTTCTGGTGTAAGATCATCCAGATATTTCACAAGGGCACGGAGACTGTTTCCGTGGGCCGCGATGATTACTCTTTTTCCTGCTTTCATCTGAGCTTTGATTTCTTCCAGGAAATAAGGGACTACACGCTCAATAGTTGTCTCAAGACTTTCGTTCTGAGGCAGGAAGCTTTCGTCAACGTCACGGTACATAGCCTGTTTTTTCGCTGAGCGCTCGTCATCGTCAGAGAGTGCCGGGGGCTTGACGTCGAAGGAACGTCTCCAAATCTTAACCTGAGCCTCTCCGAATTTCTCTGCTGCCTCTGCCTTGTTTTTTCCCTGGAGATCTCCGTAGTGGCGCTCATTGAGTTTCCATGTCTTTATTACCGGAAGCCATTCCCTGTCCATTTCCAAAAGAATGCCGTTGAGGGTGTGTATTGCTCTTTTTAAGTATGAAGTATAGCAGATGTCAAAATCGTAGCCTTCTGCCTTTAACAGTTTCCCTGCTGCGGTCGCTTCCTCCCGGCCCTTGTCACTAAGCTCAACGTCAGTCCAACCTGTGAAAAGATTGAGCTTGTTCCACTCACTTTCTCCGTGGCGAACCAATACAAGTTTTGTCATTTTATGAAACCTCTGAAATGTGATTTGTTGCAGTTAGCCATTACTAACCGCAAATAAATATAACATTTAGTAAAAATGTTAGCAACTGCTAATTAAAAGAGAATGTTGCTTGCAAAAATCTCCAATATGTATATAATGAAAATAAGGAGGGAATTTTCCCTGATCCTGTTCGGAGAGACAGTAAAGCATCGCAAGGAGATGAGCAGCTATGACCAACCTTTCTGATTCTTCCCAAGAAATGGCAAAGAAGAGTATTCCCATAAGAATCCTTATCTACATGTGGATGGCTTTCTTATTACCTTTCCTTATGTATATACCTATGAATATTTTTATGGGAGGCCTGACTTTTGAAGAATGTCAGCTTACAGGAAATAATATTTTTTCTGTAATCTTCATTGGAATAGCAATTTTGGCGCCAGTCTTTATTTATCTGTGGCTTAACAAAGAGACAAAAAATTACAATCCTAATGAGGAGGCTTCCATAGCGAGGCTGAATAAGACCATAAAATATGCTGAGCTTCTGTCCTTTGCCATACCTGTGCTGCTTTGCGTACTGAACCCTGTGATCGTTACTAAATATAATATGAGCCAAGGTTTCTCTCCTGCTTCTTTCCGGGGTGAATCTTATCTCTACTTTTCATTTTGTATGGTATTCGGCGGGCTCTGTGTTTTCTCAGTGTTCTCCTATATACTTATAGTATCAGGACTTGAGAAGATTGTAGGCTGGCTTCCCTATGAGCGCAAATATATGTCCTTCTCTTTTCTTCAGCGCTGCCTTTTGATCTCCTTCTTTGTTCTTCTTGGTATGGTTCTTCTTCTTGAGGCTATCTTCGATATACCTGCCAACAGAGATATACCTATAGCCCGGCTTCTTGCCACTAAAGTAACTCCTTTTGCCTGTGTCATCGGTTTTATGGGTGTTCTTGATATGTTCATACAGCTTAGGGATGTGAACCGCTGTATAAAGTACATCGGAAGATTCTCAGAAGATTTGTCAAATAAGAATTATCAGACTCCGGACGTGCCTATACTGATCCGTTGTGAGCTGGGTGAATTGGCGAATTATCTGAATGCCCTTAGGGATTCTACGAAAAAACTTCTCACGGATTTCAAGAGCTCCATAGATTCCACAGCTGAGATCTCAGGAAACTTGGGGCAGGACATGATAACGGTAAAGCAGGACGTGGAGGCTATAAACTCTGGAATCGATTCCGTTCATAATGAGATGCGGGTTCAGGCCTCTGGAGTAGAGGAGACCAGCGGCTCTGTGGATCAGATTATCTCCAGGACCAATATATTGAACAACAATATAGAGGGACAGGTATCCGCCGTTACCCAGTCGTCCTCTGCCGTGGAGGAAATGGTCGCCAATATCAACAGTGTAACTCAGATTCTTAACCAGAATACACAGACTGTAAACTCTCTTTCCAGTGCTTCTGATGATGGTCGTAAATCTGTAGAGACAGCGGTTATCACCTCTGAGAAGATTATAGAACAGTCAACGACTCTTATGGAAGCAACGACGATCATACAGAATATAGCGGCTCAGACCAACCTTTTGGCCATGAACGCCGCAATAGAATCTGCCCATGCTGGTAACGCCGGAAAGGGCTTTGCCGTCGTAGCTGATGAGATCAGGAAGCTTGCCGAGCAGACAAGTGCCCAGAGCAAGAATATCAATGACAACCTGAAGGAGCTTTCTTCTTCTATTCAGCTTGTTTCTACTAATACTAAAGAAGTCCAGGAAAAATTCAATGTCATTTATGATCTGGCTCAGACTGTGATGAGACAAGAGAACGTAATCATGAATGCCATGAGCGAACAGGCAGAAGGAAACAAACAGGTTCTTGATGCAATAAGGAATATAAATTCTTCCACTTCAGAGGTAAAGGAAGGTTCTGTGCAGATGGTTTCAGGGGGAAAGCAAATCGTCAAGGAGATGGAGAATCTTTCCAACGTCACCAGGAACATAAATGTTGAGATGGAAGAGATGACATCAAGGATTCAAGGTATAGCTGCTGCCATGGACAATGTTGCCAAATCAACCCAGACTAATCAGTCCCAGATGATAATGCTTTCAAAGCAGATTGGAAACTTCAAGCTCTGATTATTATTTTATGCTTTTTTAGCAGGCAAGGCTCTTTTTATGCCTTTGCCTGCTTGAGCCTGATTGACAATAAATTGCAAAAAGAGTAATTTTAGTTAGCAGAGGCTAACTAAAAAATGCACAAAATTACTTTAAATCCAATAGTTCTTATAATCGTTAATATTCTGGCTCCCTCTATGTATATCTTCATAGGTGGGACTTACCTGCAATATTTCCTATTTGCTTATGCATCCGTAGTGCTGATTTCCATGGGCTGCTTAAAAAACCTTGGCATTTTCTACCTCCTTTATGGTCTTATGGAAGGCTTGATATTTATAAGCAGATTTATACCAATACTTGAGAACTTCTCCCTTTTCCTGGCCGTACTCATACAGTCAATTCCCTGCTTTGCCTTGGTGACCGTGCTTATAGGAAAATACAACTCGGCAGAGCTGCTTTCTGCCCTTGAGACCATGCATATTCCCCGTACCCTTGTGGTGGCGGTTACCATAACCCTTAAATATGTACCCACCTTCCGCAGGGAGTTCAGATATATCCTGGAGTCAATGAGGCTTCGGGGGATTTCCTTTACATTGAAGCAACCTGTGAGAAGCTTCAGGTATTTTGTGGTTCCCCAGCTTTTCAGGTGTGCAGCCCTTGCCGAGGAGGTTACAGCGGCCGGACTTGTGAAGGGTATTGATGCTCCCATGAGGAGGTCCTCATATTACGAGCAGAAAATCCGTTTTTCGGACTCCTTCTTTTTGACCTTCTTCCTGCTAGGAATGATAGGAGGCTTCATATGGTTCAAGAAATAAGCTCTCCGGTACTGCAGGTCTCTGACCTTTCCTTCGTTTACGAGGATTCAGACGAAGGCATAAAGGATGTGAGCTTTGAAATAAGGCCTGGTGAGGTTGTCCTGCTGGCGGGAAACAGCGGAAGCGGAAAATCAACTCTGCTTAAATGTCTTAACGGGCTTATTCCTGCTGTGACAGAAGGGGAGCTTTCTGGAGAGCTTTCCATAAATGGGAAGAAATACGGTAAGCTGAAGATGCATGAGCTGAATAAGGAAATAGGCTCCGTATTCCAGAATCCCCGCTCTCAATTCTTTACCGACAATACCACCTCTGAGCTTGTTTTCCCCATGGAGAATTATGGCTTCTCCAAGGCAGAGATGGAAGAGAAGCTTTCGGATCTTGTGGCTTCCTTCGGACTTTCCAGGCTGATGAACCGCAATATACATATTCTTTCCAGCGGGGAACGGCAGATGGTGGCTCTGGCTTCCTCTCTGACTATGAATCAAAGGGTCGTTCTTTTCGATGAGCCTTCGGCTAATCTTGATTATGGAAATGCCATGAAGCTTGGAAGGATTATCAGCCACCTGAAAAAAGAGGGTATGACAGTCCTGGTTTCGGACCATAGATTCTATTATTTGAACGGTCTTATTGACAAGGTTCTCTTTATGGACAATGGCTGCCTCAAGATTTATGGAAGTGAGGAGGAATTTAAAAGGAGCGGATATGATACCCGCAGCTTCGATCTTTTTTCCTTGGATCTTCCTTTTGTAAGAAAGATTCCCAAAAATGAGATAGCAGGCTTTGATAACCTTCCTTCTGCCAGGATTGAGAATGTATCCTACAAGGATATTCTCAGCGAAATAAACATGGAACTTTACAAGGGAGAGATAACTGTCCTGGTGGGCTGTAACGGGGCAGGGAAGACCACCTTGGCAAAGCTCTTATGCAAAAGCCTGAAGCCGGATTCCGGCAAGGTGGAGACAAAGGGCCTGCCCTTTTTTATTATGCAGGATCCTGATTACCAGCTTTTCGGTACTTCCGTGGAGAATGAGCTTTCAATCGTTAAGAAGGCTCCCGGTGAGATAGATGACTGCCTGAACTATCTGGGGCTTGGAAAATACAAAACAGCCCATCCCTTCGCACTGAGCGGCGGCCAGAAGCAGCGCCTTCAGATTGGAATGGCCATGCTTTGTGACAGGGAGCTTATAATTTTTGACGAGCCCACCAGCGGACTTGATGTGGTTTCCATGCAGAAGGTTTCAGAGGAAATCATAAGACTAAGGGAGAAAGCCGCAATTCTTGTTATTTCCCATGATTATGAATTTATCCGCCATGTGGCAGATAGGATTATTTTTTTGGATGGCGGTAAAATTTCAAAGAATTTCATTCTGTCCCAAGAGACAGTCGGGGAGTTGAACGAAATTTTTGATAAGCTTAAAAAGGAGGCATGAAAATGCGTAAGTTAAAAATCAAGGACGTGGTAATGACTGCGCTTCTTACCGCATTGTATCTTGTTTTTTACATGGCTTCCAGCTTGGGAGTCTTTTTGTTGGGTCAGTTTGGCCATGCTATAAGCCCAGGTATCTGTGCTTTGCTTTCCGGTGCCGTATTTGTTTTTATGACCCGTAAGGTAGGCCGCTTCGGTCAGTTCATTATTATGCAGGCAATCGCCATGTTGATTTTCTCAATAATGGGTGCTGGTTATCTGCCCTGGCTTATTACCTCTATGACAGGAGCTGTCCTGGCGGATATCATAGCTTCCCGGGAGCAGAAGCCTGCTATCTGGAAGGTAGCCATAGCTTCTGGTCTTTTCCATGTGGGACAGGCTTGGGGAACTATAATCCCTAGCTGGTTCTTCCTGGAAAGCTATAAGGCTGACTGGATTTCCCGGGGGCAGACACCTGAAGCCATGGAGGAGATGGTTAAGTTCACCACTGGCTTCATGGGCTTTGTCTCTACTGTGGTGGTATTTGCCCTTGCCGTGGGCGGTGTCTATCTAGGTTGGCTTATTCTTCGTAAGCACCTTAAGGAGGACAAAAAAAGCGAGGCTCAGGACTGATATAGTCTGAAGCCTGTAAAAAAGCCTGAGACACTTTGAAGTGCACCCCTAAAGTTGGACAAATAAAGTTCAAATTTAGGAGGTGCATTTTTTATGCCCAAATACTCAGCTGAGTTCAAAATTTGCGTTGTAAAAGCTTATCTAGCCGGAGACGGTGGAACAGAATTCCTTGCAA
>JAILBN010000115.1 GCA_024680915.1 Treponemataceae bacterium | reverse complement strand
TGAATAAAAAGATAACCGCCAGGCTCCCCCGTACTCTGCTGCAGGGCAACTTTTCCATTAAGCTTTTTTCCGCATTTTTCGTAAAGGGTCACCACCATGTTCGGATTTATTTCCCTGGAAAAATAAACTACTGACTTCTTCTGTGCAAAAAGGCCCTGGGTAAAAAGTAGTAAAAGTCCGGTAAAAATTAAAAGAGATTTTTTCATTTGATTTCTCCTATTTCAGATACTTTCCAAAAAACTCGGCCAGGCGGTCAAAGGGAATAAAATCACCGTCGCCGCCGTCGTATAAATCTGTGTGGCTGGCACCTGGGATAATCACAAGCTCCTTGTTATCGCCGGTCAGACGCTTAAAGGCATCTTCGCCAAAGTAGCGGGAGTGGGCCTTTTCGCCGTGAAGAATCATGACGGCACTTTTAATTTCATCAGAGTAGGCCAGGAGCTTTGTGTTCAAAAGAGAAGTACTCGCTGTAACCGCCCAGCCACCGTTGGAGTTCAGGCTTCGCTCGTGATAACCCCGGGGTCTTTTGTAATAGGCGTGATAATCCTTTACAAAATAAGGAGCATCCTCAGGAAGTGGATCCACAACGCCGCCTGCAAGCTTGTAAGCTCCGTCACCTTCAGCGCCAGTTGCAGCCCCAGTGCCCGGGCCATCGCCCGAGCCACGAGTTCCAGTGTCCGAGCCAGTGCCAGCACGAGGTCCAGTACCAGTGCCAACACTCGAAGAAACTGCCTTAAAGTCCTCGATTCTCTGGGCCATAAGAGCCTTGCGTGTCTGGTTACGGGCCGCACTTGAGTTTGCACTGTCAAAATATCCCTTGGCCGTAACCCGGCTCATGTCGTACATTGTGGAAGCCACAGTTGCCTTTACGCGGGTGTCAATGGCCGCCGCATTCAGTGCCATTCCGCCCCAGCCGCAGATTCCGATAATTCCGATTTTCTCCGGGTCAACCTTATCGCAGATCGAAAGAAAATCCACCGCCGCCATGAAATCCTCGGTGTTGATATCTGGGCTGTTCATGTAGCGAGGCTGGCCGCCGGATTCCCCGGTGTAGGAAGGGTCAAAAGCCAGGGCAAGGTAGCCTCGGGCCGCCATCTGATTTGCATAAAAGCCCGAAGACTGCTCCTTCACGGCTCCAAAGGGCCCGCTGATTGCAAGAGCCGCATTTCCCTTTTCTGCCGCCGTCTTTGGAGTGTAAAGGTCGGCCACCAGTTCAATCCCAAAGTGATTTCTGAAGGTCACCGTCGTGCGGGTAACTCCGTCTGCAAGCTTGAAAGTATAGTGCTCATTGCTTCTGTCGATTTTTGCTGAAGTTGAATCTGTCATAATTTTCTCCTTTTGGGCGCAAGCGTCGGTGGCTTCTCCACCTTACCCAGCTCAGTAACCCTCGGCCTCCTCGGCTTCGCCTGCGGTGGTTTGCTCCGCAACTGCTCCAACGGCTCAAGCACAGCTTTCGCCGAGACTCGCCTTAAAACTCACCTCGTGAGTTTTATCGCCTGCGGCGACCGGCTCCCTACCTTACGCAAACATTTATATCACACGGATTCGAGCCAGCTAACGCTGTCTCCTTCTTATATTTTATTCCTACAGATTTTGCGTTAGCAAAATCCAATCCGTGTGACAATCTTTTCTGGCACTACTTGCAGGGAACGCCCGAACAATTTAAGTATAGAAGCATTCAACAGTTATTACCAATACTTTGTTTATATGACTAGTTATGCTTTTTATGAATGACAAACAACAAAGCCCATGCTAAACTATCCCCATGGAACTGCGTGTATTAAAATATTTTTTAGAAGCTGCCCGCCAGGGAAACATCACCAAGGCTGCAGAAAGCCTGAACGTGACCCAGCCCACTATGAGCCGGCAGATTAAGGATCTTGAATGGGAGCTTGGAGAAAAGCTTTTTGAGCGCACCAACTATGCCATAAAGCTCACCCCAGCCGGTCAGCTTCTCCGCGAGCGTGCGGAAGATATTCTTGAAATGGCAGACAAAACCCTTCTGGATTTTAAAGCCCTCAAGGAAGACGAAATCTCAGGCGACATTGCCATAGCCTGTGCCGAATCAAAAAATATTTCCTTTCTTGCAAAGTGCATAAATCAGCTCAAAAGCACTCACCCAAAAATCCGCTTTCACCTTTATGCCGGCGACAGCGAACGCGTTTTAGAAAAGCTGGACAAGGGCCTTTTTGACTTTGCCGTCGTGGTAGAAAATGTAGATTTGGAAAAATACAATCAGCTGACCGTTCACACTGTAGACCGCTGGGGCCTTGTTATGAGGCGAGATGCAGAGCTTGCAAACCAGGATTATATTGAGCCCAAGGATTTGCTTGGAAAGCCGGTTATGGTTTCTCGCCAGGCCCTTGCGGCAGATCTTCCCCGCTGGCTTGGCGATGACACAGAAAAGCTCAATGTGGTTGCAAGCCTGGATTTGACCTACAACGGCTCAGTTCTTGCCCGTGAAGGCTGCGGCTACCTGCTTACCTTTGAAGGACTTGCCAACACAAGCAGCGAAAGTGACCTTATCTTTAAGCCCCTCATGCCGGAGCTCACAACCTCCATGTATGTAATCTGGAGAAAACACCAGACCTTTACAAGAGCCGGAGAAGTTTTTCTTGAAGAGTTGAAGGCTGTATTGGGGTAAAGATAAAACTAAATCTCAATCTCCAGCAGAATTGGAGTATGATCCTGGCGCGGTCCTGAGTCTATCATTTCCGATTTTTTAATCTGGTCTTTGATGCGGTCGCTTACCAGGAAGTAGTCAATCCGCCAGCCTGAGTTGTTGATTTTGCTGGTTTTGATTCTCTGACCCCACCAGGAATAAATGTCTTTTACATCCCCGTGAAGGTGGCGGAAGCTGTCGGTAAAACCACGGGCAAGGAGCTTTGTAAAGCCTTCTCTCTCTTCATCGGTAAAGCCGGCAGAAAAGTGATTGCTAGCCGGGTTTGCAAGATCGATTTCTTTGTGGGCAACATTAAAGTCTCCGCAGGCAATGACCGGCTTTTTCTTGTCCAAAGCGGCAAGGTAATCAGCATAAAGTGCATCCCACTTCTGTCGTTCTGAAAGCCGTCTAAGTCCGTCGCCGGAGTTTGGTGTATAAACATTGGCAAAGTAAAAGCCGTCAAATTCAAGAGTCAAAAGACGACCCTCATCGTCCATTGTGTCCGGGGCACCAAGCCTTGGAACTTCGCGTCGGGCTGTCAGACCATCCTTGTACAAAATCATAGTTCCCGCATAACCTTTTTTTGCAGGTGGAACAGAAGAAAGCCATTCAATTTTATAACCCGGAAAATAGTCTGCCAGAAGCTCCAGATGCTTTTCCGAAGGTCCCTCTGCCGGAAGCTTTGTTTCCTGAATTGCGATTATGTCGGCATCATAGCTTCCAAGCTTTTTCAGCACAGCCTGAGACAAAAGCGCCCTGTCCGAAGTAGAAGTCAGCGCAGCGTTTATTGAATCTATATTCCATGAAATAAGTCTTGTCATATAGTTTATTATAGAAGAAAAGAGAAGGATTTAGAAGTAAAAGAAAAAGGGGGATTTTTCTTTCTTTTGTAAAGGTGTCGTTATAAACTTATATATAGATGAAAGTTGAAAAAGGGGCATACAATTGTGGATTTATCAGAAATAATGAATCAAAGAGTATTTGCAGTTGCAGGCGACACCCTTAATCCAGAAAAATACGCTTATAAAATAAAGGAAGGACTTTTAGAACAAGGCTACAAAGCTTTTGGTGTAGGAAAAGAAGCAGTAGACTTTAACCAGATTGAAGAAGAAATAGATATAATTGATTTATGCATAAATCCTGTCAAAGGGCTTGTGCTTCTTAAATAATGCAAAAAAGCTTTTAAATGTATTGTAATACAACCTGGTGCAGAAAGCGTGAAACTCTGATTTTCTTTCTGGAGTTGGAGCGTTATCTTCATCAATAATATATTGAGGAACATTCTGCTTTTCAGCCATAACTCCATACTTAAAATTGCGGAGCTTGTCATAGCGAATTAAAAGTTCAATAGAAATTGGACCTGCTTTACCCTCGTGGATTTCAACATCCATTTCCTTTTCTGCAAATGCTTCTTTTAATTCTTCAAAGGCAGGACGAACATTATTGGCAATAAAGGCTTTAACATCGGACTTTTTAGTAAAAGACAAAATCTGATTAAGGTAATCCTTTCAGCGACTTGAGTCCCAGTTGTGGCTATCGTAAGGCAATTTACTACTATGGTAGGCCAAGTCAATTTTTAAAGCCTTCCACAAACAGATACAAAGAAGCACCATGATAATTCCGAAAGGCAGTGCCGATATCAAGGTCATTGTCTGAAGTGCTTGTAATCCACCGCTACGCAGGAGCAAAAGTGAAAGAAGCCCCATCATCACACCCCAGAAAATATTCTGCCAAACAGGTGTTTTCCCTTTATTTTTGCTGGCAATTGAATTCAAAACCATAATTCCAGAATCTGCAGAAGTCACAAAAAAAACGGCAATCA
Organism: Treponemataceae bacterium; assembly: GCA_024680915.1. Classification (GTDB taxonomy): domain Bacteria; phylum Spirochaetota; class Spirochaetia; order Treponematales; family Treponemataceae; genus Treponema_I. The sequence continues at coordinate 5,252 of JAILBN010000115.1, read as the reverse complement.
TCACAACTGCAAGAGCTGAAAGACCTTTAGCCAGCGGGAACTGATGCAAGAAATAAAAGAGGAGAGAATCAGGATCATTTACAAGAGCCGAAAGAGAGCCTCCGGCAGAATTTTGATCAATCCAGATTGCACCACCTCCAAAAACTGTCATCCAGAGAAAAACAAAAAGTGTTGGAACAAAAAGTACAACCAGAATAAACTCGCGAACTGTACGACCCTTTGAAATCTTGGCAATAAAAAGACCAACAAATGGAGCCCATGAAATCCACCAGGCCCAGTACATAATTGTCCAGGCAGAGAGCCATTTTTTTCCTTCCGGTGCAAAGGTAAAGGTTTCAAAGGTACGGGAGATAAAGTTGGCAAAATATGTTCCCATTCCAGCCGAATAAAGCATGGCAACCCAAGCAAAAAAAACTGTGCTGGGGTTTTGCGTTATCAGCTCCCAGACGAATATTTCCGGTTTTCCCAAAAGCCAGAACCAGAAGAAAAACTAAGAAAAATATGACAAAGAAAATGTAAAGCCAGCTTACATTGTCATAAAGAAAATCCTGCAGTTTCTGCAGGGCAAATGCTGTTTGCGCTGGAAAGATTCCACAAAAAGCAGACAAAAGAATTAAAAGAATAATGCCTGGTAGCGCAACAGAACGGGTAAAGGTGGTTGAAAAACGATTCATCATCAGCTCCATTCTGAATGTGTTAAGAGGCTAATATATAAAATATAAAAGCAGCAAAAATATGTGATTTTTTTTATGCAAAAATGCGGGTAATCTCGAAAGTGATATTATTGACGATAGATAATTCATTTTAACAGATATGAAAGATTGGGTAAAGGTAATATTTGAATTTTGCGCTAGCATTAAGCATTTGTTTTTGGCCCTGTCAGGCATCTGCATAATACAGATGCCTTCCTTTGTCGCCTATTTATGTTAGAAATATGCTTCCAGCCTACCCTCACCATAAGAACGGCTTCAAAGCTTATTTTATGTTAGCGTAAGGTTCGCCCATAAGAATATGGTGTTCAGCTTCCAGCTCAAGTTCTACTCCTTCCTGGAATATCATAACTATGTCGCTTCCACCAAAAAGGAAATATCCCATAGGATCTCCTGCGCTTACAGAAACACCGGGTTTTACTGATTCTTCCCAGTTGCAGGAACTTACCTGTGACATACCTATTGGGAGGATTGCGACCAGTCCATATTCAGTATCAAGTATAAGACAGTCTCTGGTTTCTATAGACTGCCATCCTGGATTCTCATCCCAGAGTATGTATTTCTTCTGGCTGCTGTCCCAGGAAATGATTCCACCAACTGCATCCAGGCCATCTATTTTTCTTACCTCAAGAATAGTGCCATCCACAGGGAAGTGATAGCGGTGATAATCGTTCACATCCAGAAATGTATGCGTTAGCGTTCCATTAGCAAACTCATTCTCATAATCACTATCCTCACCGATTATATCCTTCACATTATAGAAGCGCACAGATTTCAGCTGAACTCCCAGTTCAATCTGTGAATTTTCATCAATTTTCCATATGCCCTGAGGAGTAGAATCTGCAGGAGCAACTATGTCCGATTCCGCGATAGGACGATGCTTTGGATCTGTAAGCCTACGGGAAAACCACTCATTAAATGTTTTCCACTCATTGGTGTCGGCATACCAGCCTTTTTTCATATTGAAATCTTCATCAGCAACAGCCCGCGCATAATAATCATCATTCCAGCTGTCCTCGCTTGAAAGGTATTTTCCCCAGCTTTTGCAGTATGATTTCACCCAGGAAGCTACAGGCTCGTGATATTCAAGACATGGATAATAGTAACCTTTCCCTGCCAGCTCCGGAAGGGGCTGATCCAGCAGATAATAAAAATAATTCAGACTCTGGTCTATGCTGGAATACAAAGAAGGATTCTCGGTATCCAGTATATTCCAAGGCATACAAGTTGATGACCAGTCAAGAAAATCATAGTAATCATCAAGTGTACGCACCGGATTTGTTTCTTTAGCAGGATTATTTACTGAAGCAAGCAGGATTGATTCTTCCATCAGTTTTTTTAATTCCGAATCTTCATCAAGCATTGTCATAAATTCAATCGTTGTTTTGGCATGTGATTTTTTATCAACTGCTTCTTGATTTACTTTGTTTTTGGCTTTCGCAGAGCAGCCAGTGATTATTACAACAGCAATCAAGGTAGTCATAATATAAGTTACGCTTCTTCTCATTATCTTTTCCTCCTTGTAAGATATCCAGAAATAGAGTATCTGTAAAATTACGCTCACTTCATTATACCACACTTTAAATCCTTTAATGAAAAAAATCCAATGGTTTTCATATAGAATTCACCAATACAGAATTTATTAGTTTGAAATACTAAACCTTGAAGGAAAATCTGCATGATGTTATAAATTTATGTGACAACTATCTTGAAACTTACTGAGTCTGTGGAAGAGTTTTGTTTATATGAAAATGAAAAGTTTACTGTTATTCTTTTTTTATTGTTAGGTGCATATACCTTTGCAGATGAATACACTTATATTGAAATCAAAGGTGATAAAATCCAAATCGATAATACTGAATATTCAGTAATCCTTGATGTTACTTTTCTTGAAGATAAAAATGTTGCTCTCTATATTGTTTCTGAAAAACGGCCATATGTACTTGTGAAAAGTGGAGCTAATGGCGAATTACATGGTCTAGAACAGGATAAAGAAGGATTTTTATGGAATGTTGATGAAAAAATAATTAAAGAATTTCCACTTATGTTTGTAAAAGCTGACGATGAATTTCCTGCTTAATGGAAACTGCCAAGGCAACAGATACGTTATTTAAGAAACTTAGTTTATGCTTGACATGGATAGGCCTTTAAAAATCAGGATTAAAAACACAATTTTGAAAATTTTGAAAAAGAAGTAGAGTGAACAGGTCTTCGATATAAGGCTCAAAAACCGCCCTGCAATCCCCCCTCTCCAAGAATTTCCATCAACTCCGCCTGACTCAGCCCCTCCACCTTGCAAAGCCTTGTAAAAGCCTGATCCGAAAAATTATTTTCCAGAGTCGCGCTGATTTTATTTGTGCTTTTTCCATTGTTGATTTCAATTGAGATTTTCATAGAATCTTTCTACCTGCCAGTCCCTGTATTTTTCGCCGGATTCGCACAGACACTGGTATAGGCGTTTATATGATAGAAGAGAAGTGATAATAATTAGGAAAAATGGTCTTTTCATTTTTTTCTCCTACTTCAAATACTTCCCAAAAAACTCAGCCAGCTTATCAAATGGAATAAAATCTCTGTCGCCACCGTCGTACAAATCGGTGTGGCTGGCTCCCGGCACAATCACCAGCTCCTCGTTGCCTCCGGTCAGGCGCTTAAAGGCATCTTCACCAAAGTAGAGGGAGTGGCCTTTTATCTGTGAAGAACCATGACTGCACTTTCAATTTCGTCGTAATAAGCCAGAAGTTTTGTATTCAAAAGAGAATTACTTGCCTGTATTGCCCGACCTCCGTTTGAGTTCAGGCTTCGCGCGTGGTAGCCGCGGGGAGTCTTGTAATAGGCGTGATAGTCTTTTAGAAAATAGGGAGCATCCTCAGGAAGCGGGGCAACTATGCGCCAGAAAGCTTGTATGCTCCGACATTTGCGAGTACCATAAAATCATCCGTGTTGAAGTCAGCGCAGCGTTTATTGAATCTATATTCCATGAAATAAGTTTTGTCATTTGATTTTTCCTTTATCTTTTAAATTTACCATTAAAAGATAGAAAATTCTATTTATCAATAAGCTTCGGTAAGAAGATTCTTCTCATAAGAGGGTAGGGGACTCTATATCCTTTCCTGCCTTATCGTCCTGTCAAAAAAAAGAGGACGCCCTAATAAAGAAGACGTCCCCAATTTTCAGCCGGGCTTAAAAGATTCTGAAGCCTTTGCGGTTTATTTTACAAAGCAGCCTCGTAGAGCTTCGCAACTGCATTCCAGTCAACTACATTGAAGAATTCCTTGATGTATGCAGCACGCAGATTTTTGTACTTGAGATAGTAAGCATGCTCCCAAACATCAACACCAAAGATTGGCGTATTGCCGGTGCCAAGGCTAATAGGATTATCCTGATTTGCACTGTTTGATAAAACCAGTTCTCCCTTTGGTGTTACAGACATCCAAGCCCAGCCAGAGCCGAACTGACCTGTAGCAAGAGCAGTGATCTTTTCCTTAAAGGCTTCGAAGCTGCCAAAGGTCGCATCCATTTTTTCCTTAAGGACACCTGTAGGTTCTCCGCCTGCATTTGGCGCCATGATACTAAAATAGAGGTTGTGATTGTAGAAACCTCCTCCATTATTCCTAATACCATTTCTAAGTGCCTCGTCCGAAATCTGAGACAGATTTGCCAGCAGCTCGGTGATTTCCTTATCCTCTACACCTGCCTTTTCTGCAAGAGTATTTAAGCTTGCTGTGTAGGCTGCGTGATGCTTAGAGTAATGAGTCTCCATTGTGAGCGCGTCAATTGCAGGCTCAAGGGCATCATACCCGTATGGTAATTTATACTGTTCAAACATTTTTGAAACCTCCTGAAGTTTTTATATAGTTAGTCACTGCTAACTAAAATATAGATTAACATAAAAGGAGAGTTTGTTTCTATAGTGCGACAAGTGATGGACAGCTTCGCTGGTGTCCGCCTTAGCGATGGGAAGGGCGCCGAAGGCGTCCAAAGGCGGCGGAACTTGGGCAGACTGGCCAGTATGGAGCGACAGCGGAACCCTGGACGTAGCGACCCCCGCTTGCGGGGGTAAGGCTCAGATTTTCAAACCTTTATTTATTTCTGCAAACTTTTTCTTCAAACAATCCATGCCTGTTACAATAAGCAAAAATCTTTCTCACCCTGTTGATTTTGAAACGGGCCTGGGCATTCCCTTCCGGATAGAGCTTTACCAGCTGGACACCGGAATCTGAAATAGCTGCGATAAAGGAAATATAATGGTCCTTGGTCATGGGGTGGTCCAGGGTCACATAGTATTCATCTTCCACAAGCTGGATTTTTATTTTGTGGGCAGGGTCTGCTTCTGAAGGCTCGGCTTCCAGCGGTGGAAGAGTAATTCCACAGCAGCTTACCAGAGTCTGGCCTGTAGATTGAATTACATTGCCGCACACAGGGCAGACATAAAATTGAGAGCGCAGCATATTGGATGCACGGTTTGTGTTTATTACATTTTCGCCGGAAAGCAGCTCGATTACAGAAAGGCCAAGGGCTGAGGCCAGTCCTTCAAGCAGA
>JAILBN010000097.1 GCA_024680915.1 Treponemataceae bacterium | reverse complement strand
AAAATCAGCGATTCCTGTGGTCTGCTGATAAAAATCCTTGGAGACGAAATAAACCTTTTTATTCTTCACTGCGGCAAAGTCACGGAAAAGCTCGCTTTTAGCGAATAAATCCTCGATAGAGGAAAACTCAGAATCTATAGTGCCGTTATAAATGAGTATATCAGAGTTGACGCAGGAAACATAGAAATCCTCCATCATCATGTTCATTGTGGAAAGAGAATTCTCCTCCTCCACAAGAAGGTCTTCCAGGGCATATCTGCCGCCGGAAAGACTTATCATCTTTACCACGTAATCATTGGGCTTACGCACGTTCACAGCACCATTATTGTTCACATAGAAGAAAGCCACGCTCTTTCCAGAAGGCTTTTTCTCCATGATGGGTTCTATCCGTCTAAGCTGGTCATCATAATAAGAGACAGCCCTTTCCTCGCTGCCGAAAAGAAGGCCGTAGAGCTTTATCCACTCAAGCCTTCCCAGAGGATGAGGCTCATAAAAGGAGTATTCCACAAGAACCGGAATTCCCAGCTCCTCAAGCTTCTCCTTTACCTCAGGCTTGTGGTAAATCATGGTGTTCTCAATGGCAAAGTCACAGCCATTGGCGGTAAGAAGCTCGTAATCAGGGGCACTGTACTTTCCTGCATAGGCTATTTTCCCATTCTCCATGGCAGCGGACACAGCAGGAATGCTCCAATCCTTAGCCTTGGTTCCAGAAAAAAGCACCTTATCCAAAGAGCCAGTCTCATTTATCAGATCCATTGCGGCAGAGGCCACTACATAAACACCATCCAGAGGGAGAAGCAAAGGCTTTATATCAGGCGGAATATCAGCGGGGACAGGAAAACCCTCAGGCACAAGAAGAAACTTGTCGGTATCGGCGATATTCACCAGCTTGTAGATTGGCGATGCCCCACCTGAACTGCCGCCTGCTCCGGCGATCCTACCGGTCCCCTCAGGAGAGCCCCCGTCACTTCGGCCAGCGGGGGCTTCTAAGGCAACAGCTTCCAGCATATAATCATCCACCGAGAACTGAGTGGCATAGCGCAGACTCATACTCCCAGCTTTGATGAGGGAAGAAAAAGACGGTCCGCCAAGTTCACCTATTTCGTAAGCTTCGTCCGATACTCCCGATTCTCTGTTCACACTGGAGTCAGCAGCAGAAAGGCTGCCTGAAGGGAGGGCCGATGCCTCTCCTTTTTTGTCGCAGCCTGTAAAACCCCACACCAGTACACACAGAAGAACTGCTGAAAAAACCGTCACATAAAAACTATTTTTTATATCTAAGGTCATGACCTATTCTGACAGAGTGAAAGTCAGCTTGTAGTCGATTTCGTGAGGTTTACTCATGGCAACAGAATTACCGATTACGTCCATAACTTTACCAAGCTCTTTTATAGGGAAAGAAAAGGATGAGGATTTGCCTGGAGTAAGATTCAGGTACTTTTCGCCATCGACTATCATATAGTCGTAATTCTTGCTGCTCCAAGTGACAGTAACCACTGCCTCTCCATCTTTTACAGTAAGTACCGCGGGAGAAAGGATTTTTGCCTTTCCTGAGCCTCCCTCAAAGGTCACATCCACGCTGTAAGTGCCATCGGCAAGCTTTTTGCCATCTACGCCAGTGAAGCTTGAAAGCACCATAAGGCCCATAATCACTAAAAAGGCTAGAACAATCTTTTTTTTCATCATATACCTCCATATTTTCTTAAGTTTGCTAAGCAAACCGAAAAGCGGACAAAAGTACATAAAGAAAACAGAAGAACGAGTATCAGAAAAGACACTGAGGGAAAAATACAAGACTTCTGTCGGGATAAAAGAATTCTTGCACTATTCCACCAGACATGCTCCGGGGCAAAGAGAGGAAAAACAACCTATCAGTACGACCAATTACTCGTGATCTGGAATTTCTTCCTGTACTATTATAAGCGGCAGGTTTCCTGGCTTAAGGATTATCATGACAGCCTGCCTTCCCAGACACAAGCCCGCGTACAAGCCAAACAAGCTTGATGTTTGACCAATATCGCAAGAAATGCTTTCCAGTGACAAAAATATGGCTCTCACTCCCCTATTACAGTGACGAGATCGTACAGGACTTTCACCTGTTTCCCTTTTAACCCCTTCTGCGACAGCAAACACATAAACACAAAGAGGCACCGATTACTCGGCCAGACAAAAGCATGACCGGCCTTACTGAGAGGATTTTAACATAAAACAAGACGACAGTACAGAGCAAATGAATAATCTGTTTTTTCATACTTTTTCCCGATTGTTGTGATACAATGTATGTACCATAATTATAGATATGATATTCTGAGTAAGTAACCCAGCAGGCAAAACCGGTCCAGGACGAGGTTAAAGCAGGAATGCGGAAAAGGCACACGCCGGACAGGCTATTGCATTACATATCAGAATGATAAGCCGCAAGAAAAGGCTTACAGAATAAAGAAAACGGAGGCTCATCTATGAAAACAGTTTGTGGTATAGACTTAGGAACTCAAAGTATAAAGGTAGTCATATACGACTACGAGAAGAAAGAGATTATAGAAAAAAAATCCTGTCCGCTGGAATTGATTTCCGAGAATGACGGAACTCGTGAGCAGAAAACAGAATGGTACGACGCTGCCATGAAAAAATGCTTCTCCGAGCTTTCCGCCCAAGCGAAGGCTTCCATAGAGGCAATAGGTGTCTCAGGACAGCAGCACGGCTTCGTCCCTCTGTCAGAGAAGGGGGAGGCTCTATACAACATAAAGCTCTGGAATGACACATCCACTACAGAGGAATGTGCCCTGATAACAGAAGCCGCAGGTGGTAAAGACGCTGTTATTTCTGCCACAGGAAACCTCATGCTGCCGGGCTTCACAGCACCAAAAATTCTCTGGCTCAAGAGACACAAGAAAGAAGCTTGGGATAAGATCCGCTATATCATGTTGCCTCATGACTACATCAACTGGAAGCTCACAGGGGAATACGTCATGGAATACGGTGACGCCTCAGGAACAGCCATTTTCGACTCAAAGAACCGCGAATGGTCAAAAAAAATCTGTGCGGCGATAGATGAAAAGCTTTACGGGCTTCTTCCAAAGCTCATCAAGCCCTACGATAGAGCAGGCTCTGTTTCTAAAGAAGCAGCTGCTGAATATGGTATTCCTGCTGGTATCCCAGTTTCCGCAGGTGGTGGCGACAACATGATGGGTGCCATCGGTACAGGAACTGTCTGCGATGGCTTCCTTACAATGAGCATGGGAACTTCCGGAACTCTCTACGGCTTCTCCGCAAAGCCCATATCCGACCCTGAGAACGGACTTTCAGGCTTCTGCTCTTCCTCAGGTGGCTGGCTGCCTCTTCTTTGCACAATGAACTGCACGGTAGCGACAGAATTCGTCCGCGGTCTTTTCCAGCTTGGCGTAAAAGAGCTTGATGAGGCAGCATCAAAGGCAAATCCTGGTGCGGACGGAGTCATAGTCCTGCCCTTCTTCAACGGAGAACGTACCCCCAACCTTCCCAATGGCCGTGCCAGCATAACAGGTCTTACCACAGCCAACACCAATCGTGAGAATATCGCCAGGGCTTCCTTGGAAAGCGCTGTATTCGCAATGCGCGGAGGCTTGGATGCCTTCAGGAAGCTTGGCTTCCAGCCAAAAGAAATAAGGCTTATCGGAGGTGGCTCCAAGAGTGCTACCTGGCGCCAGATTGCCGCAGACATAATGAACCTGCCTATCCGGGTTCCTGTTCTGGATGAAGCGGCCGCCCTGGGAGCCGCCGTTCAGGCTTTGTGGTGCCTTGAATCAGGAAAAACCGGCAAAGAAGCCGACATGGCTGCCCTCTGTGCAGAGCATATAAAGATTGATGCAGAAAAGGTGGCTATGCCAAATCCAGAGACAGTAAAAGCCTACGACAAAGCCTACGAGGAATACAATAAGGTACTTCAGGCAGTGATGCCTCTATATAAATAAGGTTCTGACTTCCAAACCTCAGAACAAAAACATGTGGAACAGAACCACAAAAGCTTAGCCTCCGTTCGCCAAGAACGGAGGCTTTTTTTGTCACAAGACAGCCAGCTGAAGATAAAGCCAGCTTAACAAGGCCTAGAAAATCTTAATTTTTGAAGGTAATCGAACATTCATAAACGGTACGCTCACCTTCTTTTATATAAACATACACATTACCATCAGCTTCATACCGATAAACCCTGAGTATCTGACCTTCCTTACATTCTCCTGTGTAATGAGCCTCAATATCAGAAATATCGTGTTCTTTCAGATACTCATTGGTGAATACACTCAAGGCAAGCTTTGTGTACTCAGCATTATTCATGTGCTGGGACATGTCAATATGACAAAAACGCACGACCTGCTCAAAAAGGAAAGCATCTTCTCCAAGAAAAGCCGGGAAGCGGGAGAATTGTGCATTGAAAACAGGTCTGGGAAAATTATCAGCAGGATACCCTAGAGTGGTAAGCTTCAAAGGTCTATGGTTGTCAAAGCTGAGGACACAGGCTTCATAATTGGCGGCAAAGGCGAGGGAACCATCCTTATCAAACGCCTCTGTATTGATGTGAGTTCTAAGCCCGCTGTTATCCACCGGGAAAGTCCGGGTAGAGACGATTTCCCTCCAGTCAGGTCTTTTCTCAAAATGAATCTTAATTTTCGTGAAAACCCAAAAGGCATTGAATCTCTTTTTATAGACAACACCATCACATTCTATTCTTCCAAGGCATTCCGTAACATTGTCCTGAACAAGAAGCCATGTTTGGGCAACACCCAGGCGAACAGTACTGTCAATATAGGCAGACGAAATAGTACGGGGAATCTCGTAAACTAAATTATTTTCCATGACAAAAAAACAAGCCGTTTCTCAGAGCGAAAAGCTCTGAAAAACGGCTATCCTCCTTATTATACCTCTCCCTTCCACAAGCCATGAAGGTTACAGTATTCATATGCAGCAACAGGATTCTCGCCGTCAAGCAGCATAAACTCAGCTTTAGGTTCCTCTCCTGCTTTTAACAGCTTTCGTTGGTTTCCTTTATCCGTATTCAGCAGAATCCATTCAATATGATGCTCCTCTGCCATCGGATGGGCAACAGAACCGACAGTCACCGTGACTTTGTTTCCTTCCCTTACAATTACCGGGACATGTTTTTCAACAGCGGCATCTGTAGTTCCAGGGATAATCTCACTCATGGCTTCTCCACAACACATAGTCGGAACCGCGGTTTCCTTGAGCATCACGATAATCTTACCACAATGCTTACAAACATAAAACTTCATTATAACACCTCCGTAAAAATCTACGGTACCATACGGTACCGCCTGAATCAATAAATCTGTCAGAAACGCCAACCCAAAGAGAAGGCAGGAGTAAAATACTGAATATTGAAAGTGGGACAAAGGGTAAATGTATAGTCGCCAGCAAGTTCCATATAAAAATGCTGCCAAGGAGAATATTGAATACCGACACCACCTGTCGCACTGATTCCAAAGGTTTTAAACACTGCAGTGTCTCCTACAGGATATTCTATAGACATATCTATCAATGTAAGACCAGCACCAATATGAGTATCAAGTATGAAGTAAGGACTCAACATACGTTGATAATTCACCATTATATTCACAGGATAAAGGGTCGCTAATATCCTATAAAGAGGATGGTCATCAGCAGTCAATTGATCTTTCCAAGTCGTAAATAAGAACATATTCAGGTTACCAAGACTCCACTCCTCAGGCTCATTCTCATAATAGTCGTATGCAAAAGCGAAGGCTGAAGCATTTAAGGTAAAACCTATATAATTAAGCCGCATCTTAAAGGGAACAAACGTAAAATGTGCATTATATCTCATCGAAGTCTGACTTTGCTTGCTAAATGATTCCCAATTCCAATAATCGGTCATCAGCTCTTTCTGCAAAGATAAAGGATAAGCAGCCCCCAGAGAGACACAGATGTCGAAGTTATCACTGAAAATCAAGGTAAGCGGAGAGTACTCGAAAGTAAGACCTCCGTCATTCCTCGCGGAAAGAGTATATGTACCAGGCTCCACCTGAAGGGGGTCTATCTTTATGGTGAACCGGTTCTTCTCCATGTCTTTTTCCAAAACATCAGCAGCAAGAACAAGTCCTGTTTCTTCATTTATGAGCTTAAAGCTTATATCCTCACTCAAGTCTTTACCTTTAACAGTGAATTCCCCGTCAAAACCTGTATCAATATACACAAGACTAGGTGAAACATCATTTATCGCAGGTTTTATAGCCTTTATGATAGAAACTTCCGTCCAAGGAGTCTCAACCTCAATGATATCAAGAAAATTGTAGAGGCCTATTTTGTAGCGATATTCTCCCGCACTTAGGGTATAATCAACAAAGTTCTCTTCTATATCCTGAACATCATATTCTTCGAACTCACCGTTCTCATTCATTTTCTCCAACACGAACTGGTACATGAAAACATCTTCCGAGGCTTCCCAGGAAAAATGCTGAACGATAGTAGTGTTATTCTCCTCATCAACCATGATATAGAAAGAACCCTCATCTTCCAAAGGTTCATCCATATTCTCAGCGACTTGAGAAAAGCAGGGAAGAGAAAGAAGAATCAATAATATATAGAATAGAATCTTTATCTTTTTAATTTCCATATAACCTGCCTGTGTTACCGACAGAAGGAGCTTTCAAAGTCGGCAGATCTATAGAGAATTCGTTTTCAGAAGGCGTACCTTCAACAATCACTTTATCACCCTTTGAGTAATATGTTCCCACGGTCCATTTGAAGACGCCCGAAGAGAGCTGCTTCAAATCGGTGAACACAATCTCAGTCACATCAGGTCCAAGAGAATAGCTTTCAAGGATATTTCCATCTGCTCCATAAAGAGTGAAGTTATATCCCGATGTATAAGGAACAGGAGTCCAACTAAAAACAATCTCCCTGTTCTTTCGGAAATAAGAAGCATTAAGAACTACTCCGTTTTCAGGAGAAATCACTTCTGCCGCAGCAAGTTCCGGCAAAGCAATGGTAATACAGCCCTCAGCTTCATTTCCGTGTACAAAATCACTACCTTGGTATGATACGATTGCCTCTACCTTCCACTTGTAATCTCCTGAGGCTGCGAAAGAGGATACAGGTACTATGTAACGCAAGTAAGAGCCGGCAGGAAGAGTCTTTTCATCGCGAACAGAATCATCCGGATTGAATATCGTAAACTTATATTCATCTGCGTATTTCACAGAATCCCATTGAAGCAGGATATCATTGTAGGCATTTATGTAATCATAATCGACCAGCTGTGAAAGACCAGAAGTTATTTCAGGAGCAGGAACAAGGGGCAGCTTCACGGTGAAGAAGTCTTCCTCAATTTCGCTTGACTGAACGATACGATCCTTATACAGAACCCTGGCTTCTACAGACCATAGGTACCTGCCTTCCGTCATGAAATCAGAGGCCTTCATCCTGTATCTTATGACACCTGCATCATCAGCACTATCGGCCGGTATGATGGTATCAAAAATACGGCTACCGTCTTCTTTTCTCACTATAAAGGAATAACAATCAGCAGTATCGACATTATGCAAAGAGAAATCAACGGCATCCACGGTCTTGAAAAGGGCAACTCCGTATTCAGTACCGTTCGCAGGGAGCCTGTCAGCAGGCTGAGGAAGAATTGGCATTACCACAGAGAAAGACCGACTGGCTTTTACCCCGACCTGAAGAAGCTTTTCCCTGAAATATGTCCTTGGCTCAATGGTCCACTTGTATACACCCTCATAGGAGAATCTCTCAGTATCAACAGAGAAAGTGAGCGTATCCGCAGGCAAGATTTCTTCCTCTATAACCGCACCATTCGGATTCTCCAATCTGAATACATATTCATCAGCAAGGGGAACACTTTCCCAAGTGAAGGACTGGGATGTCTCCCGTTTGAAATAGGAAGTATCATAAGTCTCGTCTGCTGCCGGCAATACAAGAGCGGGCATATCCAAGAGAGGAATCTCTGTATGGAAGGACGTGACAGCTTTCTTTCCATTCTGGAAAAGCTTCTCTTTATAGTAAGAATGAGCTTCCACGGTCCAGCTATATTCACCTGGAGCTATGAATTTCGCAGGATCCACAGATACAGAAGTTTCAGAAACAGTGCTCTGTTCCAGCACAGTCCCCGTGGAATCAAGCAAGGTGAACTGATAATCTCCCGCCAGTGGTACAGGATCCCAGCTGAAAACAAGAGGCTCATCCTTTTTGAAGAAAGCAGTATCAAAGATATATCCAGAAGCAGGAGCGGCACTTTCGGGAGCATCAAGTTCAAGTATGGTCACAGCAAAGGAGCTTTCTTCTACACGACCTCTCTGCAAAAGCCTTCCATGGTAATGGGACAAAGCTTCCACAGTCCATAGGTAGGTACCTTGAGTCATAAGATCGAAGGCAGGAATTGTATAGGATAGAGAGGATTCTTCACCCCCTTCTGTTATGCTGACTTCCCTTATAATGCTACCATAAGGATCCTTAACAGTAAGGATATACTCATCTGCGTATTGAACACTATTCCAAGAGAATACGAGATCCTTGTCAGCAAGAATAAATTCTGCATCAATGACATAATTCTCTTCCGGCAATACTTTTTCAGGGGGCTCCAGCTCCGGGAAAGAGATCTCGAAGGCAGACTCTTCCACTCTTCCAGATTGAAGGACCTTTCCTCTTAGATGAGACAGGGCTTCCACTGTCCATATATATCTTCCTTCCGTCAAAGAATCCAAATCCATATAAGAGAATTCTGTTTCCTCCATGGATTCTTTGATCATAAGGTTTCCGTCACCATCGTAGAGGCAGAAAATATACTCATCGGCGAATCTGACAGGCTGCCATACAAAACGGAGTTCTTCATCACGATCAAACAGCTCATAAGCTAAAACTCCGTCCTCAGCAGGATATTCCTTCACAGGAGGACTCAGCTCGTTGACTTTTATATAGAAACTGTTGCCTATGACTTTTCCCTTCTGCCTCAGTTCTCCATTTATATAATTTCTTGCCTCCACCATCCAGATGTAGGAACCCGGCATAAGGCTTTCCACATCCGTAAATACATAGGAGTTCTCCGGCTCATCAAGCTCTGAAGATGGAAGAGCGTTGCGGTTTCTAAAATACTCTTCTTTAATTATTTGTCCATGGGAATCTTTCAGCGTGAACACATATTCATCAGCATAGGGAACAGGAATCCAACTGAAATTGATGGCTCTTTCATCGTAATACAGGCCTTCATCGAATGTATTATTTTTGCTCACAGGATTCTTTACAGGAACTTCCATCTGGGGCAAAGAAATGGAAAAGTCTGACGTGCTGATATTTCCATACCTTATCACTCCGTCATCGAATACTGTCCGTGCTTCTACAGTCCAAGAATAAGTCCCCTCATGGATAATGTCCCTGAAATCAACGCTGCATGATGTCCTTGGGCTGGCTACTTCTTCTGTCCTGAGCACTTTTCCGTCGGTATCTTTAAGAGTGAATATGTATTTGGTCGCATACATGATAGGATTCCAGCTGAAGGTTATGTCCAGAGTCTTATCAAAGTATGCGGTACTGAACACATCCGTCACAAGGGGTGAAACCTGAACGGGAGCATTCATAGGAGGAATCTTGTTTACACGGAAATTCATGACTTGCTTTGAGGAAGCGTCAAGATTATCCCAAGTGATACCACTCACCGTCCAGAAATAGGTGCCTTCATAAAGCCGGGGCATCTCGACCTTCATTTCCGGGTTGTCAATGACGGCAACCATATTTTTTTCGTCAACAGAATTCTTATAAATACGGAGCTCAGAGCTGTTCAGCTCATCTATTGATTCCCACTCCATATCGGGGGGATTCATGACCACATCCAGTCCTTCGAGGACGGCTCCATCACCGGGAGATGCAAGTGTAATCGGCTTAAGTATGCGAAGGAAGAAAGAATATTTACCCAAAAGGCCTACAGACCTGGATCTTGTCTCAGATTCCTCACGATAGGCCTGAACACTCCAGTAATAGGTCTTCTCATCCATACCATCAAAAAAAACCTTCTCGGAATATTCATCACTACCGTCGTCTTCTATATAGGTATTCTCGTAGATGATATCACTCAAATCCTCTGAACCATAAACCCTGAGCTGATAATAGTCAGCGGTCTCAACAGGCTTCCATGACAAACCGACAGTCCTGTCCTCAGCCACGACGAAACGGATTCCATCCTCAGGAATAAGACATTCAGGAGCAGCCAGAGGTGCCTCCACCTCAAACTGAGCTGTCTCAGAGATAAAATCACCAGCATCATTCCTTGTTACGATGCGCCAGTAGTAGGTTCCTACAGGAAGGTCAATTCCAGAGGCAGAGGTATTCTTGGTAGTAAGCGAGGTAGCTATATTATTGAAGGCCGGGTCTGAGGCAAACTGAACTTCCATTTCGGAAGAAATATTTGAGCGCCAAACGAAGGTCGTATCATGAACACGAGAAGAAGCAAGACAATATCCGTTGGAAGGGAACAAAGGCTTCTGAGAAATTTCCGAATCCATTGCAAAGAACGGAATACTTTCGGTTTTTACGGAATTTCCCTCCACATCTTTCATCTCTACATACCATTTCCAGCTTCCGTTTCCGATCTGATACTGAGATGTGTCAAGGGAGAAGAAGTTTGTATTGACAGTCTGTGTCACCGTAGAGCCGTAGGCAGGAGAATCCGGAATGATGGTCACTGTATAAGATGTGGCTTCCACATCATCTTTCCAAGAGAACAAAATATTCTGAGACTCAGCTCCGGACGTACCAGGAACCTTAGTACTCACCACAGAACCAGCCTTAGGCATCTGCAGCTCAGGAGCGACAAGATCGCCGCTCTTTTCTATAATGAAGGAATTCACATCCGAAGGATGAGAGAAACCTATGTTATTGATCGTATAAAAAGGAGTGACACGCCAGTACCACTTTCCCTCGGAAAGGGTGGTGACAATACTGGAATTCTGCTGAACCCTCTGGGAAATAACAGGGTTTTCCATATTCGCGTTATCAGCGACTTCAAAAGAATAGGTCGTAGCCTTCTCGCTTTCAGACCAGATAAAACGGATGGAAGGCTTTACCGTACGGTAATATGCGGTATAGTCAGGTACAGGAGCTATTACAGAAGGTCTCTTCGATTCATATATAGTGATTTTACCATTGAGAGACTCTTTCCCAGCTGTCAAGCGCCAGTAATAGGTGCCGGAAGAAAGTCTCATAGTTACATTTTCGATTCCGGAATACTCATAAGATTTTTTTATGTCAGCAAAGGTCTTTGTATCCGAAAACTCAAGCTTTACATCCGCCCCCTCTGAATCCCAACGGAAATCAACCGGATAAGCCTCCTCATCGAAGCTTATGATTTTTGTCTCAGGATTTGGGGATATAACAGAAAGCAGTTTTTTCTCAACCTGTCCATCCCCTTTCAAATCAGCAGTCTTTCCGGCAGAAAGAGAAACTTCTTCTTTCCCAGTAGACACGGCAGCAGTTCCTGACTGGACCTGAACACGGAAAACCTCCTCTGCAGGAGCAGCGCCGGCAGCTCCTGCCTGCGAAGCACTTCCACTATCGGATGCAACAGAGCTTGCCGTTACAGAAGCACCTTTAGTTATATCAACTACGGAGGAACCGGATGTGATGGTCAAGCCGCTTTCAGCAGCCTGAACGGCAATCTGACCACCAGAGAAATCGACGGCAGTCTCACCCTCTTTACCAAGGGAAATGCGGGCCATAGTGTTCTCACTCAGATCCATTATATTGCCGTCGTTGAAATATATAGTCGCTTCAGACAGCTCTGCCGTTCGTATAGTATCCCCGTTATATACAGGGGAATTCTGACGTAACCTGTCCCATACGAAATCATCAGAAAACTTACGCTGAGCTGTATTCTGTTTAAATGTTATAGTCGCTATCGGTTCTTCATTGAGTTTTACAAGAGTCTTGTTGAGTTCCTGCCAAAACTGCCAGACACTGACGGCGGAACCTGCAAGACAGACAAGCATAACTAAAAAATCAACTAGCCGTGACTTTGTTTTCTTCTGCATCCAAGTTCACTCCGCCGAAATCCGGTGTGGCAATTCCAAGCAATCTCCTAACTTCTTCCAAAGTTTTTGGTCCGTCTGGCCCAACAGATTTCGCACAATCGGAATCAAGAACGAAATTCGGATCACCTTCCCTAAAGAAGGCTTCTATATCGAACTGAGGCATATTGACTACACCATAGAAGTGCTGCTTTCCCTTTCCTTTGACCTCAAAGGTAACAGGAATTACCTCAACGATTATCTCGTCCTTTTTGTTTTCTTCCTTAATTTTGAAATTGTTGAACTCTGATTTTATGAAATCATATTTAAGAAGATTATAGGTATCCTCCGTAATAAGAACATCCGTACCACAAGGCTTGTTCGAACTTTCTGTACGGGAGGCAAGGTTTACCGCATCTCCGATGGAGGTAAACTCAAGTTTATCATAGGAACCCATGAAACCAACGGTGGCACGACCGGAATTCAGACCACAACCGATCCTTATATGAGGCTTATATTTTGCCAGCGGTTCTTTCTCATGGGCCTTAGTGAAAGCTTCGGCTTCCTTGTTATATTCCATCAGCGCATAGCGCATTGCTATAGTTCCACGGATAGCGTTTATGGCATCAGCTTTGATATGTCTTTCGTGTTTTTCCTTAAGCTCTTTTTTGAGAGGATTGTTGTCCGCCATATCCTCATATTCAAGGCTGTCATCCCTCAATACACCCCATACGGCCATGACCGCGTCACCTTCGAACTTATCGACGTTGCCTCCGGTCAGGGTGATACAGTTGACCATGCGGCTCATATAGTCATTCAAGAATCCTATAATCTCACGCGGAGAATCTTTGCCAAAACGTTTGTTGAAGCCATCACTTATAGCAGTGAAACCACGGATATCACTGAAAAAGATCGTTACATCCTTCAAGTGGGGCTCGAAATTTATCTCTTTACGTACTATAGCCTTAGCAACACCCTTGTTGGTAAGCTTACTTACGGTGTTAAGAATCTGCTGCTCATTCTTAGTACTTTCGAAAAGAACACCTATTTCGTCCCCCCGCTTGGTCGTAAGCTTATCAAAAAGCTTCGTCTCGAAATTACCCTGGTTTATCTCATCAGCGATGTTAGTAAGAAGGGAAAGGGGCTTACTCAAAGTCTTAGAATAGAAGAAGATGAACAGGATTGCCAGGAAAAGAACGGCAATGGCCAAATATATATTCAACCGAGTCTGGTTAGTAACAGGTTTCAGTGCCTTCTCCTTTTCGACCATAGAAAGAACACCTATATCAGCAGGAGAAATCTTACAATAGGAGCCGAAATATTCTTTTCCGTCCTCGTCGGTAAAAAGAACCTGCCTGTTCTCGTCATTATTGGCTCGCATCTGCTGAACCAGCGGAGATTTCGCCATGCTGGCTCCAGCTTTCGTCAGCTCGAAATCAGAGTGAACGAGAAGATCCCCATCATGGTTTATCATGAAGGAAACATTGGAAGTTCCTGTGAAGGTACTGGTCAAAAGAGAACTGGTAAAGAAAATAACAGCGGTCTCATCAAGGCCGCTCCCTTTCCAAGGGTACATCATGACAAGGACAGGAAGCCCGAAAGAAGGAGCCGCATTCAGGACGAAAGACTCACCCTGCTCGGAACGGGAAATCTCATCAGAGTGAAGGGCAAGATAGTCATCGACAAGAGACTGATCAAGCTCATTGGACAGAAAAAAACGATTGTTCACAAGATTCCTGTTGCCGGGAACGACGACTGCGGCTATGTTCTGGTTGCGCTCAAAGAAGTATGCAGAAGTCTGCCTCATAAGCATACCAGAAGATCCGGCAGCATTAAGCATATCAAGCATGAGGAAGACATTCGTCCTTATAGTAGATAATTCATTTTCTACAGTGGTAGCTGCTTTCAAAGTAGAATCAAAGTTGCTCGACTCCGTTGAAACCTGAAGGTCACGGCTTATCAAGTAACTTACAAGAAAAGTTACAGTACCAAGAGAAACGACTACAAGTACCGATATAATGAATATTAGCTTAAAACCAATTGAATACTTGACGTTCCTGGACTTTTTTTCTGATACATTTTTCACATGAGACTCCAAATCTACTATATTATATACGAATTACAATAAAATACAACGGAAAAAACAAATTTTTTCCTAGTATAGAGGAGGAAAATATATGACTGTTCAAGCTCCGCAATCAGCGGAGCCGTACACGAAGAGGACAGAGTGAAAGGTCTGGATTAAAAGTCACAATGCAATTTTCAGCAAGGGAATCAGGACGTACATAGACCACCATGTGCCCTTTATAGAAGGTTTTGGTTCGTGAAGAATATGAGGTATTATCAGACTGATCCCCGTTGTCGATGCCCAGAAGAGTCCCGGAAGACACCTCTACAGATACGGAGCAAGCAGCACCATGAACCACATTCCCATCCTTATCCTTAAGAGAAAGCTCCACCTGGAGGACCTCAGCCTTTTCAGAATCACATCCCCCCTCATAAACAGAAGCTTCAAGGCAGGAAGGATCTCCTTCAGGAGCAAGACAATCAGAAGCACCGTCATCGCCGACCACCTTCAGAGGAAGAGCCTGATAATCCATGGTCACAGAGATATACCCTGTTTGCTCGTCTTTCCTGAACATACCGACATCAGACTCTCCCAAATAAAGGGTGACAGTCTCAGCTGTAGAGAATACACGGAGGTCAATTTTCTGGCCTTGCTTGAAGCTCCAGACAGGCTCAAAATCTGAGTTCCAGCGATATTCAGGCAGCTTGGGAACCACATCAGCCTCGGATGACAGAATGGCAGGAGCCGCGACTATTTTCACGAAGGGCTCCGCACTCCACATGCTTTTTCTGTGCCAGAACTGAGTTTTCTTAAAACCTGCCGTGGTAAGGATACCTGCCTTAGAACCATGACAAGGCCAGCCTACAGTCTCTCCAAGAAAATCTATGCCTGTCCAGATAAATTGACCCGAAATATACTCCTTGTCCCGGGCAAGCTTCCATTGCTCATACCCATGGCTGTTCTCACTGCCAAAAATAGGAAGCAGAGGGAACCTGGCATGGTCCTTTTCGTACAAATGCTCCTTGTAGTTATAACCTACCAAGTCAAGGGCCTTGAAATAACCTGTGGTGGAAGTAAGTTCAGGGAAAGCGGAAGCCAGGGTCACCGGCCTTGTGACATCGTGCTTCCTTACCTCTGCCGCAAGCCTGGCGGCTATGACAGAAAGCCTCTCTATATCAGGCTTCTGCGGATTGTATTGTTTTTCAGCCTCAGGCTTGTTCGCATCATTGTTTCCTGTCATTTTTGCAAAGGAAGGATGAACATAAGGATCATTGGGATAGTCTATCTCATTGCCGATGCTCCACATCACGACGGACGGGCAGTTACGAGCCCTCCGTACGAAAGCGGCCACATCTTTCGCATACCACTCATGGAAATCCTCAGCGTAGCCCTGATGTACCGGAGGATATACGTTATGTCCCGTAGACCACTTGTTCTTACACCCTTCCCACTCGTCAAAGACTTCATCCATAACAAGGAAGCCAATCTGATCACAAAGATGGTAAAGCTCCCGGAGATGAGGATTATGAGCCATACGGATGGCATTGCAGCCGCATTCTTTTAGTATATCCAGACGTCTCCGCCAGACAGCGGCAGGAACAGCATTTCCAAGGCAGCCGGCGTCATCATGGACGCAGACTCCTTTGAATTTGACAGATTTTCCATTAAGGAAGAAGCCTTTATCCGCATCGAAGCGGATTGTCCTTATTCCCACGGAGTTCTCGACCACATCGTCTCCAGAAAGAGAGGTCCTGAGGGTATATAAAGAGGGTCGCTCCAAAGTCCAAAGCCTAGGATTCTTGACACTTCCCTTCAGAAGCACGGTTTTCTCTTCGCCAGGCGAAAGCTTCACAGAAGACTCCAGAACAAGGACACTTTTTCCGGCCGGGTCTGAAAGCTCATGGACAAGTCTTTTTTCCCTTGTCTCAGGACCGTCGTTTCTGACCTCGGCAGAAACTGCAACAGAAGCAAAACCTTCCTTCACATCTTCCACAGAGAAGAATACTCCGTCTGTTTTCACGAACATATCATCCGTTATATTCAGATAAACCTTGCGTATTATTCCTGAGCCGGTATACCATCTGGAATCTGCTATATCAGGATGCATAACCTTTACGGCTATGATGTTGTCACCAGGACGGACAAGTCCACTAAGGTCGAACTCAAAGGGAGTAAAGCCATAAGCCCATTTTCCAAGATAATTACTGTTGCACCATACCGCACTCTTCTTATAAACCCCCTCAAAGAAAAGGCGGACATGTTTTTTTGCCTCTTCCTCGGTAAGTGTAAAATGACAGCGGTACCAGCCTATGCCTCCTGCTAAATATCCCGTCCCGCTGGAATAGGATTTACTGAAGGGCATGGTCACAGCCCAGTCGTGTGGGACAGAGACTTTTTTCCAGGAGGAATCATCGTAACCTCCGAAAAAAGCATCTCCGGTTTTTCCCAATCCCGTTACAGTACCTTCCGCAGGAAGGGTCACAACATTTCCATTCTCCGGCCTTCCCAGTGTACAAGACCCCTCTATATATTTAAACTTCCAATCAGTAAGTTCTGTCTTCATATTCATTTCCCCATAGGGTTCAATAATTCAGTGTCCCGAAAAAAAGGGCTCACGCTCCGCTTCAAAAAGCTATATCACATACGTAAGGAGCAAAACCAATACGTTGAGAAAAAACGCAAAGAATGCCTTAGCAGGCAAAAAAACAAGGACTGCCTGCTCTACAAAGGAAAAGCAGAACAGTCCTTAAGAGTTTGTAGGCTGAAATCAAGACTGCCGGAAAAAAAAGACGGCAGCTCTGAAACACTATGAAAACCTCCAGCCCCACGGATTCATAAAAGCATATACAAAACCGGGGGAAGAAGTTTTCTCCGATTCTTATTTAAGGGCGTCCAACTGGCGCTGAAGCTCAGCAATAACTTTCTCTACGCCGGCAGCCTTGAGAGCTGCGCGGAAGTCAGCTACAGTCTTGACAGGATCATTTGTCTTTCCGTAGCAGATAAGAGGCATGTAGTTACTGAACACGTCGTTAAGGTTAGCAATCTCAGAATCGACAGGATCCTTGTCAACGATGAACTGTCCGAAAGGATAGTCGATCTTGACCTTGTCGTAAGCCTTCTGGATCTCGTCATACTGAGCCCAAGCGCGGGCAGAGTCACGGATCTCAAGGTTATCGTTACGTCCCCACCAGTAGTTTGTGGTGATAGCATCAAGGTCACTGTTGTAGCCGTCAGCCTCAGAACGTGTACCATCAGCATTCAGCTTGTACTGAACACCTTCGATACCGTAGCAGAAGAGATTGTAGCACTCAGGATCGTTACGGAGAAGGTCATAAACAGCCAGAGCTCTTTCAGGATTCTTTGATCCAGCAGAAATAGCCATTGCACCGTGTGTGATAGATATACCTGTTACGTTTCCGATTTCCTCACCGAACCAGAAGAAACCAACGTCTGAACCAGGCTGCTCTTTATCCATCTTAGGTCTTACAGAACCGTACCAGGTCTCTGTATGGTGCTGGTCAGAAGCTGTCTGTCCAAGATAGAACTCATCACGGTTACTTGAAGAGTTGTTGAGAACGTCTGTCTTCCAAACACCCAGCGTATCCCATTCTTTCATGAGCTTTGCAAACTCAACCAGCTCGTCTCCCTCATAGTATGGAGAATAGATTTTCTTGAGGTTGTCACGGTTTGCACCGAATATATCGATTCCTACACCATCAAGAGTAACGTATGGCTTATGAGAGACGATATATCCCCATGACATCTGGTTCTGAAGTGATTTGGCGGCATCTGAATCCCACGGGATGACACCAGGCTTGTTGGCCTTTACATACTTGAAGTAAGCCGTAAGGTCTTCCCAGCTGTGAACGCCGTTGGCCAGACCCGCTTCACGAGCCCAGTCGCCGCGGTACATGAAACCGTGGTTGGTCCACTGCGCATAGTTGTCTTCAGGCATAAGGTAGATATCACCACCGAATTTACACATATCCCAGTGCTCTTTTGAAACAGAAGCCCATGTTTTAGGAGCGTATGTCTTGAGCATATCCTCTGAAAGAGGAAGGAAGGCACCGTTCTGGCAGTTAGGCCATGCGTCCAGCCAGTCCGTAGCTGTTCCGACCAGATCAACGGTTCCGTCCATCTGGGCAAGTGTCAGGTTATATTTCGTAAGATAATCCGTCCATTCGATATAGTAAATCTCAAGCTCTGCATTAAGTTTCTCAGTAAGAATCTTATTGAGCTTTTCCAACATTTTCTCCGTTGCGCCGTTCGTAGGCTTGTCACCAGTTGTCATGTAAGTGATTACGACATGTTTAGAAAGATCGTCTCCTGTTTTGGGAGCTTCTTTCTTTCCTCCAGCAAATGCTATTCCTGCGATGCAGAGAAGAGCAAGCAACACGGTAAGAGTTTTTTTCATAGTTCCTCCTATAATTTCTTCGCGGCGGCGACAGAGCAGCAATGCACCGGATCGCAATTTTGCCGCAGGCAAGCATCCTTATCTTTACAAGGAAGCAGCCCATTTATTTGCAGTCTGCACGAAAACAGACGAACTGCACTTTATCAAATGCGCACTCACGCAAAAAAATCAGCCCTTTACGGCTCCAACGGTAATTCCGCTTATGAAATACCGCTGCACGAAGGGATATACAAGGATGATAGGCCCTGTGGACATGACGGCCGTTGCCATTTTCAAGGTCTCCTGGGGGAAATCCTCAAAGGTGACGTAGGAGCTGGCAATGGAGTTCTTCAAGAAGGCTACCCTGTTCACAGCCTCGTACAAATTGTACTGAAGTGGCTTGTAAGTAATTCTGGAGCTGAGGAAGAGAGATGACTGATACCACTCGTTCCAGTACCCCAGTGCCAGGAAGAGGCCGATTGTGGCCAGAGCCGGCTTAAGCATAGGCAGCACCAAGGAGACAAAAATCTTAAAATCGCCCGCCCCGTCTATCTTACCGGATTCCGTTATCTCATGAGGAACGGATTTGACGAAATTCTTCATCAGGATTATCAGCCAAGGTGACATCATAAGGGGAAGAAGAACGGCAAGATAGTTATCCTTCAGATGATAGGTCTGCGTCATCAGCAGATAGTATGGTGCAAGTCCAGCTGAGAAAAGGCTGGTGAAATAAATGAAAAAAGAGATGACATTGCGGAAGGGAAAGTCACGGCGCTGCAAGGCATAACCCGTCATGGTGATTATCCAAAGACCGCAGACCGTACCGACTGCAGTAAGCAGAATAGTGACCACATAAGAGCCGCCTATGGTGCTTCCATGCATAAAAAGAGTCTTGTAGGCCTCCAAGGTGGCCCCTTTCGGTATAAGGGTAAATCCAGTCTGGTGGACAAGATCCTCAGAGCTGAAGGAGGTTCCTATTATGAGGAGGAAAGGCACCACACAGGCCACTGCGTATATAGTGACAAGGATGTATGCCAGCCATTTTATGATGATATCTGAAGTCGTTCTTTTTACTTTTACGGACATTTTTCCATTCCTCCTCTTAGAACAATGAATAATCAGGCTCTATCTTCTTTACGACCCAGTTACAGACCATGACGATCACGAAACCGAATACCGACTGATACAGGCCGACCGCACTAGCCGTGGAGAAATTAAAATCATTCATAGTCGCACGGTACACATATGTCTCAATGATATCCGTCACAGGATAGAGTAAGGAGTTTTTACCGACGATGTTATAGAAAAGGCCGAAATTACCTTTTATAATGCCGCCCATAGCGAAGAGGAGCAGTATTACCATGGTAGGTTTGAGACTTGGCAGGATTATGTAGCGTATACGCTGGAATCCGTTGGCTCCGTCTATCTCAGCAGCCTCGATAATAGAGGAATCGATACCCATTATCGCCGCGAAGTATACGATGGAGTTATACCCTGTTTTCTGCCAGAGGTTGATTATAACGATAAGCCAGGGCCAGCAGCTCGTCTCTGAATAAGGAGCCCAGCGTTCCGCACCCATCTTAACGAGGAGGGAGTTCAGGAAACCATAATCATAGTTGAAAATATTGTAGACAAGAAGTCCGACCAGAACGGCTGAAATAAAATAAGGAAGGAACATGACCGTCTGCGAGATTTTCTTGAACCAATAGCTCCTGATCTCATTTATAAGAATAGCCATAAAAACCGCGATTACATTCTCGGTAAGGATGAAGGCCAAATTATAAAGCAGAGTATTGCGGGTAAGCATGGTAAGCTTTCCAGAGGAAAAGAGGAATTTGAAGTTATCAAGTCCTATGAACTTGCTTCCGAATATGCCATCGCGATAATTATATTTCACGAAAGCGACCCATATTCCAGGAAGAGGAGCATAACTGAAAGCGATAAAGAACAAAACAGCAGGAAGACACATAAAAAGAAGAGTCCTATACCTGATGATATTCTGGAGGAAGGTCGGTTTTTTGTTGATATACGGTCTAATGACCGCCACTTGTTCCTGAGTCTGCTCAGGTGCATTCATTTCCTTTGAAACCCGTTTCATATATTTGATTATATGACCATAATTCTCGCCTTGTCAAATGTTATTTTTCATTTTATTGATTTATTTTGTATTTTATTCTATAACAAACAATAAAGGTTAGTTTTCATAATAAACTTTCATAAGGTTCAATTTATTAAATCTTATGAAATAATTTTAGGGCAAAAGAAAAACAAAGAAAACGATTTCAAAGCAATTGCAAGCGGTGTACAGGTGGGAGGAACCCGCGTCACCATACAGGAGTGACAGCGGTATGTTGTGCGGGATGGTGAGCAGGAGGCCGTGCGGGATGCTGTGCGGTTGTATGTGGGAGGCTTCGCGGGATGACACGCCAACATCGTGCACGGTCTTGCGCTGCAAGGGATTGCGCAGCTGACACCGCCTGTGGGTGACGCTTGACGAACGAAGTGAGGAACTCGCGTCACCATACAGGAGTGACAGCGAAAGCAATCCCTTAACGCACAGCACTTCATCGCTTCATTGCTCGTTGTTACAACGCACCGCACTTCACTGCTTCATCGTTCGTTGTTACAACGCACCGCACTTCACTGCTTCATTGCTCGTAGTTACGGCATGAATCCCGGATAACCAGTGCATCTGGTGCTATTAAAATACTGTGGGACGGAGCTTTACCCTCTGCAGCCTCCACAGCACAACGCACAAGCTGCTCACCGAAAGTCTTATAGTTATAGCCCACAGAAGTCAGACGCGGAATTGACAACTCCGAGACAAAGGTATTGTCAAAACTTACAAGAGAAATATCCTTAGGCACGGAATAGCCTTTTTCCGCAAGGGCATGCAGGATACCGACAGCTGTAAAATCATTTATGGAGATTATTGCGGAAGGCATTTTTTTCAGCTCAAAGAGCTTTTGGGTAGCCTCGTATCCCCCTTCATTATCATAACGGGCAGCATTTATGATATATTCCTCCCGGAAGGGGATTCCATAGCGTCGGAGCATCTGCCTGTAGCGAAGACGCTTGTCCACGGTGGACTTTACGTCATCTCTTCCACCTAAAAAAGCTATATCCTTATGTCCTAAAGAAATGATATGTTCCATCGCAAACGAAAGATTCTTCCCTTCATCGATATTTACCTGGTAACAGTCAGTTCCATCAAGCTTCCCCTTGATGATGACAGGAATTTTCTCCTGAAGCCTATTTATCCTTTCAGCATAGTCAAGGTCGGTCACAAGCTGATCCACTGAGCCACCGATAAGAATCACAGCCTCAACCTGCTGCTGCTCAAGCTTGTCCAAAAGCTTATACTCGTTCTCCTTTTTGCCCAAGGAGTTACAGATCATAAGAGTATAGCCCAGGGCATCGGCCGCGATCTCACACTCTACGACCATGTTGGAATAAAAGGGATTTCGGATATCCGCGGAAATAATGCCTATAATCCTTGTCTTGGAGTTACTGAGATTCCGCGCGAAAGTATTAGGGCGGAAATCATACTTACGGATAAGAGACTCTACACGTTCCTTTTTGTCCGGACGGACACGGGCATTCCCTGTAAGGACCCTGGACACCGTCGCGACGGAAACGCCAGCCTCCGCAGCAATATCATATATAGTAACATCATTTTTCTCCGCCATATCACAAAAACTCCAATATGTGCAATATTTTTGAAACCGTTTTCAATAATAAAGCAAAGCAGACAAACCGTCAATAAAAATCTACAAAGGAAAAACTGCATATCAATCAGAGATATCGACATCAGGAGCAATAATAACTTTATATGCCGGGAATTCTGTTTTTATCTCGTCACAAAGGATTTTAAGCCCCTCCGAGAATTTTATTTCGAAACTCATAACCACATCGAACCTGATAATTTTTGACTGCAAATCCACATAAAAACCATGGAGCTGAATAGCCCAGTCATGAGCTTTTACTATTCCCAGGACTTTTTCCCTTATGGCAGAGGACTCATCATCCTTTGTATTGTAAGAATAAACTCCCACACTGGTAAGGATTACGCCCGTCTCTTTGTAAACCTTCATCTCCAGCTTTCTTGTGAGCACATCCACCTGATCCACTGTCATTGAGTCAGGGAGCTCCACATGAACAGAGGCATAATTCCTGTCCGTACCATAATTGTTAAGGATAAGATCATAGGCACCCCGGACACCCTCTTCTGCTGTTATAAGCTTCTTGATTTTTTTGGTAAGCTCTGAATCCGCTCTTTTACCGATGACTTCATCAAGAGTATCCTTCATCATCTCTATACCAGCTTTTATGATAAAAACAGAAATCAGAACACCCACATAGGCTTCAAGAGAAAGACCCGTAAGAAGATAAATGACAGCGGACAAAAGAACTGACAGAGACAGCACGGCATCGAACAAGGCATCGGAACCGGAAGAGGTCAAGGCACCGGATTTAGTTTTTTTGCCCTGATGCCTTACGTAGAATCCCAGCAAAAGCTTTACCAATACAGAGGAAGCTATTATGACAAGAGAAACTGCCGAATAATCAGCCTTCTCCGGTTCTATTATCTTTTTCACGGATTCCACGGCCGAGGTCGCCCCTGCATACAGAATGATAGCGGCAACCAGCAAGGCACTCATATACTCTATCCTTCCATATCCCAGGGGGTGCTTTTTGTCAGGGAATCTTGAGGCCAGCTTTGTACCCACAATCGTAATGACAGAAGAAAGAGCATCTGAAAGATTGTTTACGGCATCCAGCACCACAGCTATGGAATTGGACAAGATTCCGACAGCAGCCTTGAAGGCAGAAAGGAAAACATTGGCGACTATACCTAGAATACTTGTCCGTATAATTACGGAATCACGATCGCCTGCCTGCTCTTTGGCAGCCTCCGTCTTTTCTTTATCATCAATTTCCATATGAATAACCTCCTAAATCATGTTTCCATTATCTTCGAAAAAACAGAAAATGTAAAATTAAAACCTGCGAAAATAAAACTTTGCCACTTGCTGAAAATCGTGCTATCATTATCCCATGACTATAGCACAGGCAGCGCAGACAATTGATGCGCAAATATTATGCAATGACCAGCTTCAGGATCTTGAAGTTTCCTCAGCATGTGGATCTGACCTCATGAGCGATGTAATGGCATTCGTAAAGGAACAGGTCCTTCTTCTTACAGGCCTTATAAACGTACAGGTAATACGTACCGCGAACCTCATGGACATAGGGGCAATCTGCTTCGTCAGGGGCAAACAGCCGACGGAGGAAATGGTCTCAATGGCAAAAGAGCTTGGAATTATACTTATGGCCACTAAGCTCCCTCTCTTCCCTGCATGTGGAAAACTGTACTCCGCAGGCCTTACTGGTTACGGAGTCCGTGAGATATAACGGCTTTTCGTAAACAGGATTACGGACAGAGCTTACTGACAATGCACTTCCATTACAATGTACCAGGTGATGACTTCTCTTGCGCAGGCAGCGCTTCAGCTGAAATGAAAAAAAAGCTGAAACAGCTCGGTATTCCTTTTGATATAGTAAAAAGGACTGCCGTAGCCATGTATGAAGCAGAGATAAACATGGTGGTACATGCAGGCGGAGGAGAAGCCGACATCGATATTCTGGATAATCAGATTATAATCGTAATGAAAGACCATGGCAACGGTATCCCTGATATAGAGCAGGCTATGCAGGAAGGCTTCTCCACAGCCCCCCAGCTGGTCCAGGAGCTAGGGTTCGGAGCAGGTATGGGGCTCCCGAACATGAAGCGGAATTCAGACTTTATGACCATAGACAGCAGGGTTGGCATAGGGACAACCGTAACGATGAAGATAAACTTGTCACAACAAGAATCTTCAATGCAAGCTGCAAAGACAGAGGGAGCTGGCTGATGAACGGAATATCAGACTTCCATTCCGTAGAACTGCGCGATGAGAACTGCAAGGGATGTACGATATGCGTCACATCCTGTCCTGTAGAGGCAATCCGGGTACATGGCGGTAAAGCTCATATTCTTGAGAAGCTTTGCATAGACTGCGGAGAATGTATACGAAAGTGTCCCAGCCACGCCAAGTATGCCCTGACCACCCCCCTCTCAGAGCTTTCAAACTACAAGACAAAGGTTGCCCTTCTGGCACCCGCATTCTTTGCCCAGTTCAGTGAGCAGACCCCACGTCAAACAATTATTGAAGCAGTAAAGCTTATAGGATTTGATTACGCCTACGATATATCAGGAGCGGCAGGTGAGGTTTCCCAAGCTACGGCAGACTTTATCCGAGAGAACAAAAGGACCGGAGAATACGAGGCACCCCTTATTTCCTCCTCCTGTCCAGCTATACTAAAGCTTATACAGATACGTTTTCCTTCCCTTATAGAGCATATTCTTCCCATAATCCCGCCGTCAGAGAACGCAGCCCGAAAAGCAAGATTACTTCATCCGGAGGCAGGAATATTCTTTATCTCGCCCTGTCCGGCAAAAGTCACAGTGACCAGAGCCCCTCTGGGGTATGCAAAATCAGAGATAAACGGGGTATTTTCCATGAACGCCGTGTACCTGCCGGTCCTTCAGGCTCTGAAAAAGGTTCCGCCTGCGTCACAACCGGAGGAGGAAGCCGTTGCCGGAACAGATAGGACTGAAATTACAGGAACAAGAGGCGAAAAGGACCTTTTCCCTGCACACATACAGTGGTGCCGGGCCGCAGGAGAAGCGGAGGCTCTGGAGGCCCACCTGAAGCAGTACGGAGAAGACTGCCGCTGGCTTTATGCAGACGGTCTTCCGCAAGCAGTAAAAATCCTGGAAGAAACAGAAGACGGGCAATTTGACAATTTTGACTTCTTAGAGATAAGTGCATGTACAGGTGGCTGTCTGGGAGGCCCCTTGACAGTAACCCCGGCACCGGCCGCTGCTTCCGCCCTCCGGAGAAGCGCACGAAATTCCAGCGGAAAAGGCAAGACAAGAGCCTTGATGAAATCGGTAACTAACATTTCAGCCCAGGATGCCTTATCAAAGGAAGAGGAAGCCCAGACAGAGCATCCGCAAAGCTTCAAAGAGCTCTCCTTCTCAGAGCCCATAATCCCTCGGCCCGGCAGATTGCTGGATACAGATTTCGCAGCTGCCCGGAAAAAAATGCAGCAGATGGAGGAATTAGTCACACAGCTTGGAGGACTGGACTGCGGCTCCTGCGGAGCGCCTAATTGCAGGGCTCTTGCGGAAGATATCGTAAGGAAACAGGCTGTCAAAGAGGATTGTGTTATAATCCTGAAAGCCCAGTATGAACAGATGCTTTTCGGGAAGGGTGGGAAAAATGACGGACAGGACTTATGACAAAGAAAAAACGGCAGAAAAGGCAGGAAAAAGTGAGGAAAAATCAATAACAGCCGTAAAAAAAGCACAATTGAGGGCATCAATGAGGAAAAAGCTTGCCTCCTTCCGGGAAAGTGATCTTTACGATGAATACAGCCAGAAGGCAGCCCTTCTCTTTCTGTCATCGGATCTATATAAGAAGGCCCCTATGGTACTTGCCTTCGTCTCCCTTAAAAGGGAGATAGACACCCATTTCCTCATTGAAAGAATGATGCAGGATAAGAAAAAAATCGCCGTACCGGAGACCGGAGACACATCCATGACTTTCAGACTACTCTCTTATGACCTTCCTATAAAAGCTCAACTACAGTGTGGAAATTACGGCATAGAAGAACCTATAGGAGAGCTTGTGGAAATCGAGCCGGACAAACTTCCTGAAGGAAGTGTCATCCTTGTGCCAGGCCTGGCTTTCTCAAAAGAAGGAGCAAGACTCGGCAAAGGGAAAGGATACTATGACAGATACATATCACTCATTCCGGATAAAACTATTCTTGCGGGTTATGCCTTCAATTTTCAATTATCAGAAGAAATTCCATGCGAAGATCATGACAAGAAAGTGTGCTGCATAATCACTGAGGAAAAAATAATAGCTTGCAGTGGCTGAGAACCGGCTTTTTTCCCAGAAAACAGAGCAAATTCCTTAGAATTTTCCGTTTTAGAAATTAAAAATATGATATTTATCCCTTCACTTTACTTTTCAGATGTACCATTTTATACTTAAAACCGTATGATAGCTTTTTCATATAGAAAACTGATAATATCTGTGTTTATCCTTTTTTTTACGGTCTCCGTCCTTATTGCACAAAGCCTTTCTGGTTACACAGGGTCAAACAGACGGGAGGATGGTTACATAGGTCCCATAAACAAGGTGACAATTTCGAAGACAAGGATTAACGACGGTGGGGAAGATCCTGGAGCCGAGGCAACAACAGAAATAACATATGACAAAAAAGGCAGACGCACTTCGATGAGGACCGGTAATCTTTTGGTAAAATATGCCTATACGAAGGACAGCTTCACCGCTACTACGGACGGCAATGTAACTACA
Source organism: Treponemataceae bacterium (assembly GCA_024680915.1). Lineage (GTDB taxonomy): Bacteria > Spirochaetota > Spirochaetia > Treponematales > Treponemataceae > Treponema_I. The sequence goes on along the minus strand of JAILBN010000097.1, from coordinate 78,782 downwards.
AAAGCGACCTTCAACGAGGATGGTACCCTTAATGAGTATATTTCCTACAACTCAGCTGGGAAAATCATAATAAAAGATACATACACATACAGCTCAGACGGAAACATCGTATGCATGAACAGGACAGACGAGAAAGACAACATTATCTCCAGCTGGTTCTATACTGTCGATATGAATGGTAACACTGTAGTAAAAAACGAAGACAATTCGATCTCCTATACTTTCAGTCCCAAGGGAGTTCTACTCGAAGAGTTCGTAGCGAACAATGAGAATTCATGGTCCGAGAAAATCTACGACAGCTACGGTTTCGAGTCCGCGGTAAAAATATACAGCTTTCCAGACTCCGGGATGATAATGCAGAAGGATATCCCCACTACAGAAATAACATACACCACAGAGAGCATCCTGGATGATAAAGGCCGTATAAAAGAACTGATTTCAGGCCGTTTCACCAAGCAAAACGAGAAATGGTTCAATGAAAGAGGGGATTTCGTCTCATCTGAGGAAAGAAGGAACAGTAACATAACACTCTCCTGGCTTTCATATCGTTACGATGGCAAACTCGCGGAGATTCATACAGAACGCTGGACCTCTCCTTCGGAGGAAAACCCCACAGGATACTCTTCCAATACAGACGAATACTTATATAACAATGATGCCGCCCTTACCCAGATAGTCTCATATAACGAGACAGGAAACGAGACGGAAAGAATAATCTTCACATACGATGATTATGGGAATCTTTTCGTTTCAGAAGCAGCAAACGAACCCAACGAAAAAAATTACTACTCCTGGAATGATGAGAATCAGCTTATGTCAAAATTATGCTGTATAGAAGACGAGTCTTTGTTCTACACTGGTATTGAGGAATATTCCTACAACGAGGATGGCTCTGCCGCAAAAACACAATATACGCAAATCTGGCGTATAATTATCGACGAGCAACCTAAAAAAACGAGCCAGTTCTCCTCAAAGGCTGAAAGTATTTTTTTCTATAACCAGGAAGGTTTACTGAGCCGTAAAGAAACCCTATACGATGACCGGAAAGAAATCGAATTCTACGACTATGATGAGGAAGGAAGGGAGGTTCTTTTATCCCTTATAACGAAGCATATTGACGGGACTGAGCTATATGCAGAAAAATCCTATAGATACATGGATGACATAGATTATACAGAAATGACGGAATATGACTCCTTCCGGGAGAAAAAAATATACAGCTATGATGAGCTTGGGAATATTTCTACAATTCAAGAATATGAAATCCAGTATATAGATGGAGAATACAAAGACATTCCATATTCCGTGACAACATACACATATAATTGATTTTATATAAATGAGTCTGATAATCCAGCATCTTAGAGGTTCTCATGAAAATAAAAACAAAGACACTCACCTTCGAACAAGTTATGAAACTACCGGAAAGGAAGCTGAAAAACCCCCTAAAACCCGGTATGTTCTGGAGACTTCTTATAAAGATTCTTGCAAAAAAGGATCTAAAAGAAACAAACTTCACATATAACCGTATCGGCATGGAGAAGCTGGGGAAAAAAGAGCCCTGCCTTATCCTTATGAATCATTCTGCCTTCATAGACTTGGAGATAGCAGAGTCAATAATGTTTCCAAGACCCTTGAGCATAGTCTGCACCTCAGACGGCTTCGTGGGAAAAGAGCTCCTTATGCGCCTTATAGGCTGTATTCCCACAAACAAATTCGTCACAGACATTACCCTGGTAAGAAACATGAGGTATGCCATACAGAAGCTGAAAAGCTCTATCCTCATGTATCCTGAGGCCAGCTACTCCTTCGACGGTACAGCCACTCCCCTGCCCGATTCCCTGGGTAAATGCGCAAAGCTGCTGGGAGTTCCTGTCATTATGATAAAAACCTACGGAGCCTTCGCCCGGGATCCTCTCTATAACAATCTTCAGGTCAGGAAAGTAAAGGTAGCGGCCGATGTGAAGTACCTCTTATCCCCCCGGGAGATAAACGATTTATCAGTGGAAGCTATAAACCACCGCATACAGGAGCAGTTTTCCTTTGATAACTTCAAATGGCAGCAGGAGAACAAGGTGCTTGTAAAAGAGCCTTTCCGGGCAGACTTCCTAAACAGGGTGCTTTTCAAATGCCCCTCCTGCAAAGCGGAAGGAAAGATGGAAGGAAAGGGAATCCATATAATATGCGGGAACTGCGGGAAAAAACACGAGCTTACGGAAGACGGCTTTCTGAAAGCAGAGGACGGACAAGCAGACTTCACCAGTGTCCCCGACTGGTATAAGTGGGAAAGAAGTGAAGTGAGGAAAGAGCTGGAGGAAGGAAGCTACAAGCTGGATGTTGATGTGGAAATATGCGTGATGAAGGACATGAAGGCAATCTACAAGGTGGGTTCCGGACACCTGCATCACGACAAGGACGGCTTCGTCCTAACAGGCTGTGACGGCAAGCTCAGCTACAGGCAGGATCCAAAGTTTTCTTATAGTCTTTATTCCGACTATTACTGGTATGAGATAGGTGATATGATATGTATAGGAAACATGAAAATTCTATACTACTGCTTTCCTAAAAAGGAAGCCGGCGATATAGTGGCGAAGACACGTATAGCAACGGAAGAGCTATACAAGCTCAGCAGACAAAAGGACGCATAGCAGAAAAGCATGCCTATAAAAAACACTGATATAACCCTGCTTTGCCGGGTAATTGACAACTACGGGGACATAGGTGTCGTATTCAGACTGGCCAAGGCTCTTTCTAAGATTCTTCCTGAAAAGGGCGCCGGGCTAAGACTGATAGTGGACAATCTTACCACCTTCTCTGAGCTGTCTCCGGGCTTGGACCCGTCAAAGAAGGTACAAAAGCACAGAGGCTGGACCGTCTGCCAATGGGATGCGGCAGAGGAAGGCCGGGCTCTGTACGAAAAAGTCCCCCCCCTGGTAATTCTTGAATGCTTTGCCTGCGGCCGTCCGGAATGGCTTGACGACCTTCTTTTTGACAAAACTCTTCAAGCCCGGCGCCCCAAGCCTGTACAGATCATCAACCTTGAGTATCTTACAGCTGAGCCCTATGCCGAGGACTTCCACAAGCTGCAGTCCCTGACCCGCTCAGCACAAGTAAGGAAGGTCAATTTTATGCCGGGCTTCACAGAGAAAACCGGCGGTCTCATCCTGGATGAAAATGTACAGGCCGCCCCATGTGGCAAAGCGTCCAATCCAGACGGGAGCAAAGCAGCCCCCGGGAAAAGCACAGAGGGAAAAGTCCCGGCTCCATCGGACTGCAAAGACTCTCTCCTGCCTGAGACCTGCGATAATAACACCTTCTCTGTCCTGATATTCAGCTACCAGCGTGATTTTACCACCATAGCAGAAGCTCTGGCCGCCTTCTCCGATAAACTCTGCCAGGACAACTCTTCACTGCTGTCCGTCCTGCACTCCAAGACCTTGTCCTCCGACTCTTACGGAACAAGGAAAATCAGGCTCCTCTCTGCCCCGGGAAAAAGCCGAATACCCTTCAGTCAGGCCTGGGGAAAAAGAAGCCCCTCACCAGAGGAGCTCCCCTTTCTGCCCCAAGACCAATGGGACAAAATGCTTTATCAGGCTGACTTTCTATTTATACGGGGAGAGGACTCCCTTTCAAGAGCCTGTCTTTCCGGCAAGCCCTTTGTCTGGCAGGCCTATCCTCAGTCTGAGATGTATCATCTTGTGAAGGTACAAGCTCTTCTGGATCGTATGGAAAGGCACTTTTCCCATGAGGATTTCATTCTCTTAAGGGACTACTGGCTTTGGTACAACGGAAAAAACGAAAACAAAGAATACGACAGCAAGGCTGCCCTGCTTGAGATTCTTATACGCTACGACAAAATGAAAGAATCATTCACAGCATTCAGCAAAAGTCTGTTAAAAAACGGAAACCTGGCTGACCACCTGATGACTTTTATCGAAGAAATAGTGTAGAATACAGAAAGGTCTAGATTTATTTAGGACATAAAAACTCATTTAGCATATCAGGAGTTGATTGAAATGTTAGCAACATCACAATTAAAAGTAGGAACCGCATTCATGTACGAAGGTTCCCCCCTTATAGTACAGCGTTTTCTCGGAGTCCGCTCAGGACGTGGTGGTCAGGTAAGTAAATTACGTGTAAAGAATATCGTCACAGGTCAGACAATGGATCTTGGTCTTGATTCTGGAGAAAAATTCGATGAGGTTGATCTGGAGTTCCACAAGACACGTCTTTCCTACATCGACGGGGATACATACGTATTCATGGACCAGGAGACTTATGAGCAGTTCGAGCTTCCTAAGGACGATATAGGTGACAATGCCGGCTATGTGACACCAGATGATGATATCGACGTTGATATCACATTCTATGAAGGAAAAGCTGTCGGTATAAAGCTCCCGATAAATGTCGTACGCACTATCACATACTGTGAGCCTGGCGTAAAGGGCGACACCAGCGGCAAGACCACAAAGCCAGCCACTCTGGATACAGGCATCGAAATCTCCGTTCCTTTGTTCTGCAACACCGATGAGAAAATCGTCGTAGATACTCGTGACGGAACATTCGTAGAACGGGCAAAATAAGACAATTCATCTTTGCTGGAAACTTATAGTGCAAGCCCCGGAAATGTTTTTCACGGGGCTTTTTTTTAAAGACGCAGAAGGCGCAGACCGCTGACGAATCGGGGCGCGCAAAAGCCGGCGGAGCTTGCCGGGCAAAAAGGAGCAGACCATGCTGAAAATCGAAGACAATGCTATCATCCTGAAAAAAGGTAACGAAAGTCTCAGGATAGAAGCCTGGGGAAAGGACAGCCTTCGTATAAGATCCACGCTGAACCCGACTTTCCGTGAAAAACTTCATGGACTGACGGAGCCTGTAGAAGAAATAAAAGCAGAGATAAGGCTGCCCGATGGTAAGGGAGAGACAAAGCAGAATCCTCTCTCAAGCTGCGGGGTCATCACCAATGGCAGGATAAAAGCCTGCATCAGCCAAAACGGCTTTCTTTCCTTTTACAAAGGGGATAAGCTCATTTTGCAGGAGCATTTCCGCTGTTATGATTCCCAGGCCACAAAGCATTCCTGCTGCACTAAGGTGACGGCCAGGGAATTCAAGGGTATTCCCGGAGGAGCCTACAAGCTTACTGTACGCTTTGAAGCCAATGACGACGAGAAGATTTTCGGTATGGGACAGTACCCTATCCCCTACCTTGATATGAAAGGCTGCTCCCTCGAGCTTGTACAGCGCAACAGCCAGATTTCCATTCCCTTCGCCCTTTCCTCCCTGGGCTACGGTTTTCTCTGGAACAATCCTGCCGTAGGACAGGTCAGCTTCGCCAAAAACATGACGGAATGGAAAGCCGAGTGCACCCAGGAAATGGACTACTGGATAACAGCCGGCGACAGTCCTGCAGAAATCGTAGCAAACTATACGGCTGTGACAGGTAGGGCTCCCGTACTAACAGAGGACTATCTGGGCTTCTGGCAGTGCAAGCTCCGCTACCGCACTCAGGAGGAAGTCCTTACCGTAGCCCGTAAATACAAGGAGCTGGGCATCCACCTGGACGTGATAGTAATAGACTTTTTCCACTGGCCCAGGCAGGGGGACTGGTGCTTCGACAAAGAATACTGGCCCGACCCCAAGGCTATGTGCGATGAGCTTCATGCCATGGGCACAAAGGTTATGGTCTCAGTATGGCCCAGCGTGGACAAAAAATGCTCCCACTACTACGAAATGCTCGATAAGGGCTACCTGGTGAGGACAGAGGCCGGCTCCAACCAGACCTACGACTTCAACGGGGACTGTCTTACCTTTGACGCCACTAACCCCGAAGCCAGGGAATATCTTTGGAATATCTGCAAAAAAAATTACGCCGATTACGGAATAGATATGTTCTGGCTTGATAACTCAGAGCCGGACTATAATGTATACGACTTCAGCAACTACCGCTACCAGCTGGGGAGTGCCCTGGAATGCTCCAACATCTACCCAAAGCTTTACAGCCAGACCTTCTACGAGGGCATGAAAGCCGCCGGTAAAAAGAACTTCGTCAATCTGGAGCGCTGTGCCTGGGTAGGTTCCCAAAAATACAGTCAGGTAATATGGAACGGCGACATCCAGTCCTCCTGGGAGTGTCTTGCCGACTCAGTAACAGAAGGACTGAACATGGGCCTTGCTGGCATCCCCTGGTGGACCACGGACATAGGCGGCTTCATGTGGGGAAATGTGGAGGATCTGGCCTTCAAGGAGCTTCTGCTGCGCTGGTTCCAGTTCGGTACTTTCTCCCCGGTGATGAGGCTGCACGGCGACCGTGACCCCCACGACATTCCCCCTCTGGACAAAGACCCGGAGAGGGGCTACGGTGGCGGCTACCTTTTCACAGGCCGGGACAACGAGATATGGTCCTACGGAGAAGAAGCCCAGAAAATAATGACAGAGCAGATAAAACTCAGGGAAAAGATAAAGCCATATTTGGCAGAGGTGATGAAGGAAGCTTCAGAGAAGGGCAGCCCCGTAATGAGAACCATGTTCTACCAGTTCCCCGAGGACCAGCATTGCTGGCTTTTGAAGGATCAGTATATGCTGGGCAGCAGATATCTTGTGGCTCCGGTGCTTCATTTGGGCGAAAGGGAACGTTCAGTCTACCTGCCTAAGGGAAAATGGGAGAATATCCACACTGGAGAGGTGCTGGAAGGGGCAAGAACAGTGACGGTAAAAGCCCCAATCGAGTACATACCTGTTTTCAAAGGCTTGTAAAAAGTGGCGGGCTATGGATAGGGGGCTTCCCCCTACCCAGCTTCGGTGTGTGCTGCCCGTCAACAGCCAAGACCAGGTGTTGTTTTCGTCAGGCTTAGGGCAAGGCCCGGCAACAGCCAAGCCCCAGCTTCAGATTTCCGCCCTAGTCGTAGAGGTGGCATCGAACAAAATGGCCGTTACCCATGTCCTTTGTTTCAGGCGCCACTTCCTTACATATCTTCATGCACTTACTGCAGCGGGTATGGAACTTGCAGCCCGCCGGCGGATTTGCCGGTGAGGGGATATCCCCCTGAAGAATAATCCGGTCCTTTTTCAGATCCGGGTCAGGTACAGGAATGGCGCTGAACAGGGCCTGGGTATAAGGATGGAGAGGATTCTCGAATATATCGTTGGTTGCCCCTGTCTCCACAAGGCCTCCCAAGTACATAACACCCACAGTGTCAGAAATATGCTCAACAACGGAAAGATCATGGGATATAAAGAGATAGGTAAGCTTTCTCTTTTCCTGCAGCTCCCACAAAAGGTTGATGATCTGAGCCTGGATAGACACATCCAGGGCTGAGACAGGCTCATCACAGACTATGAACTCCGGGTTCAGGGCAAGGGCACGGGCTATACAGATCCTCTGGCGCTGGCCGCCTGAGAACTCATGGGGATATCTGTCCTTGTAATACTCCATAAGACCGCAGTCCTTCATGATTCCTGAAAGATAGTCGTTATATTCGGACACAGGAACGATGCCATGCTCCCTTACAGCCTCACCTATAATCTCACCTATTGGCATTCTGGGAGAGAGGGATGAATAGGGGTCCTGGAAGATTATCTGCATTTTCGTCCGCAGCTCTCTAAGCTCTTTTTTATTGGCCGCATAAACCTCTTTCCCGTTGAAAAGAATATCACCGGAGGTTTTTCCTATAAGGCGCAGTATTGAGCGGCCTGTGGTGGATTTTCCGCAGCCTGACTCACCTACCAGCCCCATGGTTGTTCCTCTTTTTATAGAGAAGGAGACATCATCCACAGCCTTCACATTGCCTGTCACACCTCCGAAGAACCCACCCTTTATGGGAAAGTATTTCTTAAGGTGGGAGACCTCAAGTATATTGTCACGGCTTTCCAAGTCATTTATATAAGGCTTTGCTGCTTTTCCGCTCATTTTGCCACTCCTTCATTCTGGTAACGGTAACAACTGACCACATGAGTCGGTGAAACATGATACTCCTGGGGATACTCTCCGTCACAGCCCTTGACGCACATCTCGCACCTGTCCTTGAAATAGCAGTAATTAGGCATCTCAATAGGATTAGGAACGTTTCCTGGAATGCTGTAAAGCTTATCCACATGCTTGCCCACCACAGGCTTGGAATTCATAAGGCCTATGGTGTAAGGATGGCGGGGATCCTTGAATATCTCACGGGCTGTACCCTTCTCTACGACCCGCCCCGCATACATGACTATGACGTAGTCTGCCATTTCGGCTACAACACCCAAATCATGAGTTATGAGCATGATAGAGCTGTTTATCTTTTCCTTAAGACCTCTAAGAAGGTCAAGAATCTGGGCCTGAATAGTAACGTCCAGGGCTGTGGTAGGCTCATCGGCTATTATGAGTCTGGGGTCGCAGGCAAGGGCCATGGCTATCATTATGCGCTGCCTCATACCACCGGAAAGCTCATGGGGATACATTCTGTACACACCCTCTTTGTTGGCTATTCCAACCTTATCGAACATCTCCAGGGTTCTGTTACGGACATCCTCCTTGGAATACTCCGGATGATGTAGGATAATCACCTCATCAACCTGCTCACCAATCCTGAGGACTGGGTTCAGGGAGGTCATAGGCTCCTGGAAAATCATGGACATATAGCTTCCGCGAAGGGTCTGCATAACAGGCGTCGGCGTGTTGACGATGTTGTAAACTTTATCGCCGGTGTTAAAGCGGATTTCGCCCTCAACAGTCTGTCCTGTGGGACGCTGGACGAGCTGCATCAAAGAAAGGCTGGTAACAGACTTTCCGCAGCCGGACTCTCCTACTATACCCACGGTCTTGCCCTGGGGAACCTCGAAGGAAACTCCGTCCACAGCCTTTACCGTACCGATATCAGTGAAAAAGTAGGTATGAACATTGTCAAACTCGACACAGTTGTCAGGGTTTTTCATAACCGTAACATACTCGTTTTCCGGTATAAACTTGCGGTTGCGCTTTTTCTCTATAGCCGCCGTTATCTTTCTGTTCTCTTTTGAAATCCTGCGGGATTCCTTTGCAGATATATAATTCTCATTCTTTTTCTTGATTGCCATTTCCCTACCCTACCGTTTCATTTTTGGATCAAATGCGTCGCGTAATCCGTCACCAATAAAGTTGAAAGCCAGAACCGTAAGAAGAATCAAACAACCTGCAGGAACCCACACGAAGGGATAATTTGCCATTATGTAAGGGTCTGTTACGGCGTTTATGATACTTCCCCAGCTTGCGGACGGATATTTTATACCCAGGCCCAAGAAGCTGAGCGTTGATTCAACAAGGATTATGGAACCGATATCCATACTGGCGTAAACCACAAGCTGAGGAACGACGTTGGGAATAAGATGCTTGAAAATGCGGCGGCGAACACTTATACCAGTTGCTTCTGCCGCTGTCATAAATTCCTGCTCGCGGAAAGAAAGGATCTGACCACGGACGATGCGCGCAATTCCTACCCAGCCCAAAAGGCCTAATACGCAGCAAAGGGCGAACATACGCACGCCGGAGCTTGCTTTTAAGTAGTCCATTATGGAACCCAGTATAAGATAGAGGGGCAAAGACGGAATACAGTAGATTATATCGACGACACGCATGAGGATTGTATCGATCCAGCCGCCGAAATAGCCGGAGAAACCGCCGATAACAACACCTATCAAAAGCTCGATTATAACGACGATAAATCCGATGGTGAGGGATACGCGGCCACCGAACATAAGGCGGGCCAGCAAGTCCATACCGTTGGAATCCGTTCCCACAGGATGCTCGCTGGAAGGGGCAGCGTAGGTATCCATAACGCGGGTTTCCTGATATCTCTGAATGGTGTACTCACCGTTTTTATTGAAAATAAGATAGGTGTCCTTTACGCCTTCAGCATCCGTGTAGTCAAAAGACTCCGCGCCGTCCGCAATGGAGATGGTTGCCTTTTCTTTAAAGTCAGGGGTTATGAAAAGCCCGCTTATGACGCAGTTAATCTTAAGGTTGGAAACATAGGCGAAGTTCTTTCCTTCAGAAGTTTTTATCATGGCAGCGTTTTCACCTGATGCATCAATCGAGTAGGTGGCTCCGTCAGCGGTGAAAGATTCATGCCCAAGGCCGAGAGCAGTAAGTGCCTCTTTTTGGAAATCGTAGGAAAAACTTACGTCCTCTGTATATGCGGAGAAGGCGTATTTACAGAAAAATGCCAGCTCGGAAAGCTTTCCGCCTTCTGAGCTGTAGGCTATGTACATATTTTCAGCGGGAGATTCAAGCACGATAGCTGTGCCGTCACGGGTTTCGAATTCAGTTTGGACAGTTTTTCCCATTAAGGCGCGGATAAACTTTGACTGCAAATCTGACGGTACTTTTGTACCGGGTTTTGGAACATACTCAAAATCTGTGATATATGCGCATCCGGCAAAGTCTTTTCTGAGCACATCCGTCGTATAGAAGACGTCCGTTTCTGAATAAGATATCACAAGGCCGCCCAAAAAGGCGAACAGGAACATGCACACAAGGATTACAAGGCCCACGATCGCAAGCTTGTTCCGGAAAAAGCGCTTCGCTACAAGCATTCCCGGCGACAAAACCTTTACGCGGGTCGCATCATCAAGTTTTTTTGTTTCATTCATTTTGTCTGACATATTTTATTCCTTAATTGACACGTACCCGCGGATCAATGACCGCGTACAGAATATCAGTGATAATGTTTCCGAGCAGTATGAGCATTGCGCTGAATACCATGTAGAACATCACGAAGGGAATATCGCCCTGTCTTACTGCGATATAAGATGTGTAGCCAATTCCCGGAATCTGGAAGAGAGTTTCCGTTATCATTGCTCCGCTAAAAAGACCAGGCAGAGTGCCGCCGAGCAAGGTAACAATCGGGATAAGCGTATTTCTGAAAGCATGGTGATGGATAACTCGCTTTTCTGGAACGCCTTTTGCCCGTGCAGTACGGATGTAGTCGCTGTTAAGAACCTCCAGCATGTTCGCGCGGGTGAAACGCATGAGAGAACCGACACTTATTATTGTCAGCGTAATAGCCGGCAGCACGAAATGCTTTGCAATATCTAGAATCTGCTCAAAACGAGAAAGCTGCATGTGCTCACGGCTTGCGATACCGTATAGGTCGAACCAGTTCAGTTTGACGGAGAAAATCCATTTCAGAATTGTCGCAAAGAAAAAGGATGGCAGCGAAATACCGATAAGAGCGAACACAGTAACGGCGTAATCCGTGCGCGAATACTGCTTGCGTGCAGCAGCGATGCCGGAGGGAATAGCTATGACAATTTCCAAAAGAAAGGCTACAAGACTTAAAGCAAATGAATACCAAATAACACTGGAGAATTTTTCTATAACAGGCTGGTTGAAGTACCAGCTTTCACCGAAATCCAGCCGGATTGCCTTTGAAGCCCATCGGAAAAAGCCTTGTATTATTCCGCAGTCAAAACCGTAGTCCGCCGTGAACTGCGTCAGCCACTCCTGATAGGACTTGGAGCCTGGGCGGGAAGCAAGCGTCATCGCACGCTGCTCGATAAAGCTCGTGGGCATACACCGCATAATTCCGTAGATAATCAGCGCAACAAAGAAGAGGATAAGTACGGAAATAAGCAAGCGTCTAACAATAAATTTTCTCATAATTACGCACACCTTGCATTTTTTTATGAAATCACTAAAAGAACTGTGAACAGATAATTCAGATAGGAAGCAAAATATCACAACCAACAAACAGCTGCTCTCTCCGGATTTTGCTCCGAGAAACGGCTTCCGCGCTTCGCTTGTGCAGAGGTTTCTCGTTTCAAAACTCCGGCTACGCAACTATTTACTGCTTTTGACACCTCAGACCGTAAAACCGGCTTATCTATAAACAGGTCTTTTACTCATTTCACGAATGTAGTTATAAAAGGATTAAATAACGAGTTTGAGTAACAAGCTTCCAAGGGGAAGCCACCGACGAAAAAGGCTTGCTAGAAGCTTCGTGGAGGAACCCCCTTTCCACTTGTTACTTATCTCTACTACATTCGTTTTACGTATAAATTACTTAAGCTTAAGGTTTTCAAGCTCGTTATAGTAATCGTAGTAAGTTGTTATGTCCTTGGGAACACTGTTAATGTCAATACGGTCTGAGCTCACAAGGTGTCCGTTCTGTCTCTGATAGACAGGAACCTCAACAGCGAAGTCTACGATGTAATCAAGAGCTTCTTTGTAGATAGCCTTGCGGAAAGCCTGGTTCGTGCTTGTGCGTCCTTCAACTACAAGCTCGTCAAGCTCTGGCATATCGATGTTGTAGTGATATGAAGAACCACCATCTGTGTGGTAAATCTGGAACATATCAGGATCCATTGTTGCCTGCCATGCAGCGCACCAAAGTTCATGTGTACCACCGTTGATTGTGTCCCAAAGTTTTGCAGAGTCTGTAAGGTCATCGATGATAAGTGTGAAGCCGATCTTAGAGAGAGCTTCAGAAGCCTGTGAAACAATACCGAATGATGGGTGATCACCGACACCATCACCAGCGATCATAAGGTTGTAAGCCATCTTTGCACCAGCAGGAGCGGCTGTAACCTTTCCGTTCTTAACTGTGTATCCGGCGGCCTCGAAGAAACCGAGAGAAGCATTAAGAGCTGCTGCGTATTTTTCATCTTCTGTCATACCTGCTTTGTAAATTGGGTTTCCTTTAACATCAGTTGAGAAAGCAACTTTGTAGTCAGAATCTGATTTCTGAGGAGCTGCCCATGAGCAGTTAGAAATAGGATAGTTGATAACAGAAGCTGCGTTTCCATAGTAAGAGTCGATTACAACGTCTCTGTATACGCAAAGTACAGTGGCGATTGCCTTTCTAAGGTTCTTTGAAGCTTCAGATGCGCGGTCGTCACCAACTTTTACATTCTGTGCGTTGATACCGATGTATCCGTATCCGTTGTAGTCAACAAGATAGGTAGCAAGCTTGTCGCCAGTGATCTGTCCGTTTGAGTTGAAGGAAGCGATCTGCTCAAGTCTGTCCTTTGATACTGTGGGGTCAGAAATATCGATTGTTCCCTGTGTAATACCAAGAACCTCTTCCTGTGAGTTTGTCTCTTTCCACTGGATGTATTTTGTCTTAGGTGCTCCCTTATAGAAGTATGGGTTGGCCTCAAGATAGACTGTCTTGTTCTCATATGATACGAACTTATAAGGACCAGCTCCGAAAGGAACTCTTGTCTTTGCCCTTATCATAGAAAGGTCACCTTTCGGGAAACCGAATTTGTTGTTTTTGTAGTCGTACTGAGCCTTGTCTCCGTAGTAGTGGAGAGGAGCAATGTAGATGTCCATAAGGTCAGCTGCAGGAGCGTTGACTTCTGTAAGAACGATACGTACTGAGTAGTCGCCTGTCTTCTGGAAACCTTTGACATAGTCAGCGGAGTCACCTGTCTTGACACCCTTTGTATAAGTTGAATAGTCATTCATAAGGGCTGTAAGGCTGCTGTTTGCTTTTTCAGTATCGCTGAGTGTGACAAGGTCACCCTCATAGGCATCATACATGATCTTGAAAATGTCAGCCTCTGTAGCAGAAGCATCTGCAGGGAAGCCCCAGTTGGCCATGATTGTGCCCACAGGGTCCTCAGCCTTTCCGTAGCCTGCTGCTATACAGTAATCGCAGATATCTCTGACGAACTTAACACCTGCCTGGTCAACGTCTGCCCAGAAAGCGTCCTGTGTTGCTTTATCCCAGTATGTGAAATCTTTATTGTCACGACCAGCTGCAGAAAGAAGGCTGAAAAGAGACTCCATTCCGCTTCTGTACTCTTCCATTCCGAGGATTGGCAGAGAGTAAACAGATGTAGAACCATCATAAGTCGGGTCACAATATACATAAAGAGAGAAAATCATGTCATCGGCTGTAAGAGCTACGCCGTCAGAGCATTTAAGATCCTTGCGGAGAGTGTAGTCATAGAATACTGTTCCGTCCTTGTTCTCTGTAACAACGAGATTTGCAGGACCGGTGTATGTGTAGTTCGTTCCGTTGTAGGAAGTTGTCTCTCCCTCTATTCCCTTGTATACAAGTGAGCCGTTGCGGTTCGGATACAAAAGCTGGATAGTCGTTGAATCAACAACATGCATATCAGGAACTGATTCCTGAAAGAATGGACTGAATTTTTCGCTCATTGCGTTGTTAGCGAAAACGATGATATTCTTAGAATCATCTTCAGCCGTCTTTTTCTCTGTCCTTCCACCGCAGAAACACATTGAAACTGCAAGCAAAAGTGTGACAGTCACAAGAAAGACCTTTTTCATTTTGTTTTTTCCTCCTAAGTTTATTTACGGGTTCTGTAATAAAGGCAACCCGAAACTTAAAATATTATAGAATTCTCAAAGAACTGGTTTTGCCCTTGAGAAATTTCTATCAAAAAAAATACCGTATAGCAAACAAACAAGAGACATAAAGATAAAAACGGCTAAATAAATTATGTCCATAAGCCCTGAGATCCCGCCGGCCAAGGTTTCTCCGGCTTTCACGCCAGGAAGTGCACCGGATAAAGCCCCAGAGGCGCTGGCAAAAAGCGCACCACGGTTCAAAATGATATAGACCAGCTCCAAGACGGCATTAAGAGCAGACAAAACAAGCAGAGCTATACCTGAATGCTTGCATCTGGCCAGGGATTTTTCCCATTCCTTACGGGATAAGCTTTCGGAGACTTTGAAAAAAAAGAGTGCTCCTGAAAAGAAATAAGCAATCGGCAGAAAAAGGATGACATAGGGGTAAAAAATCCAAGCAGTCCTTGACGAGCTTTGATTCAAAGAGCCCCCAAAAATTTGCAAAAAGAGAAGAAGAATACAGAAAGTAATGTTAAGGACAGCTTTTCTCCTCTTTTCGGCAACACCGAAAGGCAGTACCAGAAAATCAGCCTCATCAGGTCTTTCCGCACTCTTTACCCAATTTTTATATCTCGACAGCATATTTTCCTTACAAGACCTCAACAAGGTCCCCTTCGCACCTTATAACCCCGTTCAAGAGCTTTTATTTTAATAATATATAAATTATTTTTTATCTATATCGCATATTTTTTTTTTGCGCAATTTCTGAATTATAATACGATTTCCCTATATTGTCATCTTTTTTTTACTTCTTTTCATCCGCTTCAATCAGAATAAAAAAAGCTGCCCATAAATAATAATAAGGGCAGCTTTCTAAACACTCTTCTTCCTAGACTAAAGCTTGCTATATCTTGCAAACATAATACATACGGAGCTTAATAACAGAATAATCAATCTTTTACCTTTTCCGGCCTTAAGAACAATCCTAAGGCCGGTAACAGGCCTTCAGACTCAACCTTCCTATAAAAACCCTCCGTTCGTTATAGAATAAAATAGATAAGGAGAATGAAAAAAGCCCCCTGGAAGTTTTTATTCTAGGAAGTCTTTCAAGGGAATATTTCCATTCGAATAAAATTATAACACATTTTTTTTGGGAATCAACTTTTCAGACTTTTTTAATTAAATAAAATGTATTTTTTACAGATGCCAGCAATTCTTTTTCCTGAGAGGAGAAATAATGACTTTGGAGACTTTCGAAAGAAAGGTGGTACCTCCCCCCCTGCTCCTGCACCATTACAGGTATATAATCCTCAACGCACTGCTCAAATATCAACCACAGCTGGAGATATATGAACATACCCCCTGTCGTGTATGATTCGTTCTTAGAAAGCGGAGTCTCTATCTCAATATGGGATAAATACACATCATTATCAGACAAAGGTTTTGATGCTTCCATGACCGCCTTGTAGAGCTTGTATGCTTTTAAAAGCTCATCGGTATCCCTCAGAACAGCAGATGCCCTTTGAGAATCAGGCCCGAAGGTATCCAAGGGAGACATGTATCCCCTATAGATACCCGCCGTTTTTTTCCGCATACTTTCTTCTGTCTCTTTAATTTTCTGTTGAATTATGCTTTCTTTCCGTAACGGCTCCGTACGGATTCCTTCGGGCTCGGAATTCTTGAAGCGACGGAGCTTTTCCGTCAGCTTTCTGACAGCTTCCGTAATATCGTTTCCACTATTCTCCATGCAGCACTTCTCCTATTCAGTAAAAAAGGAAGCATGACCTCCTCAATCACACAGGCTCAAGAACAGCGACGAAACAGTCCTCTTCCAAGGCTTCAGCATCATTCTTATTCAGTTGTATAAGCTCCAATGCCCTATCCTTCATATAAGGGAAAAGCGTATTGTCAACATACTCCGGCCCCAGCTCACACAGGACCTTGTACCGAGCACACTTATGCTTATTAGACTCACAGTATTTCTTCTTCAGGATACTCCCCACCCCAGTCTCAATAACCATTTTGTCTTGATAGAAAGGACATTTTACAAATCGTTCACAAAGACTCATAATAAGATACCATTCTCCTGACGAATGTTATAAGAAGAAAGATACAAAATTTTCTCTCATCTTAATTATAAGACTATTTACCCTTTTTGTAAATCTCTAAAACATTAAATTTTGACAAATTCATCAAAAAATCTGAATTCTTAATGTTCTTTCATTGCAAGACGGACTTCGGCAATACCAAAGGTGTCTTTTCCCTGCTGGGAAGCGATCATAGGAGCCCGGTTCAAAACAGACTCAATCTGAGCGCAGCTGAAGCCTTTGAAAATAGGAGCAAGCACTTCAGGCGTACAATCAGAAGACACTTTCTTTCCGGTCAGATAATAAGAAGCAAGCTTTCTGCGGGCGTCATCATCAGGATATGGTACTATATACTTAGCATCGAAGCGTCCAGGTCTTATAAGAGCCTCGTCAAGGGCAGCCCTGCTGTTTGTGGCGGCAAGCACCAGTATTCCATCGTTCTGGGTAAAGCCGTCAAGCTCATTAAGCAAGGCAGTCACAATACGAGTATTCTCCGTCTCTATAGCAGAACCGGAATAGTTTCTCTTGGTTCCTATACCATCGAACTCATCTATGAACACTATACAGGGAGCCTTCTTCCTTGCCTTCGCGAAAAGAAGCTTCACCTTGAGAGGACCTATCGCCATAAACATACTCTCAAAATCAGTCGCCTTGGCAGGAATAAAATTCACTTTGGCCTCGCCCGCGAGAGCACGGGCAAAAAGTGTCTTTCCGTTGCCCGGGGCGCCCTCAAGCAGTATGCCCTTAGGCATCCGAATGCCTTTCTTTTTATACTCTTCGGAATGCTTCATAATTTCCGCGATCTGCATCATATCTCTTTTTAGTCCATCCATGCCGATTACATCATCAAAGCTGACCCCGGTTCTATGAACAGTTTTGAAGGTATTCGGACTGATGAATTTTCTGAAGGCAATTATAATAAGACCGAAAAAGAATACATAAAAAATAATATCAAAAACCGTGGACAACAACTGATCAAAACTGCCAGATTCCTCCACATCCACATTATGAAGAAGGAGGAATTCCTTCAAAGTAGGAGAATCAGGATTCTTGGTAGATAATTCCCTTCCGTTTCTCAGCACGTAATCGATACTCTCTGTCTTAATAGACACTGATATCACATCACCTTTCTCAACGGAATTATAAAAGGAAGAATAATCCGTAGTATCAGGAGAAGAGGAGAAAAAAGTCAGATACACATAAACAGCGGCACAAAGAATTAACATTATCAATAAAATCGTCTTTATAGGAATTTTCTTTTTCATAGGCTTACCAATAGAATGAAGTATAAAAACAAATTTTACATTTGACAATAAGAAAAATGAATTGATAAAAAAAATGCGCCAGGAAGTACCCGACGCAATGAAAGAAAAGGTTCCGACTATCAGAATTTTCCAACTCCGGAAATTCCATTCTCCTCGATAACTTTAAGTCCCTTGTCCACATCCTCTACCTTGAAGATAACTACAGCCGTGTTATCAGTCTTTTCCAGAGACGCATACAAGTACTCTATGTTTATTCCATTCGTCTGGAAAAGAGACATGACATTATACAAAGCACCTACCTCATCTTTTATAAGAACACCAAGAACATCAGTCGTCCGGGTTGTATAACGAGCATTAGTAAGAACTTCCAGAGCTTTCTGAGAATCATCCGTAATAATGCGGAGGATACCAAAATCGGCAGTATCCGCTATCATTATGGCACGTAGATTCACACCGTTGTCCTTAAGGACTTTCGTAACATCCGCAATACGGCCTGCTGTATTCTCAAGAAAAATAGAAATCTGCTTAATCTTCATAAAATCCTCCTTTTTAGAAGCACAAGCTCACTAAAAGCATCTGTATTATAGCTTGTATTATTATACAACTAGATTTTTCTGTTGTCGATTACACGTTTTGATTTTCCTTCAAAACGTGGCAGCGACTGCGGCTCCACGAGCTTAATCTTAAGCATGATGCCAAGCTTGCTCTTCATGTAATTGGCAATCTTATTGCGAAGAGCTTCCAATCCCTTGGTCTCATCGTCGAACTGCTCAGCGCTTACCTCAACATCAAGCTCGACCTCATCAAGATGGGTCGTCTCGCTTCTATCCACCTTGATAAGGTAATCCGGTCTCAAGCCCAGATCGACAAGAGCATTCTCAATCTGGCTGGGGAATACATTGACACCACGGAGAATAAGCATATCATCGGTTCTTCCGTATAAACGATGGATACGACGTGTGGTACGGCCGCAAGAACAGCGCTCCGGAATTATATAGGTTATATCACGGGTCCTATAGCGGATAAGAGGGGTTCCTTCCTTAGTTATAGTCGTTATGACAAGCTCACCCTTCTCTCCGTCAGGAAGAGGCTTGCCTGTCTCCGGGTCGATAATCTCGGGATACCACATATCCTCATTGACATGCATGCCTTCCTGGGCATCGCACTCAAAAGCCACGCCAGGACCTGTTATCTCTGTAAGTCCATAAACGTCATAAGCCTTTATGCCCCACTCTTCCTCAATCTGCTTGCGCATATTCTCGGACCAAGGCTCTGCTCCGAAACAGGCCGCCCGGACCTTGAGACTCTTCAAATCGATTCCGAAGGTCTTTGCCTGTTCGGCCATATACATGGCATAGGAGGGAGTACAAGTGAAAATGTCAGTACCAAAATCCTTCATAAGAGTAAGCTGTTTCTGAGTATTTCCTGAGGATATAGGAATAACTGTCATACCCATCATGCGTCCTCCATGATGGAATCCCATACCGCCGGTAAAAAGGCCGTAACCAAAGGCATTCTGAAGAGTATCATTATGGGTGGCGCCGGCACCAGAAAGAGTACGGGCTATACCCTCCGACCAATCCTGCATGTCTTTCTCAGTGTAGGCATCTACAACCGGAGTTCCTGTCGTGCCGGACGACATATGGACTTCGACTATATCCGACTGGGGTACTGCAAGAAGACCGTATGGATAGGTCTCGCGCAAATCTGCTTTCGTAGTGAAAGGCAATTTCGCGATATCATCAAGACTCCTGATGTCCGAAGGTTTTACTCCTGCAGCATCAAGCTTTGCTTTATAAAAGGGAACAGATGTATAAACATGTTCCACAAGATTCTTAAGGCGAGCGAGCTGAAGCATCTTTAAAGCATCCTCGCACATACATTCATATTCTGGATTCCAAATCATGGTCAAAGTATACTACAAGTTATTTCTCCGCACAATATTAAATATACTGAATTTTTTAAATTTTATTAAAGTTTTTATATGGTGCGGAGCACACGGTCGATTCTCGACCTACTCCCTTTTCCGGTCTTTCGTGGCTCGGCTCCTCCGCCTCGGTCTTTTTGCCCACTGAAATTCGGTGGCAAACTCCGAGCCCCGTATCATTCCTTTATTATTTTCCGCGCAGCAAGAACTTCCGTGCGACGTGCATAACAGGCTTCAAATACCAAGGCCGGAGTGCCTTATCAGCTTTTTTGAGCATCTCCCGGATCGGTATGTTCTGGGGACAGTGCTTTTCGCATTTTCCGCATCCCACACAAGCAGTTGCGAACGAAGAGTCTTTGCGCAAAATCGTCGTCTGGAAATAGTCGCTTAAGCCGGAGACCCTGTTTTCAGAATACATCAAGTTCCAGCCGCGGAAAATGCCAGGAATATCGATTCCTTTGGGACATGGCATACAGTAGCGGCATCCAGTGCAGCCGACCTTTTCCGTCCGCTTTATTTCCGCAATAATCCTGTCGATGAAGGCAAAATCCACATCGGTAAAATGACCGGCTTTGACATCGGCCGCTATACGGCAGTTTTCATGAACCATTTCCAAGCTGTTCATACCCGAAAGCACACATGTAACCTCGCTCTGGTTGAAAAGCCAGCGGAAACCCCACTCTGCGGGCGACCAGCCGTGCGGATTCGACGCAATCATTTTTTTTGCGGACTCTGGCAGCAAATTCACGAGCTTTCCGCCACGAAGAGGCTCCATTATCATGACAGGAATACCTTTCCCATTCGCGGCTTTTACGCCGTCAACGCCAGCCTGTGAAACTTTGTCCAAATAGTTATACTGGATAAGGCAAAAATCCCAGTCGTAGTCATCAAGAATCTTTCTGAACATCTCCGTCGTACCGTGGAAGGAAAAACCGATATTCCGAATCTCACCGCTTTCTTTTTTTTGCTTGATCCAATCCTCAATGCCGATGACCTTGAGTTTTTCCCACTGCGAATAGTCCGTAAGATGATGCATCAAATAATAGTCCACGTAATTCGTGCGCAGGCGGGAAAGCTCCTCCGTAAAATACTTGTCGATTGCGGTTCTGTTTGAGATAAGGTACTGGGGAAGTTTCGTCGCAATGTTGATTTTCTCACGGAGTCCGTTACGTTCGACTATCTCGCCGAGCACGGCTTCGCTTCCGGGGTATATGTACGCCGTGTCAAAATAATTTATACCGGCTTCAACCGCCGCAAGAATCTCTTTTTCTGTTTTCTCAACATCGATTTTTCCCGCTTTTGTTGAAAAACGCATACAGCCATAACCAAGAACGGAAATATCTTCGCCTTTTTTGTTTTTCCTGTACTGCATATTGAAATATTAATATTCAGTCTTTGCAGAGTCAAGTTTGTACAGCCTCATGAAACGGCGTTTTCTTCCGGGGAAGGCTAAAGATCACTTCCGTAAAGCATCCGTCGTCTTTGTTTTTAACCCGCCACTTGCCCACCTGTACAGATTGAGCTTTTTATAACTGCTATTTGCTTTTCCAGGTCAAAAGGGATGACATAGGGGCTGGACATCTCCGGACGTTTCCTTTGTAAACATAGAGACTTTTTTCATTTTTTCTTCTATAAGGTGAGACACTTTATTCTCACCTTATTTGTTCCCTCTACTCGGCTTTACCGTAGATTTTCTGCATTTCGGGCGAATAGATTTTTTTGCCGCTGTACACGACCAGAGGCTTTTCTATAACAAGTCCGTGGGAAGCGCACTTTTTTGACTCTATGAGAACCATGGTGGGCGGGCTTCCTTCATAAGGCTGCACGAACCGAAGGCGTTTTGGTTCCAGCTTGTTGCGGACTAGGGACTCCATTATCTCAGCCAACCGCTCCGGACGGTGGATCATGAAAAAAAGTCCGTTGGAGTTAAGCAGACCCGCAGCAGCGACCACTACGTCCTCAAGGCTGCAAAGAATTTCGTGGCGGGCAATGGCCATATCCTCTGACGGACTCTTTTTTCCGTGGTTATAAGGCATATAGGGTGGATTTGCGGTTACAAGGTCGGCGCAGTTCTTTGGCAATACGGAGAACACATTCTTTATGTCACATTCGATTATTTCTATAAGATTCTCAAGCTTGTTCAGAGCTACACTTCGCCGGGCCATGTCCACCGCGGCCGGCTGGATTTCCAGACCTGTCAGGCGGCCCTTCCGCACAGGCTTTTCAAGAAGCTTTGCCGCCAGTAAAAAAGGTACGATCCCATTACCGGTGCACAAATCAACCACATGACTTTTGCTTGCAGTACATCTGGCAGAGGCGAAGTCTGCCAGAAGCACTGCATCAATACCGAAACAGAATCTGTCAGGGTCTTGAATAAAGCGGAAATTTCCCGAATGAAGTGTCTCTATTTTTTCCATAAAGCTGAAGTGAAATCAAGGGCATGAAAAGAAGACGCGCTGAACCAAAAAAAAAGCGGGGAAGGCCCCGCCTCAAGGCTTCCCCTTCCTATTCTGCCTTAAGCTCTCTGAGCTCGCAGGTCGTCACTTTCCAAGTGCCGTCGTCTCCCTGCTCAACTTCAAGAATACCATAACGGCCATCTATAAGTGCTCCTGGATTCATAAGGACGGTCTTTCCCAATTTGCCCACAGCGAAAGACTCATGTATATGCCCGCTGAGAGCGACCAGAGGCTGATGCTCCTCTATAAAAGCCCTTATATTCTTAGAGCCTGTGCTTATTCCCACGGAAATCTTATCCATTCCGGTATCAAAAGGCGGCTGGTGAGTTATCAGAATAAGATTGTTCCACTCTTTCTCACCGTAGCCTTCCTCACTTTCCTGCTCGGCAACGATCGAAAGATCAGAGATAAGCTCGTCATCCGTACGCTCGTTCGGCGTTGTTCCGGTGAACTTAAGGGCTCCTCCTGAGCCGGCGAAGGCCAGACCATCGCGGAAGATCACGTCTCCCTGCACCGAAATATCAAGCTTCTCAAGCTCCTCCAAAAATTCCGGCTCATCACAGTTGCCAATAACCGCAAAAATGTCGTCGTGCTTTTTTACGAGCGTGTTCAGTATCGGAAGCCCTGTTTCAGGAGCCTCGAACCTCGCGAAATCACCGATAAAAATAACGGCATCGGCAGCGGCGAATTCCTCGTCAAGCATCTCTATGTAACCCGTATCTCCGTGTATGTCTGATAAAACTAAAAATCTCATAAATCCTCCATCGTTCACTTTTAGCAGCCGCCCGGAAACTCTTCCAAGAGACACCGGACGAAACCGCGTCTGACAAAAAAATAAACACCCACCCTTAAAGATTCTTCATCACGGCAGCAAGCTGTTTCATCTGCTCCGCCGTTCCTATCGTTATACGTACGAAATCCTCAACGCCCGGAATATCAAAATGGCGGATAAGGATTCCTTCTTTTTTCACAAGCTCGTAAACCTGCTTCCCCGAAAGCGACTTATGGCGCACGAAAACAAAGTTCGTGGCAGACGGCAGAACCTCATATCCTGCATCAATCAAAGTCTTTCTAAAAGAATCCCTGTCCTTCACTATCTGCTTCGTGATGGACCGGTAATAGGCGATATCGGAGACAGCAGCCTTAGCCGCTTCCTGACATATATTGTCTGCCGGAAAATGGTTGAAGGAATTCTTTACTGTCGTGACCGCATTCCTGAGTTCAGGAGAAGCAACAATATAGCCCATTCTCATTCCGGCAAAAGCGAGGGATTTGGAGAAAGTCCGGACTACGACAAGATTCGGGAAGTCCAGCAGCAAAGGAAGCACGGATTCGCTTCCAAAATCGGCATAGGCTTCATCGACCACGAAAACCTTGTCCTTGGGAAAGGTCAGAAGCATTTTCCGAACAGCCTCACAAGAAAGTGCGATTCCAGTGGGTGCGTTAGGGTTGGCAAAAATAAGCCCCGATGAATCATGGGCAGCAGCGACCATAGCATCCGCGTCAATAGAAAAATCTGATGACAAAGGAACTTTCGTAAGCGGAATATCGTAGTACCCGGCATAGACAGGATAGAAGCTGTAGGAAAACTCGGGGACTACCACAGGCTTGTCACTGTCAAAAAAAGCATAGAAGAGGAATGACAAGACCTCATCAGAACCATTTCCGCAAAAAATCATATCGGGACTTATTTTAAATCCCAGTTTTTTTCCGGCATCATCATTCGCCAGGACTCCCCCCGTTTCATTCAGGTGAGCCGCAATTTCCTTACGCAGGGCAGTCGCATCTGGATCAGGATAAAGAGCCATTTTCCGCAAGTCGTCGGCAAGCAAACGCTTCACCCGCACCGCACATTCTGGTGAAGGCGGATATGGATTCTCGTTCGCGTTCAACTTGACGTAGATCCTGTCCGAAGGCTGCTCGCCCGGCTTATAAGGCTTAAGATCATTCATTCGCTTAGAGAGCATAGACAGATTCTATTCCATACTTGCTCAATAAGTCAATTCAAATGTGAGCTTTCTCCACATAAGTCTAATAAATGCCTTTTTTATCGGCTGTCAGTATCTTGAAATAAAGGCCATTTAGAATATAATAAAGCTATGTCTACAGAAACAAGTATTTATACCCTCTTAAAATCTTTTGCTATTCATCAAAATTCAGCGACAGTGCAATTCAACGATTTCCAGGATTATATACGTCGCTACGCCCAGAAACATGCAAATGAACAGACAGAACTCATACCCTTCATGGGACAAACTTCTGATCCTCTCTCCAACGAGATTACCTTGCTTACCAACTCCCATAAAATCGCTTCGACTGTAGACAAAGCCGGTAATGAGGTAATTTTTGTCATTCCCTTTATAGTTGACAAACTTGCGGCGAAATACAAGGAGATAGCCAATAACCCGACTATTCCTTTCCCACTTTCGACAGATTTGTCAAAGAGGATTCCCCAGGAAGTAATCCAAAAACAAGCTGTATCAGAATTTTTAATGCCGCTTTTCGAAGGCAAGAACACCTATGACGAAGAGACCCTTTTCGGCCTCGTAATGCCGAGAGAAATGCCGGTGATTCTTTTTCCTTCATCAATCTCAGCAAATCTGCTTCTTGACATAAGCATGAACAAAATACGCCAGATGCTTCATAAAGACGAGTATCATGAGTATTTCCTTAAAAAATTAAAAATCTCCAATCCTGGCAAAGAAATATCTGTCAAGAATTTTTTCACCCAGTTCATAACCAAGCCTGTAGATGCGCTTGAGACTCTCAAGACCTCGGGAGATGCCTTCTATTTTTGGAGTCAGCTATGCTTCTTCATCAGACAGGATTATGACAAGGTTAAAGATTACACAGCTGAAGACATAGCAATATTACAAAGTGTCATAATAACCGAAATAGCCATATCCTATTTCAAGAATAAATCACAGCAGACGGCGCAAAGGCAGACAGCACTGAAAATGCTGGAAACCCGGTTGTCGAAACCACCCTATTATTTTGACCATCCCACGATCCTGAAATTCACTGATGCAAAAGGTGTCCCTCTTATAGGGCAATACTCAGAAGAGGATTTGAACGCTTTCCTGAAAGAGAAAACCACAAAAGTCGAGTCCAACGAGCTGCCTGAATTGCTTACCTTCAAGGCCTTTATGTCAGACCAACGTATGTACATCGAGAAAAGCAAGGTACTACCCCTTGTCATAAGGCTCTGTACCGATGCAAGAGAAACCTTGAAGGATAAAATAACGAAAGAATGGTATGAGGTTTATCAGGATTTTGACACCGTTCCTGAAATGTCGAATCAGAATGCTTTCGAACTGAAGCTGGAGCAGGAAGTCAAGACAGTATCCCCAATCCTTCATGCGCTGCTGAATTCCAATTTCCTCTCGTTGGTACATTACGAAGCCCGTATGGCCCACGATCCTTCCGCAGAGCGAATAACGCTTTTCGTAAACGGTAAACTTCAACCCTATAGCGAGCTTCTTCTGCTCTCCCGTCACGAAATAGCCACGGATGCCCGTATTCTGCTGCCCTTCTGGTATACGACACCTATAATATCCTGGTTCATGGCTCTTTTTATGCGGCCATCAAAGAAGGATGCCATGAAAAGAAAGGCCCAGAGAAGCAGGGCAATTAAGGACGTGAAAGATTCAGAGCTTCAGAATCAGACATTCAAGTCTCCCGCAAGATCCGGAGACAGAAAAAAAGATCTTATAAATGCGGCAAAAGCGTTGGAAGAAAAAATAATCCCCCAAGGCTCCACCCTGGACAGGGAGCTTCACTCTTACGAGCATCAATGGAATATGCTTATAAACAAAAAGCTGGCCCAGGATCTTACAGAAGATGTGAATTCCCTGATCCGGGACTATGTGCGTAAAACGATAAGGACCATACAAGGCAGCAGCTTTACTGATGAAAGGGTAAGAGGATTAGCAGAGACTTTGGCAAAGACACCTTCATTACAGAGAATAAAGGATCAGGAAGAGCTTACCATGTATATCCAGCTTTATATAATAAAGCTGGTGAAAAACCTGAATTAGGGAAGCCGTATCTCCAATATCTCCAGATACTAGGAAAAACAAGATTTTTTTTTCTTTTTCTTTTGAATATCAATCTGAATTCATCATTTTTTTGCGATGCGACGTCAATAAGTATTACGTACATCTTATGTACGAATTTTATTTATCAGGAGCATGTAGAAAATGAATCCTCTCAATTCAATTCTGCTGGAAGGCAATGTCGTAAAGACCCCGGATCTCCGGGAAACACCAAAAGGAACTTCTGTCTGTACTTTTTCAATAGCATCGAACAGAAGCTATCGTTCTGAATCCGGATCCTTTGACAAGGAAGTTTCTTTCTTCGATGTAGAAGCCTGGGGACAGCTTGCTATCATATGCAGCCAGCAATGCGTAAGAGGAAGAGGTGTAAGGGTGGTAGGAAGGCTTAAGCAAGGTAGATGGACAGACCAGGCAGGAAAAAACCACTCGAAGGTAACCATTATTGCAGAGCATGTGGAGCTAAAGCCTGTTTTCCAGAAAGAGGAAAAAACCGTGGAAGAAGAAGAGAAATCCATGGATATGCAGGGGCGTAATGCATTTATAGACTCGAAAGCGACACAGAATGAGATTGTGGAAGAAAGGGAGGCTGCTTTAGTATTCTAAAAGAAAAAAGCTGCAGGCTTTCCACAAAGAGGGAGGGTCTGCAGCTTTTCGCAAGCATCAGCGGCCACGGGTCCTGCCCTGCTGGCCGCCACGGCCATACCCCTGACGGGACTTTCTGCCCTGTCCTCCATTACCATGAGCTCCTTGTCTTCCCTTGCCTCCCCTGCCGCTATTTGAGGCAGAAAGCTCATTGCGTTGGGCAGCAGCCTTATAGGCTTCAATTTTCTCAGGGGAATAGAAGCCGTCCTTCCAGTTGAAGCGGTCAGAATCGGGAAGTATATCACCCTTGAAGAGGGCTCTCATTATGAACTTGAAATCAGGCTTACGAACCTGAGTTCTGGAGAAATCAATAAGGAAGTGAGAGAAGCCCTCCCTTTCCAGCCGGGTCTTGTTGTCGACTATGGAGAAGGGCTTCTCCGGCATGACGAAGGAACCGTCTGACGGAGTGGAAAGAGTCTTGAATACAGTGCCTTCCTTGTCTGTGAAATAAGTGAAATCATAGGATTCCGGCAGCCTGAACCTCATACGGAAGAGAGCAGGATAGGCAAAAAGGGTCACCATAACCTTACGTCTTACTTTTGGCTCAAAGGTGGCCTCAAGGTTTTTCCTTGAGTTCTCTATGGGTGTTATGAAACAGTCGATATTCTGATTCTCAAGCCAGGAAGCTGCCCACCTATTGAAGGTATAAAGGTAGGGTCCCCCCAGCAGCATCACATTCTTGCCACGCAGCATATTTATGTGAGCAGGATTGTTCACCACGAACTGGCGGAACCCATCTGCTATAAGAGCATCGAGCTTTTGGGAAAGCTGCTCCTCGGACTCCGCAGGACAGAAGGGATCAAGGGAGATAAAAATCTGTTTTTTCGAATAAGGAAGAGTACTTTTCTTCTCCAAGAGATCATAGGAAGTCTCCCCGTTGAGTTCAAGGATCACACGGATCTGTCTTTCTCCAAGAACTGTGAACATGTCCTTCAGCGTGGAGACCTGGACATAAATCCCGTCAGGGAAGCCTTCCACACCATTTTTCGGAACCGGAGTAAGATCAAGGACAGGAAGCAGCTGGGCTCCCGGCTGTTTTCTGAAGGGAGAAAGATCTGAGGGAAGTACCCTGGGATAACGCTTGGACATGGCCTTGGTCTGAAGAAGATATACGGAATCGCCTTGGGCAAAGCCTTCTGGAATATCAATCCAACGGTTTCCGTCAAGCATCTTCACATGCTTTATCTTGTGACTCTCCCGTCCGGAGTCGTCTTTTCTATGCAGTCTTATGGAATCCCCGGCATCAGGTTCATAAGTTCCACCACGGATATCAGCGAAGGTCACACGCTCTGTCTCTATTTTGTCTCCGTTCCTCACATTCATCTCTTCTTTACGAAGAGTCTGTATCTTACCTAAGTAAATACCGGTACCACCGGCCTGGTCAGGGTTAAGGAAATTCTCCGCGTCGCTGCTATCGTACCAGTAGCGGGTCTTTGCCCGGGCGAAATCAGTGGCGAGCATACGCTTTCCTGTAGCGATGGCACCCTTTTTATCTTTTTCCCAATTGTCCATGACATAGCGGTATGCTGCTGTTACGCTGCCCACATACTCTGCGCTTTTCATGCGGCCTTCAATCTTGAAGGACTCAACCCCTGCCTGCATAAGATCCGGAATACGGTCAATAAGCTGAAGGTCATGGGGAGAGAAGAAATAACCGCTTTTCTCGACACCGTCGGAGTCAGCTGTGTACAAACGGCGGCAGGCTTGGGTACACATACCCCTGTTGGCAGACTTTCCTCCCAGATAGCTGGAGAAAAGACAGAGACCGGATTCGCTGACACAGAGGGCTCCGTGAACGAAGACCTCAAGCTCAGCGGAGGAGGAGGCTTTTACAGCTTTTATTTCATCAAGGGAAAGCTCACGGGCCAAAACGACACGCTTAAAGCCTTCCCGGCTGAGAAGGTTTACGGCAGCAGCACTGGCGCAGTTCATCTGTGTAGAGGCATGAAGCTCCAGCTTAGGGAAAAACTCCTGGACCATACGGACCACACCGAAATCCTGTACTATAAGTCCGTCAGGACCGACGCTGTCAAGGTAGGCCAAAAACCGGTAAAGACGTTCTGTCTCAGCTTCCTCAGCCACGGTGTTCACTGTGACGTATATTTTTTTCCCGCGTTTATGAGCTGCATTAACAGCCGCCTCAAACTGATTCCATGCGAAATTTGATGACCGCATACGGGCATTGAAACTTTTCAATCCCATATAAACAGCGTCTGCGCCTTCACCGAAGGCTGCATCCAAAGCTTCTATATTCCCGGCAGGGGCAAGTAATTCTGACATATCCACATATTTTATCAGAAAAAGCACATTTCTGACAACTCTGGAAAACGAGAGGAGTCCTTACACTATATTAAAAGGCGAAAGCTTCCCACGAAAACGGAAAGTACTTTTCTTCCTTAAGCAGTTCCCTAAAAAAAGGGATTATGATACACTGAAACGAAATATCGAAAAAGATCCATATCTTTTGAGACAAAACAAGATGGAACTTAACAGAGGAAAAAATGGCAGAAATTGATAAGACTAATCTTCCTGAACTTGGGAAAAACCAGAAAGTCGAGCTAGTCGTGAAACGGGAAGCCGAGGAGACCGCAGGGGAGCTTGATTTGGTCAAAGTATTCTACAACATGGGCAGAAAGAAGGGCATTTATTTATGGGTTATCCTTTTATTCATGCTCATAGGAATCGCAGTCCAGATGCTCATAGTGGAGAACACGAAAGACGAGGATACTGTCTCTGCGATGATTTCATTCCAGTATCCTGGCGCAAGCTCAGGACTGGCACCGGACGGCACAAGCCTCAACGTAAAGTATCTGACATCCTCCTATATACTTCAGCAGGCTTTGAAAATGACAAAATTGTCTGAGAATATCACCATAGGTTCCTTGGAGAAAAATATTTCAATAGAAAGGCTGCTTACGGAATCCACAAGACAAAGCCTGGAAGTAATACAAAAAGTCACGGAGCTGAGCAAGGACGGTAAAGATTATTCACAAGTGCTCAATCTGGACTATAAGTATGATGGAAGATATATCATAACCCTGACGAACGGCTTCGGCATGGAAAAAAACAAGGTTTATTTATCAGGAAACGAGCTTACCACCCTCCTGAACAATATAATATCCACATACGACAGCTATTTTTTCGACACATATAAAAACATAGAGCTTCCTGACGGTAATCTTGACAGTATAAACAACACAGACCTGGATTATATAGAAAGACTTGACGAGGCTGTGTCTCTCTTCATTTCCCTGTCACGTTACTGTACGGATCAGAAAAAAGGCAGTTATCTTTACTACCGCTCCAAAAACACAGGACTATCTTTCCTGGACTATAATGATTTCATAATACTCGCGAAAGATATAATTATCGATTATTTATATGCTTACGTGTTCGCAAACAACATCACGAAAGGTGATTTGACCACAGTCACAAAGTACAAATACAATCTTCAGAACACAGAGAGAACTTTCAATTCAGTCCTTACGATTATAAAGAACAATGAGCAGCTCCTCCGTGAATACAAGAATGACAGCATAGCCGTCAGCAAGCAAGAAGAGGGAGTAGACACAATAAGCTCATCCGTAACGGATTATTACAACAACCTCATAATGGACCAGGTAAGCAATTACACTAGAAAGGCAGATTTGGGAGAGCAGATTGCCAATCTTAAATATAAAATAGCTGGCTTTGAGGAAATAGATAGAAATCAGGAATGGATTTCATACACAGAAAGTGCCATGGAAGATATAACCGAGACCTGCAATGTCCTTTTCGAGCTTATAAGACATCATGCCACTGAAATAATCGAGAGCACTACATATAAAGCTTCCTATATGCATTACATAGAGGCTCAGGATACAGGAAGCTCAATTTTCAACGCAGAAAATATAAAAAAAGTGCTCATAGGTCTGGCCATAGGCTTATTCCTAGCAGTCATTATATGGGGGATGGACGGACTAATCGAGGAGATGAAGAGAAGCTCTCCTCAAAAGAAGGAAAAATCTGAAGAAAAGAGGCAAGCATGAGCTCAACATCAAAAAAGACAAAGGTATCGACTATGAAAAACGAGAAAAACAACAAGATGCCGAAAGCATTCAGAATTTATATTTGTGTAATCGCTTGTGCGGTATTGGTCGGAATAATAACGGCCAGCATAGGATATTTCGTCATCAACAGACCGCTAAGAAACTCTTCGGTCAATATAGAGTTTGCTTACGAAGGAGCGACTTACAAGCTGACTCCCACAGGCGACGCTTTCTCCATAGATACAATCAAGGATGAGAACCTTATCTCAAAAGCATTGACCGCCGCCGGCTTCTCAGGAAAATACACTCCCCAGCAAATAATACAAAACATGTCCACTGATGGTCTTTATCCCAAGGACGTGATAGAAAAAATAAAAGAATTCAATTCACTCTACAATTTTTCAGAGAGCCGTTCCGTATCGCAGAATAATTACTATCCTACAGCTTACAGCATAAAACTCTATGATGATTTCGACCCATCCATATCAGACGGGGATTTGGAGAAAATCGTAAAAACAATCGCAGAGACCTACAAAGAAGCCTTTATGAAAGAATATGTATATGTGCTGGATATATCAGAATTCAATAAACTTCTTATCCTCGATGACTACGATTATTTCCAACGTACAAAAATCCTCAAGATGAAGTTCAACCTGCTGAAACGATATGCCAGGGAGCTTTCCGACCTGGATTCCTCCTTCAAATATAATGGAATGAGCTTCAATGATCTTATTCTCCGTTGCAACAGTATTGCGAATGACTATATCCTTAATACAGAAGCGGTCATAATAACGGATGGAATAACAACTTCCAAAGACAGACTACGCAATCAGTATGAATATGAGCTCCAGCTTTTGGAAAATGAAAAGACCTATAAGGAAGAAAACCTCAAGGAGCTTGAAGCTTTGATCAATTCTTACCAAACGGATCAAGTCCTTTATATCGGTTCTGGCGATTCTATGGTAAAAATCGACAGTAACTCCAAGATTACCTATGAAAGCTTGGTAGACAGAAAAAGAACCCTTTCTGATGACCTGGTAGAAATTGATGCCGATATGGACAGATATGAGCTTTATCTGGAAAAACTTAATTCAGCCAATGAAGGCTCCCCAGCAAATGATATTATGTCCATCATAAGCACAGTAGATAAGAAAACAAACGAGCTTTTCGGAACCTTCAAAGAGATGCTGCAAGCCTATAACGAGATGATATTGCCAGATTATTCCGTAATCCTTGGTAATCCTCAATATAACGGAGCGAAACTCCTGTCCGGAGCTTTTATCATCGCCTTGATAAAATCAACCGCACCACTGGTAATCGTTGTACTATGCCTTTGTAGCCTTCATGCTTTGATCTGCAGCATAAGGAATTATAAAAAACGTCCAGTACAAGACTGATCAAGCAAGCAGGGCATCTCGACGATAAGCTCTGACAGCTCATAAGTTTACCCTTCAAAAGGTCCCTCCGGCAGTAAAAAAATACCGGAGGGATTTTTTTAATAATGGGGCTTAGAGGAATTCTCCTTTCCAGGAGTCGCCTGGCTTGTCGCTACGACAATCCAGTCAGAGGCTGAAACAGGAACAGGCCAGATAAAATCGGGATCAGGTAAAGAATCCGCAATTTCAGCTATATTCTGTCTTGAGACAGTCCTGGTAGCCGTCACCTTGTCAGAACAAACCGCATCAGTAACAGAAGGTCCATCTATCCACACGTCAGCAAGGACAGCCTTTTGGGCCGCATCGCCGGCCGCGGCTGAAGGCCAGCTCTCCTTCTCCGATTCAGCAATAAGAAGGGCATCTATCATCCTGCCACGACTCCTCTCCCACAAGAGGAAAACAGAAGTTTTACCTATGACTTTGTTATTTTCCGGGCACCAGAAATCCCTGGCATTGGGACAGGAGTCCGCGGCTGAAGAGGAGGAGAGGGACAAGACATCAGACTCAGTCTCATCCAGACAGGATGCTTTCTGATCATCGTAGCTCCGTAGGTGAAGTACTATATACTCGCCGGCGTGAACATAGGCAGGAGGAAAGGTATATTTGAAAGAAGCCGATTTATAAACCATCTCAATCACCATTCCTCCTGTATTTCCTTCTGAAAGGCAGTAGAATTCCACGAATTCCGGCTTGGGCTTTGAAGCTTCTGTCCTAACCTCGCTTAAAATAAGCTTAGGGACAAGTTCGTTATATCCATAAAAGGCAGAAGAAAAAGAAAGAGTATTACCCTTACTGTCCTCAGCCTCGGCAAAAAGCACATATTCTTTTCCACTCACTGTTTTTTCAGGCATAATAAGCTTATACTCCACACCTTCATCCACGTTTGTTTTTTCTATATCAAGGATATTCATATCTATCCTTGAAGCCTCGAAGGCTGAAGCATCAGCTGAGGAGGGACTTATATACATACTGTTCAGCTGAATTTCATCAGTAAAAACAAGCTTGAGAGAATCCCTTCCGGTTACGACAAAATCCAGCAATTTTGGGGAAACATAGTCGCCTCCGATGATAGTCACTCCTTCAGGACTGACCCTGCAAGAAGCAGCTGTTACCGGAAAACAAAGAGCCGATACAGTCCCCGCAATAATGGCTATCTCGCCAAGAAATCTGAAAAGTCTTTCCTTAGACATATTACCTCCTGTTTTTTACAGATATTCAAGTCAATTTCAAAAAATATCATTTCTATACTTATACGAATGTGTTTTTCGATTTTTTCATCTTTTACAAAAAAAACTCCTTGAAATTCTCTTTATCTTTCTAGGTCACAAACTGTATACTTATGGTATGACTTTTGAAATAAAAAACCTTACGCTATACCAAGACCTCCTTTTCACAGAAGACCAGGAAACTGCGATTATGAGAACAGAGGAGCTTTCTATTTTTACGAACAGGGTCAGCATGAAAGACATGAATCCTGACAGGAAGTGTTTCCTTACAGATGAAGAATGGTGCGGATATGGTCTTGAACCAGGAGCAAGGCTGAAGGAAGGGAAAACTCCAGAGGGGATAA
This sequence comes from Treponemataceae bacterium, assembly GCA_024680915.1. GTDB lineage: Bacteria > Spirochaetota > Spirochaetia > Treponematales > Treponemataceae > Treponema_I. The sequence continues at coordinate 45,047 of JAILBN010000097.1, read as the reverse complement.
TACCTGCGGGCAAGTATCTGTTCGTACAGTTCTTTCTTGGCAATAATGAGAAAGATGAAAAAAAGGAAATGTGCGGAAAAGCAGCGGAGGCCCTTTTCTTGGAAGCCTCCTGGCAAGAAATTCCGCTTAAAGACAGGGTTTACTTAAGGACGCTGATTGAAGGCGACAAGAAAGTATGCCAGCTTTTCAGAGAGATAGAAGGAAAAAAAGAATAAATCTAAGGAGGTGCTTTATATGAAACTCATACCAAGCTTTACCGTTGACCATACGAAACTGAAGCCCGGAGTCTATGTATCAAGGATCGACAGGGCAGGAGATGAGGAAATCACAACATATGACATAAGGATGAAAAAACCAAACATAGAGCCTTGTGTAAACCTTCCTGCCATTCATACTCTGGAACATTTGATAGCCACATACCTCAGGAACAATGATGAATGGAAAGACCGCATCATTTACTGGGGACCCATGGGCTGCCTGACAGGCTTCTACCTGATCATAAAGGGAAAGTATGAATGCAGTGAGATAGGAGATCTGATGATAAAGGCTTTTGAATATGCTGGGGACTTTACAGGAGAAATTCCAGGAACAAGCCCGGAAGCCTGTGGGAACTATCTGCTCCACAACCTTGCTGTGGCAAAGTATGAGGCAAAAAAATATGCCGGAATACTCAAGACAGACCCCTGTTTCGAATACCCGGCAGACTGAAAGCATGACCTTAGTGCTTTTCAGAACTCTCAATCTTATTTCAGCACGAAGGTCTCAACCATATAACGTACGGAGGGAGCAGCATTCTCTTCCTCGCTTATTTTCTCTATGACGATAACGAACTTAGTTCCTGTCTTGTCACACATTATTTTCTCTATAGCGTAACCACTGATACCGCGTCGCTTTACATCAGGACTGCCAGCCACGGTTTTCCCCAAGAGCTTTCCAGCTGAATCTCTTTTCTCCACTGTTATATAAAAAGAAGAATAAATAGAAGCTCCTGTCCCTTCCTTATAGGGCATAAGCTTAAAACTGTACTGAATCGTATTGGCAGAGGAGGAATGCTCGAAATCCCTGACAAGGACCTCATCCTCCGCAGCTTTCGTGTTATAGGGTCTTATATAAAGAACCTCGCTGAGCTCCGCAGGAGTCGATTTCCAGGAATCAAGCCAAGCAGCATTCTTCTTCTTAAGACTGTCATAAATAGATGCCCCACTTTTTCCAGCAGTCGCCTCTGTCGCATTGGTCCTATAGATACCGTTTGTTTTAAAGGAATTGCTTTCTATATCAACGGCATAAATCTCGGCATATCCGCAGAAAGTCTTATCCGTCGTACCATACTGACCGAACAGGTATGTCTTTCCGTCCGCAGAAAAGCCTATATCATCGAATACAGCCACATCTCCTGCAAAAAGCGTTCCGCAAAAAAAACAAAAGCTAAAAACAAGAAATAAAACACGCTTCATAAGAACACTCCCAAGAAAATCATTATATAAAAAGAGTCGATAAGGATCACTCAGACACAATCCTTATCATATCTCCTTTTATTTTCGGTTTTTATAATAACGTGCTTTACATAAATTTATCTTACGGTTATTCTTTAAATATGACACTGAATTCCCGAAACAGGCTCATGAAAACTCTTTCAACTATTTCTGTGAGCCAGTTCATCATATTCCTAGCTTTCTTTCTGTACCGTCTTTTCACAGAGCATAACATACCCTTGGAATTCACAGATTTCATCCTTGACAACAGTTCTGTAAAATCAATAGTCCATTCTTTTTTCCAGCCTTATTCATATGCAGCCCTGGGAGCCGTAGCCATACTCGCCATATACACACCTCTTACATGCATGATAATAACATACGTCTTCGAGAAAACGCAGTCTCCTGAGATATTGTATTTTCTGGGTTTCCTTGCAGGCTGCATGTTCGAGCCACTTAGGCTATGCATACCCCTCTTCAATCTGTGGGACGGCTATTCCGATTTCCTGATATACATAGGAAAATTCGTTTTTGCCGGTAGAATACTTGCAGTGCTCAGTCTTCTCTTCTCTTCGGTTTTTTCAGCGGATGATAAGATTCAGGAAGCGGACAGAAACATCGTAATAGCCCTGGCGATCTCTTTCATACTTGCCTCTGCGGTGGCCATAGATACAAGAACGATACTTCCCTCCATAATGGTCAGGACGAGTTTTCACCAAATCCTATACATAATGTTCTTTTTTCTTGCCGCAGTGACGGTCTTTGCCTTTTTATTCAATAGAAAAATCAAAACGATGATAGCCTATATACTGCTTTTTTCAGGATATGTATGTCTGACACTGACGAGCAGTATTTTTCCGGTAGCTACAGGCCTTATCCTAATATCAACAGGAACAATCTTCTATTTCAAGGTGCTTCATACCTACTATCTTTGGAAATAAAAACTTTGGAAACAGAGTCCTGAAGCATACCTTCAAAACTTGCTCCAAATCCTTGGGGCACCTTCAATTTTACCCTTGTGCTTTTTCAAAAAAAGAGGCCGAAACGAATAACTGACGATACTGCCAGAGGAATAAGCAAATTATCAAAATCACGGAGTGGAAGCAGCTCTATCAGCATTCCGACCGCAGCCACTGTCAAAGACAAAGAACATGAGCCGAAAACCGCATAGGAAGAGATAAAGATGGCGATAAAACAGGCCAGGCTTCCTGCCGCAGTTTTTCCATGGGTAAATGGAATTACGCACTGCCCCATGAACTTTCCGGAAAGACTGGCAAGACCGTCTCCGAAGGCAAGGGCGAAAATACCGGCAGATGCGGTCTTAAAGTCGAACATAAGGACAGTTGAAAGCACACCCAAGCACAAGGTTACAGGCCCTAGAACGAATTTATCGGAATCTCGTTTACGAGCGGCAGCTTCCGTAATCTTAGAAACTACAGGAACGGTCTTGCCGGAAAGGCGGAGAAACTCAGATGCGGAATAAAGCACAAGAGCCGCTATAAGAAGGAATATTATAAGACTCCTGGAAAAATATAGGACCAGAGGAACAAAAGCCGTCCCCATGTGTATCAATTTTCTGAACAACTCTTTGGCTATAGTATAGAAACGTTTTCGCTGCTCAATTCCGGCAAGCCCGCTCTCATAAAGTCTGCACCCTGTCGGTCTGATTTTTTTTATTCTGTCCATAAACTTTTTCATTGCATCACCATCAGAAGAAGAAGTATACTCTGCTCAAACCGTCATTCAAAATCGGGCTGACTCAACATTTTTTCTCCATAAAGAACTCTCGGAATGGAGGTATATATTTCAGGCTCATAAGAACTGTTTGGAACCGTCAAATACTTAAGATTCTGAGCTGCCAGGTTAGTTCCCTCAAGTCTGATCATGGTAGCCTGATTACGGGTCAAAGCATCCCATGCCCGTGTAGATTCTGTAAGCAGGCTCATAGCTCGGGCATTATACATACTATCAGAATTCCTCTTTGCCAGCCGGGAAAGAGTCACACCAAGATTATTGGCAGTTTTCATATACATTTCAACAAGGCTGCCCTGCTCTTCCCTAAGCTGGGGATAAAGAACCCCTGTCGTTTCTTTTTCTCTGTCCAGAATATCTATAAGCTTCTCGTAGTATCCTTGGGCGGCAGAAGAACTGTCCCTCATGACCAAGGTATTGCCCAGAGCAAAAAGAGTATTACGCTCTGCAGGTAACTCAGTTATAGTCTTTATAAATGAATCAAGGGCATCGCTGGTGTCTCCGTTGACATAATTGATATATCCCATCTTGTAACGGATAGACGGAGTATCGTTGTTATTATCAACAGAATACTGATAATTAATCAAGGCAGAATCCATATCACCGGAAATAAAATAGTCCAAATCTGCTATATCAGAATAGAGGATACCCACATTCTCATCGGAGGCAAGTCCGCTTCTTTTCTGCTCGCTCGTGAACATATCAATTCCTGTGACGTACATCTGCTCCGCATCAAGATACTGCTGAGCATCAGCCTTAAGCTCACCGATCAGCCTGTAGGCATTTATATTGCGCAGGATCCGGTCATGAGTCCTTTTTCCTGCTGAATCAAAAACCCCGAGAGACTCCTGAAGGATAGCCATAGCGGCCTCATTATTCCCATTCTCCACGAAATAACGTCCAAGGTTATAAGTAGCCTCAGGAATCTCAGGAGCATTAATAACAGCTTTTTCCAACAGATCCCTGACATCCTCGATGGAACTGCGGAGGAATTCATCAGCAGGAGCAAGGTAACCGAACTGTTTATCAAGCAGATAACCACTCAGCTCCACAAGATCCTGATCCTCAAGAGGCTCCTTCTCAAGACGGGGATAGAAATAACTCTTTAACGGGAGAACCTCACGAATTTGATCTGTCCTTATGAAATAACGCATCATCCTGGAAAGATACTGATCATTCTGCCCATGAACAGCCATAAGATCAGCATAGGCGATGCGGGCATCCTCGAATTTGGAACTGTCACTGTTCGTAGCCCAGTCTAGGTAGATATCTCCAAGAAGAAGCATTCCATCCGCATCGTTTATATGATGGTCAAGCACATATCTTCTTGTTATTTCTTCAGCCTTGCCATAGTCCGAAAGCTCATCAAGCTCCATCCTGGCATATTCAAGGCCAGCCTTCTTCTCGTAATCATAGCTCTCTATAAGCCGCTCATACATTTTTCCTGCCCTTTCATACTGTTTATTGTCACAATATGACCTGGCATACTCATAGAACCAGTTTTTCTTTGCTTTATAATATACAGCCTCATTGAATTTAACTTCTGACTGAGGATAGAGGCCGTTCTCAATAAGAGTATATCCTTCCTTATAAAGCATCTCAGCCTTTACAGGACGGACAACGAAACGAGCTATAAGGAAGGAGAAAAGCCATATGAAAAGAACGGAAACCACACTGATTATGGCAATGGGGATTATCCGGTTTTTCAGACGGTATTCAAGGGATTTCTTGTATTCCTCGTACTCGGCGACGGTACGTTTCTCGTAATTCGCCGGAACGGGAATCGCATAATCCACAAGGCTTTCTTTTTCGAGATAATTCGCCAGAGTACGCGCCGGGGTCTTACCGATCACCATATCGATAACTTTCATTATCGGTTCTTCAGTAAAATCCGGATTGACGATTATCTCCTGCAATGCTATGCGGAGATTAAGAGGATAATCCTTCAGGCTCTTCTTGAAGCTGTCGTACTCTTCCTCCGTAAGCTCATTTTTTTCTCTTACTGCTTTTTGTTTTCTTTTTCTTCCTGTTTTAGTCTCAACTTTTTGACTTGTTGTAGTTTTATTTTCTGTGATCTCTGGAGGAATAAGGTCAAAATCAGAATCCCCAGAAAAACCGGGAATAGAGAAATCATTGTCGATAGAATCAAAAGAACCTGTATCCCCGGAGATCTCAGGCGTATTCATAGAAAATTCGCTCATCTCCCCGAAATCCGGAGCCTCAGGCATTTCAAAAGAGGAGGAATCATCTGAAGGAGAAGCAGAATCTGTAGAAGAGAAATCTCCTCCAGGAGGTATTGCAAAGGGATCATCAAGGGGTGGCAGCTCAAAGCTGCCGCTTTCAGGTTCAGAATCTACGGACAGCGAAAGCCCACCGCCAGAAGAAGATGAGGAAGTTGACGGAGTTGCGAATAAGTCATCTTCATCAGAAGCCGCTGCCGTAGCTGCATCAGGAAGAGGCATGTCGAAATCAGAGACGGAGTCAGGCATTTCCATAGAAGAAATGTCAAAATCACTTCCAGAAGAGGCAGCATCCCCTGTATCCATAGAGGGTGCATCAAAATCAGGCAGATCAAAATTAAAATCATCGGAGGATGACGTATCTTCCGGGGAAGAAGGGATTGCAGGCTCATCAGAAGAGACCGGAGCAGCTTCCGAAGCAGTCTCAGGCTCAAGGGGAGTCTTGAAAATATCATCATCAAGCCCAAAATCTGGGATATCCCCTGCAGGGGAAGTATCCGGGGCAGGAACATCTGCAAGAATATCTGCAGATGTATCTATAGAATCTCTACCGCCTTCATCAACAGGAGGCAGGTCAAAATCCGGCAGAGAAAAATCTTCCGTAAAACCAGAATTGTCTGCAGCAGCCGCTTCCCCAGCAGGAGCAGAAAGCTCAGGCTCAGAGCTGGCTGTATCTGGCAAATCCAGCCCTGCGAACAGGTTTCCTAAATCATTCTGGCCATCATCGGCAGCCTGAACTTCAAAATCAGACTCACTGGGCTCAGAAGAGAAATCCTCTCCATCAGTAAGATTTGCTTCAGAAAACTTCCCGGCAGAAGAAAAATCAGATGTCGCAAGGGTATTGAGGATATCATCAGGTTCTGGTTCGGAAGCTGGATTATCATTCAGATTCAAATCAGGAGTATCAACATCATCTGCAAAACCGGAAAGAAGTGCATCAATATCAGGTACCTCAGATGGGTTGTCCAGACTCATACCCGGAAGAGAGAAGGGATTATCAGCTGAAAAGTCTGGAACAGTATTATTGTCAGAAGCAGAGGGAACAGAGTCTTGACTGCCGAAAGGTATGGCTGCATCGGCAGCGGGGGAATTCTCTTTTGCAGGAGCAGGAGTTTCACCCCGGGCCTCTGCCAGCAAGGCTTCTATATCGAACTCCTGCTCTTCCTCTCCTGAATTCGAAGCTCCAGAGGCGCCCAGGATGTCGTCTACAGAGATGGAGGCATCGTCAGGAGCACCTGCTGAATCTTCAGAAGCAGGACTAGAGCTTCCCCCTGACTGTGACGGGTTCGTGACAGGAAGTCCGAACACGAAGTCATCGGAATCATCGGCATCTGATATTCCTTTTGGGAAATCGACATGGGGAAAGGTTTCCCCCTTTTCCTGGCGGCGTATGAGTTCTTTTCCAAGCTGTGTGATATCATCGCTGAATTTCTTCAGCTGTTTCATTCCGGGCATTTTTCTTGATTGTATCCCACTCTATTCGAAATAACAAGTAATACAAAGCTTACCATTCAATAATCGGAGTTTTTTTTACCCTCCTTAAGCCTTTTGTACTACACAGAGTATCATAGTGCAAGGCTATCTGCCCAGGGCAGAAAAAGTTTTTTTGCGCTCAACCAGAAGACTGATTTTTCCGATAGAGGAAATGATATGAAACGTCTCTTTTTATTTCTGCTTCTTGCAGCCTTGACTATATGCTGTCTCTATGCTCAGGAGGACAACAAGTATACACTGGACACCATAAGGACAGGTATCAAGGAAGCAGGAGAACCCTACATAGCGGATAAATACATTGTCTTCACTGCAGAGGACAATCACAGATTCACGGGAATAGCCTTTGATTTTGAGGACTACAGGACCATCCACTCACTAGAAAGACTTGTTTTCTATGACTATGACAGTAATCCCAGAGGCTCAGTACTTTTTTATATTCTTGAGATTCCCGTCAACAGCACTGGTATTGAATACAGAATGATATTCGACGGGCTTTGGACCACAGACCCCCAGAATCCAGAGAAAGAGTTCAGCTTTGAAAGCGGAACATATGTCTCAGAAGTTCGTTACGGAAACATGACTCCCATAAAGACAGAGAAGAAAAATGACAAAGTGACTTTCATCCACAACTCTGACCCGGGACGTACAGTCAGACTTTCAGGTACTTTCTCCAACTGGGATTCATTCATATACTACATGAAAGAGACAAGCCCCGGTCACTATGAGCTGGAGCTTCCCCTTCCCTCCGGTACCTACTACTACTGCTTCTACGAAGGACTTGTCCCTATTCTTGACGGGACGAATCCCGCAAAAGTCTACACACCGGAAGGCAGGATAGCATCCGTCATAACCGTCAATTAAAAGTCAATTAAAAAGGGAAGAGATTTCCCTTACTGCAGCGAAAAGTCTGTCCCTGCCTTCATCTGTTGAATGACAGCTGAAGGAGAAGCGGACGGCATTTGCCGCGACTTCTCCCTTTATCCCCATAGCAGCAAGGACCGGTCTGCCGTTCTTCCTCGAGGAACAGGCAGAGCCTGTAGAAATAAAAAAGCCCTTCTCACTCAAAGCCCGGACCATAACTTCCCCAGGAATATTCTTGAAAGAAGCCTGCACTACCCCGGGAGCAAAGCGGCTGTCACAGAGATTCCTGTCCTCAGGGACCAGTGTGCAGCAGGAAAGAGTCTTAAGCTTATCAATAAAGGCAGCAGTACTTTTCTCTTCCTCAGCAAGCATTTCCTCTTTCCCGCTTCCCGGTCTTATATAATACTTCTCAAGGCAGGCTGCCATAGCCAGAGCTCCGAAAAGATTCTCCGTACCGCTTCTTATCCCCTTTTCCTGCCCGCCACCTTTAAGGAAGGGCTCGAAACGATCTTTCATGTAAAGGATTCCTATTCCCCGGGGACCACAAAGCTTGTGGGCGCTTATGGCGGCAGTATCTATTCCAGGATAGGAAAGCTCGAAAGGTATTTTTCCGGCGGCCTGGACTGCATCTACATGAAACTTGGGGCGGCGTTTCCCCCGGCAGTGCTCTGCCAGAGCGTCCGCTATTCTGTAAACAGGCTGAATAGCTCCGGTCTCATTGTTCACAGCCATTACACATACTAATGCAGTGTCATCTTCTATACGGGAAACAACGGCTTCAGGAGTGACTATACCATATTTGTCACAGGGAGCTGTAATAAGGCGCCAGCCGCAATTCTTCATAAGCTCGGCCTGGGCGGACACTGCCGGGTGCTCTATCGCACTGATAAGGATACTCCCCTTCTGAGGCCGCCGGAGCAAAGACAGAATAGGAAGCTGGTCACTTTCAGTGCCCCCGGATGTAAAAATTATTGAATCGGGCTTCACCCCCAGGACTTTCGCACATCGTGTACGTGCCTCCTCAAAGGAATGACGTGCCTTTAGTCCTTCGCCATGGACACTGGAAGGATTCGCCCCTGCCGACAGAGACTCTTCCAGAGCATCTCTAAGTATGGCTTCATCCGCCAGGGCTGTCGCAGCCCAGTCAAAATATCGTTCTTTCAAATCACTCGTCATAAAATCATTCACAGGATTGCATTCTATCAATAGAGGGAAGGAATCTCAATAGCTGCTGTTGAAAGCATACATCAAGAAAGAAATTTGTAAAGAAGGAGCTTCAAGCACGAGAAGGGCTATTCATTCATGTTATCTGTAAGAGTGGTGTTGGTCACTATATCTTCGTATCTTGCATAACGATGAGGCTGAGAGGTCCTTACTGTAGTGCCCTTCCCTTTCTCACTTTGAATATCAATGCTTCCATGCATAAGGAACAAAAGAGAACTGGCTATGTTCAGTCCGAGACCTGCACTTGGTTTCTGCCTGTTGATCTCATTATCCTCCCGGGTAAAGCTTTTGCAGATAAAAGGCAGGAATTCCTTGGAAATTCCAATTCCATTATCCTCACAGATGAACTCCATAATGCATTCGTCATCATTCCTGCCCTCTTTCTGCCGCAGGCCGAATCTTATTTTTCCACCCGGAGGAGTGTACTTAAGAGCATTCGATATAATATTAAGGACCACATTGGATGTATGGGCTAAATCCTGATATATGTAGGGATGCTTTATATCCGACCAGAATTCCACCTCAACACCCTTTGTCTTCGCCGCATCCTCGAAGAGAGCGTAAGTCCTCATAATAGCGTCGGTAACATCGGTGGGAAACTCAGTAAGCTTAAGCTCCCCGTTCTCTATCTGGGCGAACTCGAAGATATTGCTCATGAACCCCAGCATAAGCTCCTCGGACCGTTTGGCGCCCTTAAGGCTCTGCCGTATCATATCAGCATCATTCAGGTTATTCTCTATACTTTCAGTATATTCGATTATTTTCTTGATAGGAGGAAGGATATCTTTCGCTATATTGTACATGAAGATATTCTTTGCCTTGTTGGCTGATTCCGCCAGCTCCGCAGATCTTTGGAACTCAATCTTTTTCAATCTGTCTTCCTCGGCGATTATCCTGCGGATTTCCTCATCCGTAATATCATTCACAAATACATAGAAAATGTCACCGTATTTTTTCGTACGGACGAATCTTCCGAAATATCTTACGTTCCTTATACCACCATTTTTAGTGCGAAGCCTGTACTCAACGTAATTTAAGTCGCTTCCGCCAGCTATCTGCTTATGAATGCTCTCTTGGACTCTGGGGAAATCATCATCCAGGACAAAACCACGGAAAGAATTGCCAGTATACTCGCGGAATTCCTCTGCGGATTCGCATTCGTACATATTCATCAACTCACCGTTGAAGGAGATAATCTCCATGCCCTCATCCGCATGATAGGAGAAAAATCCGCCGGGAATACCTTCGGCCACCTCGTTGGCAGCCATGAGCATTGTCTCACTCAGCAAAGAAAATTCTTTTCCCCTGGATTTGGAATCAACATTCTTCCTTCCTGTCATCACGTCTTTTTTGGAAAGGTAGTCCTCATAAAGAGTAACAGGAAGCGGTTCAGAAAAATAGAAGCCCTGTATAAGGTCGCAGCCCAAGCTGCGCAGGGTCTTGACCTGATCAGAGGACTCCGCCCCCTCAGCAACGGTAAGAAGCCCCATTCTATGAGCCATCTTTATTACATTCTCTATTACTATTTCATTAAGAGTGATGTTGCGCACAAAGCTTATATCAAGCTTAAGAACATCAAGGGAGAAACTTGAAAGGAGCCCCAGGGATGAATAACCTGCCCCGAAATCATCCATTTCTATCAGGAAGCCAGAATCCTGGGCCTTTTTTACCTTTGACGCTATTATCTCCGTGTTCTCGGAGTACAGGGATTCCGTAACCTCAAGATGCAGCAACTCATGGGGAATTCCGTAGCTGTCAATCATCTCTATGTGTTTCTCGAAACAATCCTGCTCCATGAAGTCCCTTCGTGAAATATTCACGGAAACAGGAACTACAGGAAGCCCCTTCTCCTGCCAACGCTTTATGTCCATACAGACACGGCGTATTATGAAGGTATCCAGCTTGGTTATGAATCCGTTTTTCTCGAAGATGGGGATAAAAAGCCCTGGCAGCATAAGCCCGTATTCAGGATGATTCCAGCGGACAAGAGCCTCCGCGCCTGCGATTTTACAAGTTATGGTCTCGTGCTTGGGCTGATAGAATATCTGGAACTGACCTTCCTCAAGAGCCTTCTCCATAGTCTCCACAATTCTCTGCTCACTGAGCAGCTGATTATGAAGCCTGTCTTCATAAAAGGAGACATTCTTACCGTAGATTCCTTTTATCTCACGTATAGCAAGAAAAGCTCTGTCACAACAGACGACGAATTCCAGATCAGGATCCACAGGAGCATAAATACCGATTTTCACAATCTGATGAGGAACCGGAGCAGCCTCCAGAATAGCGCTGCTTATACGCCCTATCTTTTCCTCATCCACAAAATCCTTATATTCATAAAAAAGAATAAACTGGTCTCCACCGAAACGGCCTGCAATACCATTAGGCATGGTCATTTTCAGTTTTTGGCCGGTGAAAGCCAGGAATTCATCACATTTTTCCTCACCATACAAAGAGTTTGATGACTTGAAATTATCAAAATCGAAGCCGACCACACAATAATTCTTATCAGGGTTGGAATCCCTCATATGCTCGGCTTTACGTAGAAAAGCCGTACGGGTATAAAGACTGGTGAGCTCATCTCTCTCAAGCTCATCAATTGTCTTATCAGCTTCATACAGTCTCAAGGCGGTTTTCAGGCGGTTCAGGACACGGCGGGCATTGAAGGGCTTCTTAAGGAAGTCTATAATATCTAAATCAAGAAGCTCTTCCTCAATTTCTATATCTGAATCTTCTATGCTGATAAGAACAGGAAATTTATCAAAAGAAGAAAAGGATCTTATCATTTTCAGCAGAGGAAGGGCTACCTCGATATCAATAATCGCTGCGGAAATGTGTAAAGAATTATCCCTCAGCAAGGAAAGCAAGGTTCTTTCATCAGGAGAGGAAGTCACGACTCCATAGTTTGCAGAAACTATGGAAGAGAGAGCTTTTTCGTTATCAACACTTGGTTCTACCAAAAGGATAGACTTTTTTACCATTCTACCATTATCTAACATATATATCCGTAATTATAGCATATTTTATAACTAATACAATTTTTTTATTTAAAAAATCTCTAAAAAAACTATCATATCTAATCAGCAGGCATGAAAGTCAGAAATATAGGTTTCACCACGGGCGAATCCATCATCCGGACTATAAGAAACACTTACTGCCTTTCTCATCGATAGCTTTTTTATTATAAAGCTCGATTTTCAACCTGTAAATGTTTTTTTAAGCTTTTTTAAAGGTTATAAGTGTATAATCAAGGGAATTATTGACTCACGAACCTTTTCCAGACGAGGAAAAGGTCTTCGGCACACCCTTGACGATCAGTTTTATATAGTCGAGCTTGATATATTTCAGTAATATTAATTGCACAGAATACTGATATTTGTTTTCAGTGCTTTCAGAATAAAAAATTGGAGGAATTATGATTGAAGTAGAGCATCTTTCCCGTTATTTCGGTTCATTCCGTGCTGTGGATGACATACAATTCTCCATAAAGACGGGTGAAATCGTAGGTCTTCTGGGACCAAACGGTGCAGGAAAGACAACGACAATGAGAATGATCACAGGCTTCCTTACCCAAACATCTGGAAAAATCTCCATCGATGGCAAGGATATCTCTGAAAATCCTGTGGAAGCGAAACGAAAAATAGGTTATATGCCGGAATCCGCCCCGCTTTACAGCGATATGATCGTCCGAGACTACTTGAAGTACGTTGCCGAAATGCAGCAGGTGGATCCTGAGGAAAAGGTTCCCTACCTTTGCGATGTATGCGGACTTAAAGAGGTTATGCACAAAAACATAGGGGAACTTTCAAGGGGTTACAGACAGAGGGTAGGACTTGCCCATGCCCTAATGAACGACCCGGAGATACTGATTCTTGATGAGCCCACCAGCGGACTTGACCCTAATCAGATCAGCGATGTCCGCCATCTTATAAAAGAAATAGGCCGGACCAGGACTGTAATCATATCCACCCATATCCTGGGAGAAGTGGAGATGCTCTGCGACCGTATAATAATCATTTCAAAGGGTAAGATAGTGGCAGACAGCCCCACCTCTGAGCTTCGCACAAGATACGGGAACTCAGCTGTGATAAACATCACCGCAGGAGGCTGCTCTTCCCAGGAGCTGGCAGCAAAGCTCACGGAGCTTTTCTCAGGGAAGAAGAACATCACAGTCACGCCGGCCACCTGTGCGGAGCTGCTTAAAAATGAGGAGAAAAGCGGAGCCGCTGCGGTCGCAGTCACTGGAGAAGAAGAAATCCGTCCAGTGATAGCCAACGAAATAATAAAAGCCGGATGGAAGCTTTACACGATAAAGCTCGAGACAAACAGCCTCGAGGATGTATTCCGCTCCCTCACGACGGACACAGGAGACGCAGCATGAAAAAACATACGGCAACAACAATCATATTGAAAAGGGAGCTCTTCACATGGTTCAGCTCCTTCATGTCATGGCTGGTAACAGGCCTTTTTCTGATCAGCACAGGGCTGTTTTTTTTCAGCACCTTCTTTATCCAGCAGGTTGCGAGTCTGCGTAATTTTTTCTCCCTGCTCCCCATACTCTTCGCTTTCTTTATACCTGCAATAACCATGAGGCTTTTTGCGGAAGAAAGCCGGTCAGGCAGTCTGGAGACACTGATGACTCTTCCCGTCTCATCAGCCCAGGCCGTAGCCGGCAAGTACCTTGCAGCCTTCATTTCTTGCGCGGTGATGCTTCTTCCTACGCTTTCTTACGCCTTGACCGCAAAAATGTTCGGTAATCCCGATGCAGGCCCCATAATCGGCGGCTACCTGGGAGCCCTCTTCCTGGCAGCAGCTTATTCAGCCATAGGACTATTCGCTTCGGCATCCAGCAAGAACCAGATAGTAGCTTTCTTTATTGGATTCGCTATCTGCATAATCCTTTCGATAATAGACAGCTTTCTTATCTTCCTTCCCGCAGGAATAACGAACTTCCTGTCTTTCTTCTCGGCTAACACACACTTCGAGTCAATCTCCAAAGGTATCATAGACAGCCGTGATTTACTCTATTTTATCTCGATAACAGTAATCTTCCTCGGTCTGACGATAAAAACTGAAGAAGGAAGGAGGGCTGCGTAATGAAAAACTTCATAAAATGGCTTAAGAGCCCCAAAAGCGATTTTTTCCTTTTTGTCATCGTTATAATACTTCTCAACCTGGTGGGACAGAACGCATTCTTCAGAATAGACCTTACAGAAACGAAATCCTACTCCCTTTCTGAAGTCAGCCGGAGGACAGTCAGCACACTGGACAAGCCCCTGGCGGCAAAAATATTCTTCACCTCAAACCTTAACGCCCCATACAATACTGTGGAGCAATACCTGAAAGACCTTCTTACGGAATACAAGGGAGCTTCCAACAAATACTTCAGCTGTGAATTCTTTGACATGGAGAATCCAGAAAACCAGTCTCTGGCCAGGGAATATGGAATAAACCAAGTACAGATTCAAGAAGTAAACGACAATGAGATAGGCTTCAAAGCAGCTTATATGGGCGCGGCCTTCATCTATGGAGACAGCATAGAGATAATAGACGGAATCACATACACCGACGGCTTGGAATACAAGATAACCACAGCCATATCAAGCATGATAACCACAGCCGACATCATCTCAAGCCTGAAGGATCCAGTAGAGCTGACACTTTATATAACCCCGGCCCTGAACAAGTTCAACATCAACGGATTCGACAGCATTGAGCAGAGCGTGATGAACGCATACTCAGCCGTAAACAGCAAAAATCAGGATAAAATATCCTTCCGCCGTGTAGAACCAGCAGAGGAAGAGATGTCTTCCCTGGTAAAAAAATACGGAATCCAGTCCATAGCGTGGACTGAGAAAAACGGCTCACAAAAGCACGGAGTCATAGGACTTGTCCTGGAGAACGGCAGCTCCTTCAGACAGATCCCCCTTCAGATGGGACAGAGCCTTTTCGGCTACTCCATGATAGGTCTGGACAGCTTGGAGGAGAACATAACCGACAATCTTAAGAGCCTTATAACCAAATCCCTTGAGATAGGCTATCTGACAGGCCACGGAGAACGCGATCTGGCCGGTAACGACTATGAGACGGCGGCCACCTTCCAGTCCCTTACAGAGGACACCTACTCCCTCAGAACCATAGAGCTCTCCGAGGAATCAATTCCGGCAGGAATCTCCACCATAATAATCAACGGGCCTAAAACGGCATACACGGAGGAGGAGCTTTACCAGATCGACCAGTTCCTGATGAAGGGCGGAAACATCATGTTCTTCCTTGACCCTTATGAAGTAGTAGAGGCGGATAACAATTACTTCATGTCCATGCCTCAGTACACGCCCATAGATACAGGACTCGAAGGCCTGCTGGAAAAATACGGGGTAAACCTTGACAAAGCCTATGTGTTTGACATGCAATGCTACGACTATTACACGGACTCAGAGAAGCTTCCCATGTACTGGGTTCCCCTTGTCAGAGACACTGGTGTGGACAAGACGCATCCGGCTACGAAGAACCTGGGCAACCTGCTCTTCCTGCAGAACGGTCCTATAACAGTGACAAGAGAGAACAGCGATGACTTTACCTCCACTGTTCTTGCCCACACATCAGAAAAGGCATGGACATCCTCTGATATCTATGTACTCAATCCAAGCTACATCAATCCGCCTGATGAATCTGAAATGGCAAAGACACCTCTGGCAGTGATACTTGAAGGTTCTTTTGAAAGTGCCTTCGATGCCGCGCCGGAAAAGACAGAAAGCGAAGAGGAATCCTCCCAGGACTCCGGTGAAACTACCGCAGAAGGAGCAGACGCACTTTCCACATCCAACCACCTCTCTTCAAGCATACAAGCCGGGAAGATTTTCGTATGTGCTTCATCATATCTGACGACACCACAGCTTATCAGCGACCCGACCCAGCCTATAGCAATATTCATGAGGAACGTGACAGACTATATGAACGGAGCCGAGGAACTGTGTCCTATGCGGTCGAAGGGAGTCTCATCACGTACTCTGACAAGCGTGAAAGGACCTCTTGTCACCTTCATGCAGATTTTCAATCAGTATGGTCTAGCAGTAATAATAGTACTTATTTCTGTCCTTATATGGAGGCTGCGCGTCGCCAGACGGAGACAAATAAGGCTGACATACAATGCGGATGACACTCGGGATGACGACAACATCCGTATAGCAGAAAAGAACATGAAAAAAGCCTCAGGGAAAGAAAACAAAGAAGGAGATGCAGACTGATGAACATGATTAAAGTCCGTAAGATAATACTGCTTGCCCTTATACCTGTACTGCTCTTCATTTTTATACTACAGACAGCCACAGGAAACAGAACTACCGTCAGATATCTTACCTTGACGGAAGAAGCCGATTCCTTAACCATAACAAAAGGAGACGGCAAGGAAATAAAAGTCTTCAAGGAAGGTGAGAACTGGTTCACGGGAGACAAGAAATACCCAGTGGACGAATCCACCGCCAATAATCTTGTAAATGACGTAGCATCACTGAAGATACTGGAGACAGTGTCGTCATCACAGTCGGACAAAGCCCGCTACGGTCTTGATGAGACTGCCGCCGTCACCGTCTGCCTCTACAAAGAAGACAAGCTGCTCCGTACCGTCCAGGTAGGAAAAACTTCGCCCACCACCCAGCAGACCTATATAACTCTGGACGGTGGCAAAGATATCTATCTTTCTTCAGGGGCTATAACCAGCGACTTCGCCAAGACAGAAGACGATATAAGAAGCAAGAATGTCTACACCATAGATACCACCAAGGTGACGGCGGCAACGGCCGAGACTCCCGGAAACCAGCCTGTATCCCTCTTCAGGAACACAGAGGATAACAGCTGGCTGGGTGGCGACAGCTCGAAGGTCTCCACATGGATATCTAACATATCCACGCTGAAAGCTCAAAGCTGGGCTCCGGAATCAACGGTCCTTCCAGAAGAAGAGGCTGGAAGCGTAAAGCTTTCGGTAGATGGGAAAACCATAGATATCCATGTTTTCAAGACAGAGGATGAATCGAAATATCTGGCCACTTGTTCCGAAAGCCCATATACATTCTACTTATCTTCTTATTCTGCAATTAATTTCATCAAAACCGCCACCGATTTTATTGCAACAGAATAAAATCACCTTATGACACTACTATTGCCTGCAAAAAAAACGCAGGCAATAGTAAGTCTGCTTCAATCATATTCGCAGAATTCATTTTATTCTGCTCCCGATATGTTACCATAAGCTAACCGAAAACATTATCTCCATTTTATCTAAATCCTTTTGTTATATGAAAAAAATCCCGTATATAGTATTTTTTTTATTTGTCGAAACTAATTATTACTGATATACTGAACACTATGAATCAGAATTACGACATTCTCTCCAGACTGAGCCATGAGATAAGGACACCCCTCAACTCGATAATTGGATTAAATCGTCTTATAATGGAGAACGTTGGAAACGAAGAAACTGTAAAAAAAATATCAAACCAAATAAACCTTGCTTCTTCTTTCATATTGGACCTTGTAAATAACATAATTGACGCGGGAGAATTAGATACAAAAAGTATATCTTTGAATCCATCTATTTTCTCTATCAAAAAATTGCTGGATGAGCTTTGTGCCACATACAAAACTGCGGCAGAAAACGACAACCTGACCTTTCAGGCGACGATTCCTGAACCTTTTCCTGAATTCGTCTCCCTTGATAAATTCCGCTTTGCCCAGGTTCTGAGCAATCTTCTTTCAAATGCAGTCCGCTTCAACAAAAAAGATGGACGTATTGACTTCATCGCGGAGGATCTGGGGACATTCCAGGGAGGAATCCATACCCTCCGCTTCACTATTTCTGATTCAGGAATAGGAATCCCAGAAGAAAAGTTCAAAGATATTTTCAAGCTCTTCACCAGCGTGACAGAAACCGATGAAAAGGCTGTATACGGTACAGGTATGGGCTTGTATGTCTCTGACCACATAATCCGCCTTATGGACAGCAAAATAAACGTCAGGAGCGTGGAAGGCTCAGGAAGCACATTCTGGTTCGAGATAAAGGTACCGGTTCCTGACTCTGAAGAGACAAAGCCCATCAACGGAAAAGAAGAGCTTAAAGGAACTACTATCCTTATCGCTGACGATAACAATATAAACTGCAATATCGTGAAGCATCTGCTCGAATCCTTTGGTTGTACTGTAGAGGTTACGACCACAGGAGAAGATGCAGTCGCTTTGTTCGCAGCCTCAGAACCCCACCATTACGATGCCATACTGCTTGACATCCGTATGCCTGGCCTTGACGGACTTGAGGCTTGCCGCAGGATACGAGCCCTGGGAGGCGAAGGCTCCTTCAGTCCGGATGCCCTTGAGATACCAATCATAGCTATGACCGCAAACGTGATGGACTCAGACAGGCAGAAGTCGTTCGAGGCAGGAATGAACGGACACATAAACAAGCCTATAGACCCGGACATGCTTTATACGACCTTGGCAGCCAGTATCGTCAGGAATTAAGCAGATCGATACGGGCTGCTCCGGCCCCGCTGACTGAAAGGCACAAGTTCCGTGTCGGAAAGATGCTCCGCTACGGGCTGCTCCGGTCCCGCTGACTGCGGCTGCACATATTGTCAGAAATCGATATAACAAGTACATTATTAACTATGAAATTATGTATTAGACCTCATGATGTAGGATTTTCCACAGCCGATGACCTGGGTGCCAAAATCAATGCTATGGGTTTCCAAGGGGTTCAGCTGGCAATAGCCAAAGCTATAAAAGGGCAGGACGGAGAGCCAGACACTCTTACTCCCGATATATGCCGTTCCATAAAAGAAGGCTTCAACTCCCACAGTGTTGAGATTCCCCTTCTCGGCGCATATTTCAATCCAGTCCACTCCAACAAGGACTATGTCAGAAAAAGCGTGGCCAAATTCGCCGACCACCTAAGAAAAGCCTCCCTTTTCGGCGCAAAATACGTAGCCAGTGAGACAGGAAGCTACAACGATGATCCCTGGACTTATAACCCAAAGAACCAGACGGAAGAGGCTTTTGAGGAGGTTTGCTCCGTATTCCGGCCACTAGCCGACGTAGCCTTGGAAAGCGGCTCTTACCTTACCATAGAAGGAGCCTGGGGACACTGCATATACTGTCCGGCCCAGATGGAACGCATAGTAAAAGCCCTGGATAACGGACACATCCGTGTAACAGTGGATATCTTCAACTATCTCTACGAAAAGAACTACCAGAGCCGCTTCGACATACTTGATGAATGCCTTGACCGTTTCGGTGACAAAATAGCAGTCTTCCACATAAAAGATTTCAAGGTCTGCGACGACGGAAGCCTGAAAGAGACCGGTATTGCAGATGGAATAATGGGCTGGGAAAAAATGCTGCCTAAAATAAAAAAACAGGTACCGGAAGCACTTCTTGTATTCGAAGGAGTCCAAGATATGCCGCGTAGTCTGGAAATATTCAAAAGCTACATGTAGGGCTTTTATCCACATATAAAAAACAGACGCTATAATGACAATAAAAGATCTTGAGATAAATGAAAGTGCCATAGTAAAATCCGTGGGGGGCGAAGGAGCCCTCCGCCAGCACTTCCTTGACATGGGAATAATCCCCGGGACGAAAGTCACATTCGTAAAATATGCTCCCATGGGGGACCCCATCGAAATAAGGCTTCATGGCTATGAACTGACCATAAGAATCGCCGATGCCGCACAGATAGAAGTAGAATCCTTAGAAGATTATGCGGAAAAGGAGACTGAAGCGACAGCTCCCACAAAGCTTCAGAAGCCCCACCCCGGCTTGGGAGAAGATGGAAAATACCACAAAAAAGATGTGGAGAAGGCCCTGCCCAAGGGAAAAAAGCTTACCTTCGCCCTTGCAGGAAACCAGAACTGCGGAAAGACAACTCTTTTCAACAGGCTTACAGGTGCTAACCAGCACGTGGGAAACTTCCCCGGAGTTACCGTCGACCAGAAATCAGGCTCAATAAAAGGAATGCCCGACACTCTGATCACCGATCTTCCTGGTATCTATTCCCTGTCCCCCTACTCCTCAGAAGAGATAGTCTCCCGATCCTTTATCATCGAGCAAAAACCAGACTGCATAATAAATATAGTCGATGCCACGAACATAGAGCGGAACCTCTATCTTACCATGCAGCTGATGACCCTGGAGACCCCTGTGGTCCTTGCCCTGAACATGATGGACGAGATGCACGGTAACGGAGGCTCCATCGATATAAACGTGATGGAAGACTTCCTCGGTATCCCCGTGGTCCCCATCTCCGCCGCCAAGAATGAGGGGATAGAGGAACTTATAAAGCATGCGGTGCATATAGCCCATTACCAGGAAAAGCCCGCTGAAAACGATTTCTGTCTGGAGACAGAGAACGGAGGAGCCGTCCACCGCTGCCTGCATGCCATAATGAACATAATAGATGACCATGCCAAGGCCGCGGCCATTCCGGTAAGATTCGCCGCTACCAAGCTTATAGAAGGTGACGAGCACATCAGGGACGAGCTTAAGCTTTCTGAGAACGAGAAAAAAATCATCGAGCATATAATCTGCCAGCTGGAAGAAGAACGCAGCCTTGACAGAGCGGCAGCCATTGCCGATATGCGCTTCACTTTCATAAACCGTCTCTCTAAAGCCGCGATCAAGAAACCCCAGGAAAGCAGGGAAAGAGAAAGAAGCCGGCGCATAGACAAGTTTCTCACAGGAAAATACACGGCTATTCCTGCTTTTATCAGCATAATGGCACTTATCTTCTTCCTTACCTTCAACGTAATAGGGGCATGGCTCCAGCAGCTGCTTGAAGCCGGGATAGAGAAGCTGTCTCTGCTTACGGAAGCAGCATTACAGGCTTGCGGTGTGAACCAGGCCCTGAAATCCCTGGTCATAGACGGAGTATTCGCGGGAGTAGGAAGCGTACTGAGCTTTCTCCCTGTCATAGTGACACTCTTCTTCTTCCTGTCTATGCTTGAGGACACAGGCTACATGGCCCGAGTCGCTTTCGTCATGGACAAATTCCTGCGTAAAATAGGCCTCTCCGGCCGCAGCATCGTTCCTATGCTGATAGGCTTCGGTTGTACAGTGCCCGGAGTAATGGCCAGCCGGACCCTGCCCTCAGCCCGGGACAGAAAGATGACGATACTTCTTACCCCTTTCATGAGCTGCACCGCGAAGCTTCCTGTCTACGCATTCTTCTCCCAGGCCTTTTTCCCGGAATACAGCGGGCTTGTGATGATAGGACTCTATTTCCTGGGCATAATAGTGGGTATTCTGATGTCTTTCCTGCTTAAGAACACCGCCTTCAAGGGAGAGGCCGTTCCTTTTGTCCTGGAGCTTCCCAATTACCGAATGCCCAGCCTGAAAAACACAGCGCAACTACTGTGGGATAAAGCCAAGGACTTTCTGCAGAGAGCCTTCACGATCATCTTCCTGGCATCAATAATCATCTGGTTCCTTCAGACCTTCGACATAAAGCTCAACATGGTGGAGAATTCCCAGGACAGCATACTGGCCATGATAGCAGGCTTCATCGCCCCCGTTTTCAAACCGCTGGGCTTCGGCGACTGGCGCATAAGCACAGCACTTATCGTCGGTTTCCTGGCAAAAGAGAGCGTTGTTTCGACACTTTCTGTCCTTTTCACCACAGAAGCTGCCATCTATACCGTCCTGACCCCGGGAAGCGCCGCTGCCCTGCTTGTTTTCTGCCTGCTTTATGCCCCCTGTGTCGCCGCAATAGCATCAGTAAAAAGAGAACTGGGGGCAAAATGGGCCACCCTCATAGTCTTGGACCAGTGCTTTACCGCCTGGCTGGTGGCCTTTGTCGTCAAACTTATATCGATGATCTGGGAATAAGCCCAAAGCAGGATATAAGCACAGGAGGGGGAGCTGCGCACTTCGTGCTTGCTGTGTATCCCCCTCGCTCCCAAGTCCTCGCTCGCAGCGTTACCGCCTGCTCGCTCCGGTCTTGTCCGCTACCCCCTCTTCCCTTATAAAAGAAAAAACCTCCCGCAATTTAAAATGCACCAAGCTACATCAAAAAAACTGCACGGAGGCTTTTTTTTTATTATTCACATTCTCATGGGCAGGCCCCCAAAGGACCTTCAACGCCCGATCAGAAATCAGGACTAATTACCGAACTTGTCGATATATCCAGCCACGAAAACCACCAGAATGATAATGGGGGCTATGTATTTAAGGTAGAATTGTACCACCTTGTTCTTGGGGAACTTGATACCGGTTCCGGTATCTGTCTCTGCGACGAAGCCGTCCCAACCCCAGCCTGATTTCAAGGTACAGAAAAGGAGGAAAATAAGAGAACCTAAAGGAAGCAGGTTCTGGCTTACCAGGAAGTCCTCAAGACCGTCTATGGAACCGATGGGGGTTCCTGCGAATACATTGGACCATACGTTCATACCAAGAGCTGCTGGTGTGGCAAGGACAATAATCGCGAAGAAGTTCACGATCACAGACTTGCGACGGCTCCAGCCGAACCTGTCCATGGGGAAGGCGACGATGTTCTCGAATACGGCGATTACAGTAGAAAGTGCGGCGAAGCTCATGAAAAGGAAGAAGGCGGCACCGACGATACGACCTGTCACGGGTCCCATCTGATTGAAGACATTGGGCAGAGAGACAAAGGCAAGTCCTGCTCCAGAAGAGGACTCAACACCGAAGGCTGCACAAGCTGGGAAGATGATAAGGCCTGAGAAAATAGCGACGAAGGTATCAAGGCCTATGACGCGGACGGCCTCACCTGTAAGGCTGTGCTTCTTGTCTATATAGGAGCCGAAAATCTCCATGGAGCCGATACCCAGACTTAGTGTAAAGAAGGCTTGTCCCATGGCGGCGTAGACTGTATCCCAAAGACCGTGTCCACCGGCTCCGTCGCCCTTGACAAGAGCCTCGAAATCAGGCTTAAGGTAGAAGGCATAGCCTGCGCCTGAGCCAGGAATTGTAAACACATATACAGCAAGGCCGATCATGATGACAATAAGAGCTGACATCATGATTTTGGTGATGCGCTCCACACCCTTCTGAAGACCTATGAAACAAGTACCGAAACCAAGGATGATCACGATGACCATCCAGATAAGGAGAGAAGTTGGATTTCCGACAGTATTACCGAATGCTGCGCCGACCTCATCAGGAGTCAAACCTACGAATTTACCGCTTATCATCTCAAAGAAGTACTTAAGGAACCAACCCGAGACAACAGTGTAGAACATCATCAAAAGGTAATTACCAGCTACAGCGAAACCATTGTACCAGTGCCATTTTTTTCCTTTAGGCTCAAGAGCCTCAAAGGCTGCAGCCATACTTTTCCTTGAGGCGCGACCAACAGCAAACTCACAGATCATTACAGGAAGACCAAGTATCAAAAGGAATACGAGGTAAATAAGAACGAAAGCTGCTCCACCATATTTTCCTGTTATGTATGGAAAACGCCATACGTTTCCAAGACCGATTGCACATCCGGCAGAAAGTAGAAGGAAGCCTAAACGACTTCCGAGTGTCTCTCTTTTCTGTCCATCCATTTTTTTTCTCCAAAAAACTTAAATTATATTCCCTGCTACGCAGAGTAAAAAAAAACGGCTTACAGGCACAGAAAAAAACTGAGACTGAAGCCGCTTTATTTACTTATTTTACGAAAGCTTTCTTGAGGAAGTCCAAGTCAAGCTCGGGATAAAGCACGAATTTTCCAAGAAGGGCCTTAACACGGGCTTTTGCTGTCTCCTCTACCTTCGGATCAAGCTCAATCTTGCCCTTTGCAGGTTTTCCTTCCTTTGTGAGACCAGGCTTTGTGCCCTTGAGGACATAATCCATGATGTCGGCGATCTCATCCATCTCCGCAGCACCCATTCCAAGGGTTGTGACGGCAGGAGTTCCTACACGGATACCGCTGGTCCACCAGGCACCCATCTTGTCATAAGGAAGGGCATTGGCATTGAGGGTAACACCGCACTGGAACATGGCAGCCTCGGCCTGCTTTCCGGTAAGACCGTAGGTTGAGTAGATATCGATAAGCATAAGGTGGTTCTCAGTTCCGTTTGTCTGCAGCTTCATCCCTCTCTTCATACAGGCTTCTGCAAGGGCCTTTGCGTTTTTGGCCACGTTTGCGGCGTAGTCGCGGTATGCCGGAGTATTAGCCTCCTTGAAGGCTATAGCCTTAGCAGCCATAACATGGGGAAGTGGTCCGCCAAGGACCATAGGACAACCCTTGTTCACATAATCCGCGAAGGCTGCCTTACAAAGGATAAGAGCTCCACGAGGTCCGCGCAGTGTCTTATGTGTCGTTGTCGTAACGATGTCAGCCCATTTTACCGGATCGAAATCATCTGTAAGAACTTTTCCAGCCACAAGACCGGCGAAGTGAGCCATATCCACCATAAGAACGGCGCCGCACTTGTCGGCTATATCACGGAAGCGGCGGAAGTTTATGGCCCTGGGGTAGGCAGAATAGCCTGCGAGAAGGATAAGAGGCTTTACTTCCATGGCCTGCTTCTCAATAGCATCGTAATCCAAGAGTCCGGTCTCAGGATCGACCCCGTAAGGATGGCTCTCGAACATACGGGCAGAAACATTCATCTTGTAACCATGGGTAAGGTGTCCGCCGCAGCTGTAGTCCAGGCCCATGAGCTTCTGGTTGCCGAAACGCTTGCGGAGCATATCGAACTGCTCTGCAGTAAGATCGTTGAGTGATTTTACACCCAGCTCCTCAAGAGTAGGTGTCTCTACCTTTGCAGAAAGGATAGCCCAATAGGCTACCACGTTTGCATCACAGCCGGCATGAGGCTGAACGTAGGCATAATCTGCTCCGAAAAGAGCCTCTGCCTCACGGGCGGCAGTCATCTCAACAGCATCAATGTTGACGCATCCGCCATAATAGCGGTGCTCTGGATATCCTTCGGCATATTTGTCTGTAAGGAGGTTGCCCATCGCTGCCTGTGTCGCGAGAGAACAATAGTTCTCGCTGGCGACGAGCTTAAGGTGTCCGCGCTGTGTCTCCAATTCTTTTACTACATCAGCGGCAATGTCCGGATTGACAGTAGCGACCTGTGTAAGGTTAGCCACATAAGCTGTCATCGCCGTATTGATCTGATCCGGTGTTTTTCCTGAGAGATACTCCTGTAAGGCTGTCATAAAAACTCCTAAAATCCCGGCACCATCAAAAAAATGAGGGAAGTCCGGGTTCCGGACGCTCATAAAAAGACGTCCATAAATATTGGGTAATCCGCTGTCCAGGCGCGCGGCAGCAGGGAACACAAAAACTTTGTGCACTTCACGATGGTTATTTCCATCACGAACGCCAGAAGCTCAGCTATTTCAAAAGTCAGTCACTTATGAAAAAACTTATTTTATATAGTATCATTTTTTCATAAAAACATGCAAGCAGAGGAAAAAAGCTCTTTCCTATTAATATTCTCATTCCGGCCAAGAAAGGAATCCCATTAACTTGAATTTTTTCGTGTAAAATGATAAAAATTAGTCATAGTTTCCTAAAAAAACTTATAGGGGTCCGTAACAAATGCCGTATTCCGAGCCAACAAACCTTTCTGTTATTGCCTGTCCTGGTGGAGAAGTCTTTGCCAACGAAGTGATCTCCCACCTCCGTCACATGTATAAGCACCGTTTTAACCTGAAAAGAGATGTAATCTCCCAGCGTTATGAAACAAACAAAGAAGATTATACAAAGAACGTGAACTTTTATAATGATCTTCAGACTTCCGAGCTTTGCGTTCATGGTAATATCACAGGATACAGACCCCCTGAATTCAAGTGCAACTGTGAGTTCACCTACTTCATGAACGGTGAGTTCAAGACCGAGATCAAAGACTGCATCCGAGGAAAAGATGTATATATCTTTCAGGATGTCGAGAACCATCAGCAGATATCGCTGAACGGGGGACGGAACAAGATAGCGCTCTCGGTCAATGACCACGTCATGTCCCTTCTTGTGACTATAGATGCAGTAAGGCAGGCTGGTGCCGCAAGAATAACCCTGGTGGTTCCGGTATATCCCTACAGCCGCCAGCACAAGAAGAAAGGACGGGAAGGCCTTACAGCAAGTCTTCTCGGTCATATATACGAGAATATGGGGGTCACAAGCATAATCACCTTGGACATCCATTCCCGCGAAATTGAGAATTCCTTCAGCAAAGCCCATATAGAAAACCTTCATGCAAGCTACCAGATTATCAGGGAGCTTTCAAAGCTCGTTGATCTCACCGAAAAGAACCAGGATCTTGTGGTTGTCTCACCCGATACCGGAGCTGTTGACCGCAACAAGTTCTACGCTACGGGGCTGAAAAAACCCCTTGCTCTTATCTATAAGGAAAGAGACTACTCCATAGTCACCCAGAATGCCCATGAGACCAACATCAAGGCTGTCAAACTCTTAGGCGATGTGCACGGCAAGGTAGCCTTCCTTGCGGACGACATGCTGGGAACAGGAGGTACCCTCCTTAAAGCTATGGAATTCCTTAAAGAGCAGGGAGCGACAAAGGTAATCGCCGCCATAAGCCTGCCCTTCTTCACCGGAAATGCCATAGAGCAATTCAATGAAGCATACAAGAACGGATTGTTCTACAGGATAATCGGAACAAATGCTGTATATCACGAAGAACTGCTGAAATGCGAATGGTATATAAACACGAACGTAAGCGGACTTTTTGCCAACGTAATAACAAGATTGCATCACAACCAGTCTCTCAGCGACCTTCTTGATAACCGCTCGATAATAGAAAAGCTCGTAAAACACGACTGATTATGTCGTATGCCGTCTTCTGTGCTGACATAGGAACCTCGTCTCTCAAAGCTGCGATTATATCCAGCACGGGAGAAATTCTATGCACAGATACGGAGTTTTTCAACAAGAAGCATGGCTCTGACCGCTGGTACAAGGCTCTTGCAGCATCCTGCAGTCTTATGCTCAATAAGCTGCTTATAAAGGCAGACGCAGAAAATAAGCCAGGCTCACAAAAGTCATCAAAAGCCAAGGTCAAGACTCCCGCATGGGAAAAAAACTGCACGAAAGACCTTTTCCATCCTGATATTTTTTCTAAGCTTCCCATCATAAAGGCAATAAGCATTTCAGGGAATGGTCCCAGCCTTGTCAACTCCGGAGGCTCCTTCCTTTGGAATGATCCCTTTTTCAAAGGCGAGGTGGCTTTGGATTTGGCATCAGCACAGGAACAGCACTCCATTTACATCCCCAGACTCATACATATAAAACACCGTATGCCCGAGATGTGGGACTGCGGAGAAAAGGTTTTCTCAGTGCCGGAGTACACAGTCTACCAGCTTACAGGCAAAGCCATGACCCTTCTCCCTGAGGAGCGCTTTCAAATGGCCTACTGGCGTCAGCAGGACCTTCTTAATTTCGGTATTCCCGAAAAAAAGCTACCCAGGCTCAGACTTCCAGGACAATCCGCAGGTATAATGAAAAAAGAAAAAGCTGATGACTTCGGACTTACGATGAATCCCTTGCAGACTAAGCTGCCGGAGGTATTCTGCGGAGGACCCGATTTTACAATAGCCTTGATAGGAACCGGAACGATATCGCCAGGTTGCGTCTGCGACAGGGCAGGGACCAGCGAGGGTATAAATATATGTACTGCAAGGCCCTTCTCTGCAAGGGGCATAAGGACACTACCCTCTCCCCAGACCCCCTATTGGAACGAGAGCGTACTGCTGCCGGATACGGGTGCAAGATTCAACACCTGGAAAAAGCTCAACCTCTTCGATGAGATTCCTGATGAAGAATGCACAGAATATATTCTTAAGCATCCCGAAAGCGATGGCTATATCCTCCTTCTGAAAATTGCCACAGAGGTGAAAAACGCATATAGATTTCTGTACTCTCATGTTCAAAGGAGTGGTACACAGCCCGCATCCGTAGTATCTACCACAGGCGGACAGGCAAAAAACACACTTTGGATGCAGCTGAAGGCCGACATCACAGGAATATCCTTCAAAGTGCCGGAATGCCCTGATGCGGAGCTGCTGGGGAACGCATGCATAGCCCTTGCAGGCCTGAAAGAATACAGCTCTATAAAATATGCCTCGTCCGCAATAATAAAATACAAGACCTTCTATCACCCGGATTCCGTCAGTAGGAAAAAATACCTGGAATTCCTTTCTAAAGTAAAGAAAACATGAGACTATACAACTTACAGCTGAAAAAAAGACCTGCAGGGGACAGCAAGATAAGGATTGAAGAGGATAAAAGCTTCTCCATGCAAAAGTCCGGCACATCCGGGCAAAACATCGATGCCTCTGGGCAAAAAGCTGGTCTATCCGGGCAAAATACCGATGCCTCCGGGCAAAAAGCTGGCCTATCCGGGCAAAAGTCCGGCACCGAGGGAAAAATCTCTGCACTTATCTTCGACATAGATAACACTCTCTACACAAATGACCAATACCTCGCCCACCAAATAGACGTTCAGGTCCAGAGATTCGCTGACCTTGAAGGAATATCCTTCAGCCAGGCAGAAAAAAGGATAGAAGACGCAAGGGAAGCATTCGCTGTCACACACGGGGGAGCAAAAACAAGCTTTGCCCTTGTGATGCAAGGCTTCGGATACTCTGTGGAAAAAAGCATAGAATGGCGCAAGGAACTTATACAGCCTGAAAGGTTCCTGAAAAAAGATGAGAAGCTGCATCATCTGCTGGAAAAGCTCTCAGCCACTTATAAAATTATAAGTGTCACCAACAATCCTGCAGACATAGGATGGAGGAATCTGAAGGCAATCGGCATAGATGATTTTTTTCTGGATATAGTCGGCCTTGATACCTGCCGTAAAAGCAAGCCCGCGGAGGAACCTTTTCTAAAAGCCCTTGAAATACTTGGTCTTCCCGCCGAAGAATGCGTCTCTATAGGAGACCGTTATGACATCGATATTGCCACACCCCTCAGACTGGGAATGAAAGGCATACTTGTTTCAAATTCCAGGGACCTGGAGGGTCTGGAACTTTTGTAAAGCGTATGAACATAACATTGAGATTCCTCTGAAAGGCTAGAAATGAAGCTTTTTTTATTTAATAGACTTTTGTAATTTTCTCTGTTATAATTACCTCTATTAGGGTGGATAATTGAATGCATATACAAGCGTTGAAAGACAAACTTTCACTCACTAACGACGGTGCATTGTCTCTGTTTTTTCTTGGCACAGGCAGTGCGTTCACTAAGACAAATTTCCAGACGAATCTCCTTGTTATAAAAGGCAAGGATCATATCCTCATAGACTGCGGTACCTTATGCTCCAGAGCTTTCGCGAAATGCGGGCTGAGCATTAAAAATATAGATAATTTCCATGTGACCCATTCCCATGCGGATCATATAGGAGGGCTTGAAGAGGTAGCCTTCCTGAACAGGTACGGAGACAACAAAACGCTGTCCATGTATATAACACCAGAATACAGGGATGTCCTTTGGGAAAACAGTCTGAAGGGAGGACTCGCCTACGGAGAAGAATCCGACGGTCCCAGCCTTACCTTTGCTGATTATTTCACGATCAAGGAACTCAAACCCATAGAGAACAGCCCCAGGCCCTTCTATGAGACATACTGCGGTTCCATAAACCTTAAGATATTCAGGACAAAACACGTACCTAACAAGCACGGTGACTGGAGCACCACATTCCACTCAACGGGCGTCGTAATAGATGATAAGATAATCTTCACTGGTGATACGATATTCGACAGGGATCTTATAGACTGGCTGGATTCAATTTATCCTTCTTCTCCTGCAATCTTCCATGACTGTCAGTTTTACAAGGGAGGGGTACACGCCTCCTACGAGGAGCTCCTGTCGCTGCCCGAAAACATAAGGAAGAAAATGTACCTTTGTCATTATGGCGACAACAGAAAGGGCTTTCACCCTAAAAAAGATGGCTTCGCAGGCTTTGCGAGACACGGCGTGTACTACGTTTTCGACTGATACGGCCCATACACGAGTCGAACGTGCGACCTGCTCCTTAGGAGGGAGCCGCTCTATCCATCTGAGCTAATGGACCAATTGAAGAAATATTAGCACATAAGATTGATTGTTTCAAGCGGACAGGAATTACCAAGCAGTCAAAAAACAGGTATAAAAAGCAAGAGCCCTTCATACTGACCTATTCTTTTTTACAGTCCTCAAGTTTCCTAAGCCTTTCCTCATCAAGGGTGATGCATATATTCTTCTCCTGGGAAGGCAGAACAGTCCCCTTTGGGGCATTCTTAGCCCGCCGCAGATACTTCACCTGGGTGTAGTACAAATCGGCAGTACGGGCTTTACGGGCTTTGGAATAATATACGGCAAGATTCCCTGCATCAAGAAGTATTTCAAGAGGAACTGTTTTACCCGGTCTGGCCTTGATAAAGACGTAACCCCCCGGCCAATCGCGGGCATGAAGCCACATATCCGCCCCTTTCACATGATGCCTCAGAAGCTCATCGTTCTCGTCGGCATCTCGTCCGGCAAGAATAGTCCATCCCTTCACCTCATAGCCTATACCCGGATGTTTCTTGGCAATCTGCTGCTTGGGCTTCGTCTGCTGGCGGATCATCTGCTGCATACGCAGGGGATTCGGTTCCTTCAGCAGAGCATCGTAAGCATACTCCAGAGCCAGGATATCCTTTTTGGCACGGCTTATATCATGCTCCAGGTCATCAAGTCCGGAAAGGGCTTTTTTATATTTATCATAATAAAACTCGGCATTCTTCTGTGTGCTTTTTTCCGGATCCACAGGAATTCTGATAGTGTTTCCCGTATCGTAGTCTACGCATTCAAGATAAGAAAGCTCCGGCTTTATCAGATGCCCATAGGACAGGACCAAGTCCCCCTGGTGCTTCCACTGCTCAGCAAGCAGAAAAGCTTCCCTTTTCCCTTCCAGTTTTTTAAGAGCGGCTTCCATGCGGCTCCTTCTGGAGGTGTACAGCTTCTGGGCCTGCTCAAGCAAGGCCTCCCTGGAAAGCCGCTCCGCATGCTCCCCATACCACCTGTCGATTTTCTCACAGAAAGACAGGCTGCCGGCCGGTCTGGCAACGACAGGACCTTCCCCTTCAGAGGAACTGCCCTCAGCCTTGGTCCTAGAAGCAGTTCCAGAAGCGGCATCCCAAGCATCACCGCTTTCATCAAGCTCATCGAAGGTGCGCACCGGGAAACGGCTCAAATCCTCCTCAGATTTAGGAAGAGGCTCCGGCGGCACGAAAACCCCGCCGGAAACTTCATTCTTTTTTGGCCGCCTGTAAAAAACATCCAGCACCTTCAAGTTTTCATCAGTGACGATTATATTGGCGGCGGCGCTCCACAAGCGCACGAACATGAAGAAATGCTCCTGGGAGTTAGTCAAGTCAAGCTTTATTACCCGCTCGTATCCAATCTGCCGGCAGGAGTTTATCCGGCAGCCTTTTATGCGGGATTTAAGGAACTCCATGAAGCGGAGCGGCTTATCATTCTTCGGGATTTTCCGTCTTGTGGTATGGATGCGGCAGGCCCCGGCCGCAAGACAAATGAGGACAGTTTTGGAAACACCGTTTTTATAGCAGTACAAAGCCATTGAGTCATAGCCCGGCTGAACTATCTGCTGGATGAAAGAAGCTTCTATATCCAATTCATCAAGGACTTTGTTGATTTCGTTACAATTAAGAGACATAAAATAAAAATACTAGACTAGGCGCTAAAAGTCTATAAGCAGACAAAAGAACCGCCGGAGCATTCCCCAGAGAAAGAGCGATGTCAATCCGCAAGGAAATCGGGCAGAGAAAGCTTATGCTTCAGCTCATTAAGCTCGGCAGTGACCGCAAGAGTTTTCTTTGTCTGAACCTGAAGACGCTGAGCCAAAAGCTTTGAAAGGAATATACCATAATGGGGATTCCTACGTATAAGATTCAGGAATGATGACTTGGGAATACGAATCAGTTTTCCATCCCCCACCGACATTATGGAAGCAGAACGCCTGTCGTTCATAAGGAAAGCCATTTCACCTATGAACATATCGTTAGGAGTGAGCACAGAAACGAGTTTCTTGCCTGAATACACTGCGAAACGTCCGCTCACTATAAAGTACAAATCATTGGAAGGTTCATTCTCACGGCATACAATCTGTTTGTCCTTATACTGCACGGATGAGAAGGGAACCATTATTCCAGGAACGGTGTTGGCTGCGTCCTTAAGATTCGTGATTTCGAAAGAAACCTCATTTCCCTTATCATTATAAGAAAGATTCTTAACCAAGGATTCTGTGAGCTTCATACCGCGTCCATGCATACCATCGCTGAAATCCTCGCTCAAACGGCTCCTCCAATCGAATCCCTCACCCTCATCACGGATAACGAATTTTGATTTTGACTTACCTATCATATAAGCGATATATATCTTCCTGGCGGCAATCTCAGGCAGCCTGTTTTTCTCCCTTATAAGCTCCAGTATATTACCTCCGTGCTCCAGGCATTCTGTTTTCTCCTCATAGGTTATAGCACAGTTTCCATGCTCAAGGGCATTGGTAAGCAGCTCCATAAGAGCTGTCTGCAGCTCATACCTCTCGTCCGCATTAATCCTGTTGGTGCTGTAGAGATACCCCACGAGGAAAGTAGTATAAATGCGGAATTCCATAGGATCATTCCCGCAGATGAAGGACCCGGTCTCTTTTCCTCCAAGCCGGTCCTGCATTCCTCGGTTGAAGAGAAAATGCTGGTTTCTCCACAGTATACGGAGCAGACGGGAGAAATTCTCCGTAAAATTGTATACAGTCTGAATAATAAGGATATTCGGGTCTTTTCTTTCATCCAGCTCCTCCCCCTTTGCGGCAGACGGAACGACAGCTATTATACCACCGTTATGAAGCCAGGGGTCGGCATCTATCGTCGATATGAGACGGTTACAATCCAAGGACTCGGAGGTGAAATCGAGTATTTTTATCTCCGGAAGCTCGTAATCAATATAACTTAAGGCCTCTTCCATATCAGAAAAAAAGGAAGGATCGAAATAAGCCTGATATTTGTTGCAAACCTTTTTTACTGTACTGATTACTTTTTCATTTGTAGAAACAACAAGTATTTTCTTCATAACTCAATTCTAGCACTAGTATTGCTTTTTTTCAAACCGATTATCGATATAATCTCTATTAAGTGTTTCAGATGCTTGATTTTAAGCTGAAATTTACGCATAATATATATATGTCCAGTGAGAATTTTTTTCAGCGTCTATTTGCAGCCATGTTCAAAGGCTCTGACCCTGAGGTATTGAAAAAAAGACAGTTGAAGGCCATTGCAAAAGATTTGAGCAAGGGTAAATTCAAGTTCATAAAAGGTTCCTCCTATGAAGTGCAACCTTCCTTCGCCAAGCTTTTCTATGAGTTCTACAAGGCTACGTCCCCAGCTCAACTCATATTTCAGAACATCTCGAACCCCAATGCCTACAAGAATTGGGTGATCAACCATTTTATCTCACAGGAAGCAAAAGAAGCCATAGAGCGTCTTGATGAAGCTAATATCCTTAACAGGGAAAAAACAGAATCTCTTAAATCCTTGAAAGAATCCGTCGGAAAAGATTTTGCCCTGGTCTCTTCTCTCTTTGATATAACACGTATAACGAATATAGACAAAACCTACAATCTTCTGCAGGCTTTCATATCATTCTGCAAGTTCGACTATTATTTCACCCTGAAGAAATTCGACTCCTCCATACGTGAGCACGATTTCTCCATGCCCCCTCACTTTGAGGCAATCAGGGGAGAGTATATCTCTGACGACATAAAGGATTTTATAGCCACAGCCTTTACCCTTCCTCTCTCTCCCTCAGACTGGGGAGAGATTTTCGAAATCCTAAAAGAGAACAGGGACGTAGTTCCCATACCTCAGAACCTATGGAATAAAATCCTTGCAAGATTGAGGGATCTTAGAAGCACCGATGTCCTTGACGGAATGATAAAGCTTATAACCGAGAACCCGGAATATTCCTCTAAGATTACGATAAAACAAGAACACATTGCGGAGGTATTCCTGGACAATATAAGGAACACATCCTCAAAAACTCTGAAAAAGCTGGAGCAGAACCAGCAGAGCTCCAAGACGGATGATCTTCTCAAGCAGATTTTCGGAACGACCGCCATCTCGAACTTAAAATACTATACAGCTACAGGTGGAACAGAATTCGCCAAGAAAAACCTTGAAGGCTATACATACGCAAATCCGTTGAACTACTTAAAGGCATATCTGCTTGATTGTGTGAAAAAAGACATGCGCACCTTCTGCGACATCGTCCTCATCAGGGGAAAATGGGTCAGCGCCCAGCTTTCAGCTGCCATGTCAGAAGCCTATCACAAGCTGCTGGAAGCCTCAGATACAATAACGGCATTTGACGCTTCCATCGCAGAAAGCGGAGAATACGGCTCAAAGATAAAGAATTATATGCTCCGTGTAGACCGTGACACCGAGGCACGTAACATAATGCAGTCAATAATGAGCGACATGAACGGCAAGGCCCGTACCATTATAGGAACATCCTGTCAGCAGCTGATAACGATAGGCAAGAACACAAAAGAGCTGCTTGAGGATCATGAGAAACAGCGGCCAGAACTGATCATAAATTGGAAAGAGCTTGACCACTTCGCGGACGTTCCTATTATGGAACAGGGCAAGAACATTTATAAGCAGATTTATCTATTCGTTTCCTTGATGCAGCTCTACATGCAGAAACAATCCTGACAAAAAAAACGCGTTCTTCATTCCGAAGAGCGCGTTTTTTTTGCAATCAAGGCGCCGCTTTTATACAGCGCCTCTTGCTTTTAGAATACCAGAACAACTTCACCGTTTGGATAAGTTTCGTTTACGTAGTTCTTTATCTCATCGCTCTTAAGAGCATTGACAAGAGCCTTTATACGTGGGTCATTCTCGTTACCAGCCTTAACGGTGATTATATTCACGTAAGGAGAATCGGCACCCTCAACGAACAAACCGTCTTTCTTTGCGCTGAGCCCGGCAGGAATAGCATAGTTTCCGTTGATGACAGCAGCGTCAACATCACTGAGTACACGAGGAAGAGAAGCAGCCTCAATCTCGTTGAACTTCAGATTCTTGGGATTGTCTGTGATATCAAGAGGAGTAGCTGTAATTCCAGCCGCAGCATCCAGTTTTATGAGTCCTGCGCTCTGAAGAAGGAGAAGAGCACGGCCTTCATTAGTCGGGTCGTTAGGAATTGCTACAGAAGCTCCGTCAGAAAGCTCTGAGAGAGAAGCTATTTTCTTTGAATACAAAGCGATAGGCTCAATGTGAATACCACCGGCATTCACAAGATGGTAACCCATTTCCTTGTTCTGATCCTCAAGATAGGGAATGTGCTGAAAAAAGTTAGCATCGATCTGTCCGTCCTCAAGAGCTCTGTTGGGAGTGACATAATCTGTAAACTCAATGACCTCAAGAGTATATCCAGCCCTAGACATATCATCAACAATAAGGTTCAGCATAGAAGCATGAGGCTCAGGAGTAGCCCCGACCTTAAGAACTTTTGAATCTTCCTTTTTACCGCCGGCAAAAAGGAGAGCGCCTGCGAGAATCAATACCGCCAGAACAGCAATCATTTTTCTCATTTTTTTCTCCTTCAATAAAAAAGCCAAGGTGAAACTTCAATTATCACGTTTGACTTCCGCATGTCCGAAGTGGATCAAAAACATGCTAAAAATATAAAGTCCGCGACGCAGACCTGCAAAACAAAAATAAAAAATCGTAATTTCAAGATGCTTTTAACATTTATCTCTTTGCCATCAAGTGGGAGCTTATCTTGGTACCTATAACCTGGATGACTTCCACAAGGACAAGGATTACTACGACGGATACAATCATTATATCCGTGCGGAAACGCTGGTATCCGTAGCGGATGGCAAGATCGCCCAGGCCGCCGCCCCCGATAGCACCAGCCATGGCTGAATAGCCAATAAGGTTTATGATCGTAAGGGTTATACCAGAGACAAGGGAAGGCATAGCTTCGGGAAGCAGGACCTTCGTAATTATCTGGAAATTCGTCGAGCCCATGGCGCGGGATGCTTGTACAACCCCGGGATCGACCTCCTTCAACGCAGACTCAATGACCCTGGCAACAAAGGGGGCGGCAGCTATGGAAAGAGGAACGATAGTAGCCGTAGTTCCTATGCTGGTACCCACGATCACTCGGGAAAGCGGAAACAGTAATATCATCAGTATAATGAAGGGAAAGGATCTTAAAACATTGACGATGCGGGTAAGCACCTGGTAAAGGACAGGCTTGGGCATTATCCCAGTCACAGGATCCGTCACGCAAAGAAGAATACCCAGGGGAAGTCCCAGGAAAAGCGAGAAAATCGTTGAGAAAAAGACCATAGAAAGGGTCTGGAGCGTAGCCGTTCCGACAAGATTGACAATCTGCTGTACATCCATATCAGTTACCGCCTTCTTTGCTGATTTTCTCGACGATTATGCCCTGCTCCCGTAAATAAGCCAGAGCCGCCTTAACTTCTTTCTCCTCTCCTGAAATATCAGTAATGAGTGTACCTATCTCTTTCTCCGGGAGCTTTTGTATACCTCCCGCCCTGATATTGAATTCTATGTCGAATTTTCTGGAAAGCTTGGATAAAACCGGCTCACCTGTCTTGGAACCGATAAAGCGCAGGGCATACTCACCACCATCTTCTGACCAGCGGACAAGCTCATCGCTTTCCGTAACCTGGGATGATATATGGGACAGGAAATCCTTTGTAACTGCCGACTCAGGATGGGCGAATATCTTCTCCACGGTCCCCTGCTCCACTACACGACCACTGTCCAGGACAGCGACCTGCTCACAGGCATCGCGGACAACCTCCATCTGATGGGTTATCATAACTACGGTAAGATTCATTTTCTTCTGAATATCCCGGATAAGCTCAAGGATAGAGTGGGTAGTCTGAGGATCAAGAGCGCTGGTGGCTTCATCGCAAAAAAGAATATCGGGCTTGGCAGCCAGAGCACGAGCAATGGCTATGCGCTGTTTCTGACCTCCTGACAAGGTACTGACGGGAGCATTCCCCCTGTCCGCAAGCCCTACGAGCTCAAGAAGCTCAGCGACCCTCTTTTTTATTTCTGCCTTCGGAGTTCCGCAAATCTCAAGAGGGTACGCCACATTAAGGGCCGCCGTGCGGGAACTGAATAGATTGAAATTCTGAAAAATCATTCCTATTCTGCGGCGCCTTTGGATGAGAGCATCTTTCTCAAGCAAGTCTACCCGCTCATCATCATAGTAGACCTCACCAGAATCTGGCCGTTCCAACAAGCTTATGAGCCGCACAAGAGAAGATTTTCCGGCTCCACTTTTACCGATGATTCCGAAAATCGTATTAGATGGTATCGTCAAGCTGACTCCCTGCACTGCATGGACATCCCCATAAGTGCGGGTCAGCGAATTAAGCCTTATCCGCATAAATATTCCTATATTTTGGATTATTATCCAAAAATAGCAATAAGAAGTCAACTATTGAACAGCGATAAGGGAAGGCTAAGAGGAGTTTTTTGGATATTTCCGGACGCGAAGCGAGAAGGAAACCGGGACGTCACATCCGCTTATCGCGCCGAATTATAAAGAACAATGAAAGAGGAGAAGACTGACCGTACCCTCTTAAGACTTACCGATATTCTCGAAAAGCTCAGGGCGTTCTTTTCTCTCATTGTCTATTTCCTGGATTTCTTTGTTAAGGAAGAAGGAAAGAAGGGTACGGAGAATAACTATGCCGCCAAGAATCAGGAGCTCGTTCATTCCCGGCTCAAGGATAGTCTTCAGGACATCAGCCGCAATAAGAAGCTCCAGACCAAGCAAGAGATAGGTTCCCAAATCTGCACGGATGACACGAAGTCTCAGGATTGAATACTTCCCCCTGAAACGCAGGAACTCGGTTTTCACAATGGCAAAAAAGGCGATAAGGGCACCGTAGATAACGACGATGACGCTTATTACACTTATCACAAGCTCAACGACAGAGACAATGTTCATAAAAACTCCAGATAAAAAGAAGCGTAGGCATCCACAAACGTAGATTACAGCAGAACCTAAGCCGAATTTTCTTTCAGCTCAAGGCTCTTTATTTATTTATCGGGTTTTAATCCAGGAACTATATACTTTGCAGAAAAGCGGACAAAAGCTAATCACCCCATTATGGAATCAACAAGGGCTTTGAATTTGGCATCACAGGGAATTTTTTTGTCAGGAAAATCTCCAGAGATCTTATAAATTCCGTCTTTCTCAAGAATCACATCATCAACCGCAGGCAAAACCCCTTCCACGGCATGAAGCAGAACTTCCGGATACAAAGAAACAACCTTATTGAAAACGCTTGCTCTGTCCAAGCTTCTCTCAACATGGACGAGAGAAGCTTTTTCCTCGGTCATACTCACTATATCTCCTTAAAGATAAGTGCCTAAAATCGCTTCCAAACGGGTTTTGCCTATGATCTTCATGAAGTTTGCAAGACGCGGGCCCTGATCCTTGCCGATAAGAGCCTGATATGTCGCCGTAAAAAGCTCTTTAGGTTCTATTCCGCACTGCTTGGCTATATCATATATTCTTTCGGAAAGGGGCTTCTC
Organism: Treponemataceae bacterium; assembly: GCA_024680915.1. Taxonomy (GTDB): domain Bacteria; phylum Spirochaetota; class Spirochaetia; order Treponematales; family Treponemataceae; genus Treponema_I. The sequence goes on along the minus strand of JAILBN010000097.1, from coordinate 6,418 downwards.
CTCAAGGGAATCAAGCTCAGGAAGAAGCTCCCTGCATATTGTCTGAACAGCCTTAAGCTCCGCATCAGAAAGCTCAGCCTTCTTATAGGACTCAGAATCAGGCTTCTTAAGAGCAAAACGGAATTCCTCAGGGGCACATTCTGTAATCCAGTACCAGGCACAGCGGCAGCGGCGGCGCAAGGCTTTTTCCTGGGACGGCTTAACATTGCCCAGGGTAGCGATGACCGCATCAATATCGCCTGCGTTGGTCTGAAGAAGATTACAAAGATGCCTGAAGCCTCCTGTCACCTGGTAGGGCATTTCCTCAGGCATCTTATCAACCTGAGAAAGCTCATATATTCTTTTCTCTTTGGCGAGTATATTGTCATTCTTGGCCTTGTCCACACCCCAGACGATACGCTCCGTCTTGTCATAGTCCTCATAGGTCTTGATTACGTCAAGGTCGAAGCTTATGGAGAACTCTGTGTCAGGCCGTGTTCCTGCGAAGAGGTAACGGACTATTTCCGGCGGATAGACGTTGAGAACATCATAAAGGTTTATGACACGCCCCTTTGAAGAGGACATCTTTCCAGGCACACCCTTTATTCCGATGAAATCGTAGCGGAAGGAAACAGGTGCCGGCCAATGGTAAACCTCGTCAGCCACAAGACGGGCTGTATCGAAGGAACCTCCCTGACTGTGATGATCCTTTCCGGCTGGCTCAAAGATCGTATGCTCATACTGCCAGCGCATGGGCCAGTCGACACGCCAGCCAAGCTTAATCTCTTTCGAGGTACGCAGGTCGGCTTTCTCCACATGACCACAGCTTGTACACCTGTATTTCAGACCGTACTCACCGTCATATTCTATCATCTCTGTAGTATCTTTATTGCACTTGCAGCAGAAAGCCGCTGTAGGCCAATATTCGTCGTCATCAGACATTTTATGGGCAGAATCGCGGTATCTGTTAAGTATTTCCTTAAGCTTGTTCCTGTTCTGAAGGGCTATCTTCATTCCCTCCGCATACATATTCGCCCTGTAACGCTCCGACTGATAGAGGAATTCAGGATGGATACCTACCTCAGGAAGTATGCTCTCCACATCGACCTCGTGATGGCGGGCATAGGAGGAATCCCTTCCTGTAGTATCAGGAACCATAGTGATAGGATATCTTAAATGCTTCTCAAGGATATCTTTCCCTGGCATATTTTCAGGTACTTTACGGAAAACATCATAGTCATCCCAAGAATAGATAAAGCGGACTTTTTTGCCTCTGTCGCGCAATGCCCTCACGACAAGATCCACGGATATAATCTCACGGAAATTTCCTATATGTACAGTTCCTGAAGGTGTTATGCCGGAGGCACACGTATATAAATCAAGATCACCACGTTCTCTTATAATCTGATCTGCCGTTCTGTCAGCCCAATGCACTATCTGCTTGCGTTCTGACTTATTCCTGTTCTCATTATTCTCGTTACTCATAGTCAGAAATTATATGAAAAAATGTATATTTATTCAATTCATTTTTCAGGGATGATTACTCAGTGTGGAAACATATGTATCATTGAACAGTTTTTCCATCCTACGGGAAACCACCTTCATGGCTGTCACGACCTCAGGATCGAACAAAGTTCCTGATCTCATGGAAATCCATTCTATCGCCTGTTTATGAGTGTGGGCAGTACCATAGGACTTAATGGAACGCAGTGAGTCATAGCAATCGGCAACGGCGCATATACGTCCGCAAACAGGAATCTGCTCGCCCTTAAGATGGCGGGGATAACCTGTACCGTCCCAATGTTCATGATGAGTATAAGCGATAAGAGATGCCAGCTCAAAAGCGGGCTTTCCCTTCAAAATCTGCCAACCGATAGTAGTATGAAGCTTCACGACCTCGTACTCCTGATTCCACAAAGATCTGGGAACATGAAGTATCCCATCAGGAATCCCGACTTTTCCGATATCATGCATAGGAGCGAAAATCTCAAGATCCTCACAGAATTTCTCATCCAAGCCCATCTGTCTGGAAAGAAGGCCGCAAAGCTTTCCTACACGGGACATATGATCGGCTGACTCATGATCACGGGTCTCAGCAAGCTCGGTAAGAGTTTTGTAGCAGGCAAGCCTCACCTCTTTTTCTTTCTGACGAAGCTGCAGCTCATAGTTTATGACGCGCTCCGCAGCGTTCAGACGAGCCTCAAGCTCTGCCGCTATAACTGGTTTCGTAATATAATCATCAGCACCCTTGTTCAGACCATCAACGACATCCGTCTCATCAGAACGAGACGTAATGATAATAACGTACTGAAAGTCCGGGGATACTCTTTGCTTAAGACGTTCGCAAACCTCATCTCCTGTCATATCGGGCATGTTCCAATCAAGAATAACGAGGGGATAATAGTTTTTCTGCAATTCTTCCCAAGCCTCTTTTCCTGTGGAAAAAGCTTTCACTTCAAAGTTCTTTTTTTCAAGATACCTCGTAAAATAAAGGCGAATCATATTATCATCATCTGCAAGAAGTACTTTCATACCATAAGTATATCGTCTGTATTTCACAAGCGCAAGTTTTATTTTATGGGAGAATAATGCATTTTTACGATTTTATGACATTTATGGATTTTTTTTGAGGAAAGAAAAAGAAAGCCTAAAGCAACCCAAGCTCGTCTTCTGTAAGCTCCCTGTATGCACCCGGAAGAAGGCTCTGATCAAGCCCAAGCTTACCCATGGCTGTACGTCTAAGCGCCGTGACCTTATTACCCAAAGCTGCGAACATTCTCTTCACCTGATGATATTTGCCTTCATAAATGACAAGGCTGCAAAGGGTATCGGACAGCCATTCCAGCTCCGCAGGCAAAGACAAAAAACCACCTTCATCGCCTTCAGGCGGTATCTCCAGCCCCGTACGCAGTGCATCAGAGTAGGCAGTCTGCTCAACTTCAGAGACAGGATCCTTGAGTGTCACAAGATAGGTTTTAGATATATGAGTTTTCGGTGATGTAAGGCGATGGGTAAGACTACCGTCCGTAGTGAAAAGAAGAAGGCCTTCCGTGTCGATATCAAGCCGCCCCACGAGATGAAGATCCCCGCCCAGGAAGGAATGTCTGTATTCATCTCCCAGACAGTCAAAGACCGTATCATGCAGTCCGTCCTTGGCGGCGCACACTGTATCCATGCGTTTGTTCATCATGAGATAAAGGTCTTTTTTTACCGAGATTTTCCTACCGGACACCTCAATAATGTCAGTGTCCACGTCTACATGGTGGTCCGCGTTTACACAGACTTCTCCGTTCACAAGAACCACACCGGAACGGAGAAGCTTCTTCACGTCCTTACGGCTACCCAAGCCTTGTTTAGAAAGGACTTTGTCAATCCTGTCCATTCCTGTCATCCATAGGGATAAAATCACGCTCCGGCATGATATTCCTGAAGGCAGGTCGGTAAATCTTACGTCCGGAGACAATCTCCTCTATTCTGTGGGCTGACCATCCTGCAATACGGGAAACTGCGAAAATAGGTGTATAAAGCTCCCTTGGAATACCCAGCATGGAATATACGAAACCTGTGTAGAAGTCTACGTTGGAGCAGATATTCTTTATTCCGCCCCTTTCCTCCGCGAAGACTATGGGAGCAAGCTTCTCTATGAGCAGATAGAGGTTATATTCCTCCATACAGCCCTTCTCCTCTGCGAGGAACCTTGCCTTGTCCCTGACCATAACGGCACGAGGATCAGATATAGTGTATACAGCATGTCCCTGACCATATATAAGACCTGTATGATCATAGGCTTCCTTCCGGATTATTTTCCGCAGGTATTCCTTTATCTCAGTCTCATTGGTCCAATCATGAAGATGGGCTTTTATATCGTCCATCATTCCCATGACCTGTATATTAGCGCCACCATGACGCTTTCCCTTAAGAGAGCCCACAGCGGCTCCCACCGCGGAATAAGTGTCGGTATCTGCGGAGGAAACTACATGAATCGAGAAGCTGGAGTTGTTACCACCACCATGCTCGGCATGGAGAATAAGACAAAGATCAAGGATATCAGCCTCAAGCTTTGTATAGGATTTATCGAAACGGATAAGACGAAGCAGATTCTCTGCGGTGGAAAGCTCCGGCTTCGGGTTATGCACATACATGCTTTTCCCATCGTAGAAACGCCTTTTTGCCTGATAGGCATAAGCCACAAGCGTAGGAAAACGGGCGATAAGCTCTATGCACTGACGCATATTATTCTCAACGGTCCTCTCCTCCGGGTTATTGTCATAGGAATAACTGGCGAGCACACCGCGGGCAAGCTTATTCATAATATCAGGAGAAGGAGCTTTCATTATCATATCTTCGGTGAAGTTCTCCGGAAGCATCCTGCGGGTTCCTAGGAAAAACTTGAATTCCTCATACTGCTCCCTTGTAGGAAGCTCTCCAAAAAGCAAAAGATATACAGTCTGCTCAAAACCGAATTCAGCATGGGCTTCAGCATCTTTTATGAGTTTTCTTATATCATAGCCACGATAAAGAAGCTTTCCTGGGATGGGTTTCTTTACGCCGTCAATCATATCATAACCGACGACATCACCGATTCTTGTCAGCCCTACAAGTACACCGCGGCCATCTCTGTAGCGGAGACCGCATTTCACATCATATTCCTCATAAAGATTCGGAGAAATGATATCGTTATTTCTTGCAAGATCAGAAAGCTTATCGATGAAAGATGATTCTGAATAATCGGACATTATCTCACCTCCCATGTATATTTATGCAAAGTCCTTCAAACTTTTTTATAATTATACAATTTCTAGTATTTTTATGCAACTATCACCATAACGCAAGCCATTGCTGCATAAATCCTTCCTGCATAAAAAAAAGGCATCCGTAATGAAGCAGAACTTCAAATCCGAATGCCCTTCTTTTGTATCATTACGCCTGTAACACTACGTCAGCGGGCATACTCCACGATACGCGTCTCCCGTATCATCGTTATTTTTATACGTCCAGGATAACGCAAATCCGTCTCAATCTGCTTGGCTATATTACGAGCCAACTCCTTAACATCCTGATCAGGAATCTTCTCGTTGTTCACAAGAACCCTGAGCTCACGACCGGCTTGAATAGCATAGGCTTTCTCTACGCCGGTGAAGCTCTCTGCAAGAGATTCAAGATTCTCAAGACGTTTCACATAATTGTCCATAGTCTCACGACGGGCACCAGGACGGGCCGCCGATATAGCATCTGCTATCTGAACGATTATCGCCTCGATACTTGTAGGCTCTATGTCATTATGATGAGCCCCGACCGCATTGACGACCTTGGGATCCTCACCCATCTTCCTGGCCATATCCATACCAACTTCTGCATGGTTCTGGTCGGAATCGTTCTCAGCCCCCTTGCCGATGTCGTGAAGAACAGCAGCTCTCTTAGCCAGCTCCCGGTTCGCTCCTATCTCGGCAGCCAGCATACCGGCAATAATGGCAACCTCTTTCGAATGGTTAAGCACATTCTGCCCGTAACTGGTCCTGAAATAAAGACGCCCCAAAGCCCTTACGCCATCCTGACTCATATTGTGTATTCCAAGGTCGAAGAGGACTTTCTCACCTTCCTCGTAAATCTTGTTCTGAATCTCCCTGGTAACCTTCTGAACGATTTCCTCGATACGGGCCGGATGAATCCGTCCGTCCGAGATAAGGCGCTCAAGGGCAACCTTGGCGATTTCCTTGCGGACTGGATCGAAACAAGAGATTACCACAGCCTCAGGTGTATCATCTATGATGATATCGACACCGGTAAGAGTCTCCAGAGTACGGATATTACGACCTTCGCGGCCGATTATCCGTCCCTTCATCTCATCACTGGGCAAAGAAACCGTGGATACGGTTATATCGCTCGTTGTTTCGGTAGCAATCCTCTGGATAGTCGTAACAAGTATGTCACGGGCTTTTTTCTCCGAAGCCACCTGAGCTTCCTGCTCAATCTTGTTGAGCAGGGCCTGGGCATCATGCTTAGCCTCATTCTCCAGATTCTGGATTATAAGATTCTTGGCTTCCTGCGCAGTCAATCCAGATATACGCTCCAACTCCTGCCTGTAGCGCTCCTCCTGAGTAGTGAGCTCACTCTCACGCCCAGAGATTTTCTGCTCTCTGGCGATAAATTCCTGCTCTTGTTTATCAACAGCAGCCATTCTTTTGTCAAGTGTCTCTTCTTTCAGGGTCAGTCTACGCTCATACCGCTGCAACTCGCCGCGGCGTTCTCTGTTCTCCCGCTCCTGCTGGTTGCGTTCCCGAATGAGTTGATCTTTCGCTTCTAATAAAATTTCTTTTTTCTGTGCTTCTGCTTCTTTTATAGCATCCTGTTTTACACGCTCTGCTCTTTGCTCCGATGCAGATAGTTGAAATCTGGCATACAGCCAGCGAATAGTCCATCCAAGAACAAGTCCAGCAAT
>JAILBN010000079.1 GCA_024680915.1 Treponemataceae bacterium | reverse complement strand
AGATCCCGTCCACAGGGTCAGCGCATGAGAAAACCGTGAAAACTGAAAGGATAATAGCAAACAATAATAATAGTGTAGATATTTTTTTCATTTTTTACTCCCTTTTTTTTACTCCGTATTCTAATGTTACAATGACTATCCTTATATCGCAATCTTTTTATCGGGGTTTTCCCCTAAAAAATTGTCTTTTTGCTCAACCCCCGTGATGATATCTCAAAAATGTGCATATCGTTCAGTTTCTCAAAGGAGGCATAAAATGGGAACAGAATCGTCTTATATTATTTCTAGGCTGTCGTATTTTCTGATGACTGGTCAGTTTTCCGACAGTGAGGTGGGGCTTATACGGCATATTCTTGACGGCTACAAACAGGAACACAGCGTTAAGCCGAAAAGATACCGGCTGCTTGAATTCCTGAATTATTTCTGGGATTATGAAAAAAGCCCATACGTACAGGACAAGCTTCTGCACGGCCAAAGGATAAGCAGGGGGTACTGTTATGAGCAGAGATGGACGCTCGGCTACTGGAACAATTTTTTTACGGAATCTAAGATGCTTGACGAGCTTACTACTGACGATCTCTATCACTTCGAGATGTATCTTAAAGATGTTATGCGCAAGAACGGAAACCACCTTGCGAACGAGACTATAAACAACATAATCAAGCCAGGAAGGACGGCGCTTCGCTGGGCGGCAAGGAAAAACCTGATTCCTTACAATCCGGCGGACGCTCTTACATGTTACTCAGTACATCATAAGGAGAGGGGTGTTCTTGAGGGAAACGAGCTTACAAGGCTTTTCAGGAAAGCTTTCTGGCCTGACATAAGGGTCAAGGCGGCGTGTATGCTTGCCATGTCAACGGGAATGCGGATGGGGGAGATACTGGCGCTCAGGCGGCGGGATTTTGATGACAGTTACGTATATGTTAGTCATTCTTGGGGTGCAATGTTCGGTCTTAAGGGCACTAAGAACGGATTCAGCCGTAAAGTTCCACTTCACCCGGAGGTAAGGGATGTGCTTCTGGAGCTGGCTATGAACAACCCTTTCACGGAGGGCAAAGAAGATGAGGATTCCTATCTTTTCTGGGGAAGGTTACCGACTAAGCCTGTCGGCGGCAAATATATAAGGGAAGGATTCTATTATGCCATGGAGACTATAGGCATAGACAAGGACGAAAGGAAAAGACGGAACATCGTCTTTCACAGCTGGCGGCATTTCCATGCGGCTGAGCTGAGCGGACGCTGCGGGGAGCACAGCGCACAGGTGGTTCTCGGACATCTTTCGCCCATGATGACGCGCCATTATGCCAACCACAGGACGGAGAAAGACCTTGACAATGTAAGGAAAGCCATGAGACCTGTTGTTAGCAGACTCTGTGCTACGTAAAGAAACTGCCCCTTGCGTATGCGGAATTCATGTCATAGAATGAATGCATGAATCTTGTAGAAACGCGCCCTCTCCGTTTTGGCCCGGAACTAGGCGTGGCAAGACATGAAAGCAGTTTTCTCTTTATCTTTGTTAGGCTCACATCCGACGCGGACGGAAGGGTTTCCGGCTCTGTAGAGTATGACGTTTTCGGAAAGGTCGTCACGGAAACAGGAGTTTTCGTCTCGTCCTCCGGCGGAATGACGAACCTCGTATTCGGTTACGCAGGAAAGCCGTATGACACTGTGACAGGGCTCTCCGACTACGGATTCCGCGACTACGCGCCGACTCTCGCACGTTTCACGACCGTAGACCCGATTAGGGACGGCTCCAACTGGTACGCCTACTGCAACGCGGATCCTGTGAATTACGTGGACGCGTGGGGATTGCATACGTGTCAAGATGTACGTGATTTTAACAATCAGTTCAAAGGTTACTTTAATAACACAAATCCTTTGAGTGATTTCATAGATCTGGATAAGTTTGCCAAAGTAATCTGCCAGAATGTCGATAAGCTGGACGACAAAACCAAAGCATACGTAAAATCCTTGGGATCAGCCGCAGAGTATGTAATAACAAAATACCTGGGTGATGTTAAGGTTTATTCCGGGCTTAATGATGAAACAAATGCAAATATCGCTCTTGCCAAGGTTGGTTTAAGTCAGACAATGGGTTCAAATGGCGACTTACAAGGACTTACTGTCGCAAACAGTATATATATGACAGAGGCTCTTGATCCAACCACCATCTCACCTGAAGACATACAGCTTCTGGGACATGAGTTCATACATGTGCTTCAGGGAGTTGCTCAGGGGTATGCGACTTTCCTAACGGATTACACGGATACCACTAAATACCAATACAATGCTAAGAACCCATATGAGCTTGCGGCTTACTGGTTCGGAGGAATGCTGACCGATGATTTTTTGAAACAAATAGGTGCTGGTAATCAGATACTTACACAAACAAGCATAAAGAGGTAAATATCATGACAAAAAAATTGAAGTTCATATTCTTTTCAGTGCTACTCACCATGCAGCTTACATGCGTGTTCCCAAAAAGCTTAGAAGAAAGGATAGCCGACTTCCCTAACCTCTCTGGAAAGGATCAGGTTGATACCTTACTTGAAATGTATTCAGACGATATCTACTTCGCAAGAAAAATTAAATTCGCCAGGTTTGTAGGAATAATCATCAGGAATTATAGTGAGACCCGTGAATATATATTGGAGAGATTCAAAAATACAAGGCCTGTTCCAAATGAACAGACTCCATGTGATTTCGAGATATTGTTTATAATACTCGAACGAGCTGTAGCTGAATTGACAGGCTATCTTCATACTCAATTCTACGAATCAATAGAGGATTATAATGAAACAGTCCATGACTTGTATAAGATGAAAATGGATGAGTATCTCAGGGAAAACAAGGTTATAGATTTAGAGTACACAATGCTTCGTGACTGTGTATTGTCCATAGAGACTGGTACAAGGCATATAACCGCTTTAGAGGATTTACCAGGTTTGTTGGATGAACTGACAGCACAAGGTTATGAAGGACTTTCTATAGATACCTATTGCATATATGAACGTAGTTTTTATGAGCAATAAAAAATGATTAGTCATCTTCTCTGAAAAACATTACACAAATTTGACATTTGAATTTTCCTCACGGCTTCTTATACGTTTTTTTTGAAAATATCCGCATAAAAAAGTGGCAATATCGGCAAGGTTAAAGTATAATCTGCTTATTATGAAAAAAAGATTAAAAGTAAAATTAACAGCCGTATTATTGTTCCTCATCATCACATCGGCTCATGTATTCTCACAGGTAGGCGCGGGTTTCGAGTTCGTACAGCAGGACATAAACGAGATAATCTATGCGCTGTCCATATTCAACGAGAAGCCTATAGTATGCGACGACACGGTTACTGGCAGGGCATCGTTCCGTTTCGCAGGAACAGACCTTTCCGTCGCACTTGAGAACTTCCTGTCATCGAACAGACTGTACCTCAACAAAGGCGAGGAAGCGTGGACTGTCTCAAAAATCAGGATAGAGCCGCTGGAGCAGGACGGCTATATGAACGTTGACGCTTACGACATCCAGCCTGGAAGACTTTTCGAGAAGATATCCGAAGTAACGGGCAGACCAATAATCCATGAGACGCTCCCGAACCTGAATATATCCATCCATCTCCGCAACGTAACAGCAGGAGAAGCGGCGAGCATTATAATGAAAAGCTGGTCGGAGTATGAGACAATCGAAGAACCTGGCTATGTAAAAATTCAAAGGATAAAGCAAGCCGTCCAGCAGTCATCGCCAAACTTCATCCGAACCGGAATATGCAACATAAACTGCAGACTGGAAATACAAGACGGACAGGAAGAGCCTGTCCGTAAATACGACCTTAACCTTGAGAAATGCACTTTCGGAGAGGTTGTCGAAGAACTTTTCAGGCAGGAAAAAAGCGATTTCTGCAACCTCGCACGTTCAGAAACCCAAATAGAAAGGCTTTCAGCCAAAAACAAAACGTTCGAAGAGGCACTAAGCCTAGTCTGCGCACAGTGCAACACCGCATACACCTGCACTGACGGCGTATATATCCTTTTCACGTCACAGGAAGCATCTCAGGGACTCTTCAAAGCGGAGCGCAAGTGGACAAGCGTAAGCATGAAGTACATAAAGACCGATGAGATGATTCCGCTCCTGCAGGGCAGGTACAAAGACATAACAGTCATACGGCTTTCGGACATGATGCTTCTTTTTGAGACGACCGAAGAGCAGACAGACAAAGTGAAAGGCTTCATAGAACTGTGCGACATCCCCAAGCAGTCTTTCCAGACGGCAAGGGACGGAAAATGCGACATAAACAAAAATGACATTACGGATACAGAAGGGATATTGAAGCCCACGTACTTTTTAGACCTTGAGAAGTGCGGGCTGACCGAAGCGTTGGAAAAGCTTTTCAAGCTGGAGGGCGCGGATTTCTGCAACCTGGCACAGACAGACACAATGATAGCAAGACTGGTCAGCAACGGCAAGAATTTCGAGGAGACGCTTGGTTATATATGCGCACAGTGCGGAATTTCGTTCTCAAAGAGTGGAGCACTGTACGTAATTTATCAGTCTGCTGACTCGACTCAGGAACTTCTTAAAGTTGAGAAAGAATGGAGCAGTGTGTCTCTGCGGTTTATTCCAGCCGATGACCTTATTTCACTTATGCAAGCGCGTTTCCCTGAAATAAAAATCCTTAAGATTGCAGAAAGCCAGATTATATTCGAATCGGCATTGGATAAGACGAAAGTTATAAATGATTTTATATCTACATGCGATATGCCGAAAGAATCGCATATTGTACAGCTTCAATATATAAAGCCATCAGATTTCCTTGACCACCTTCCGCCGTCAGTCACAAAGGAGCAGTTCGCCGACACAGGAAGCGGCAATACGCTTTTCTTCACGGGCTCCAACGAGGCTTTCGAGCAGCTTAAGCAAGAACAGAAAGAGATAGACAAGCCTGTTACACGGCTCCGCTATGACCTGCTTATCCTTCAGGTGCAGGAGAACACTTCCAACAAGTGGAACATAACGAACTCCGCGAAACCAGCTGTCAGAACAGACGCAAGCGGCATAACGGCAATTTTAAGTTCTGTCCTGTCATTGAATTTTGACGTTCTAAGCACGTTCGGCTATAACTTCGCTATGCAGCTGCAGACGGCGATTTCCGAGAGCAAGGCAGAGGTTTTTGCGGATACAACCCTTCACGGCGTATCCGGCACTAACATACAATTCAAGAATACCAACACATACAGGTACAGGGATCCTTACGTTGACCCAACAACGGGCGAGACAAGGAATACAGGCGTGACAAGGGAGATTGTATCAGGTCTTATTCTGGACATAGAAGGATGGGTATCTGGTGACGGAATGGTGACTACGACAGTCAAAGCCACCGTATCAAGACAGGGAGCGGATGTCGCAACGACAACCGGAAACCCGCCGCCCACGTACGAAAAACAGATAACAACCCAAGTTCGCGGAATGGCAGGGGAGCCAGTAATTCTCACAGGGCTTAAGCAGTCC
>JAILBN010000052.1 GCA_024680915.1 Treponemataceae bacterium | reverse complement strand
TGAATCAATAAACTGGCTTGAAGACTTTTTGCTTGATTTCCCGAATACTGTTATCGTAGTAAGCCACGACAGACACTTTTTGAATACAGTCTGTACGTTTATCTGCGATATCGACTATGGAAAAATCAGTCTTTTCAGCGGAAACTACGACTTCTGGTACCAGATGAGCCAGATAATGCAACGTCAGGCAAAAGACCAGCAGAAAAAACGCGAAGAAAAGATGAAAGACCTTCGCGAATTCATCCTGCGGTTTGCGTCGAATGCAGCAAAAAGCCGTCAGGCAACGAGCCGCAAGAAGATATACGACAAGCTTGCCTTGGAGGAGCTGCCTGTCACAAGCAGAAAGTTCCCGTATGTTAACTTTAAGCCGAACCGAGAGATTGGAAACAATGTCCTTAAAGTAGAGAAGCTTAATTACACAAGAGAAGGCATTCAGCTTCTTAAGGATTTCAGTCTTACAGTCAACAGAACAGATAAAATCGCTTTTGTCGGCTTGGAGCACAAGTCAAAGTCTGCTTTCTTCGATATCATAACAGGAAACTTAAAGCAGGATTCAGGCGAGGTTTACTGGGGACAGACTGTTACGCACACATACATGGGCATTGATAACTCCAAGTATTTCAACAACGACATGAACATTACGGAGTGGCTTAAGCAGTATTCACCAGATCAGGATGATGCTTATGTACGCGGATTCTTGGGCCGTATGCTTTTTTCTGGCGATGAGTCATTGAAACCTGTTAAGGTTCTTTCTGGTGGCGAGAAAGTGCGCTGTATGCTTAGCAAACTCATGCTTTCTGGTGCAAATGTCGTCATTCTTGATGAGCCTACGAACCATCTTGATTTGGAGGCAATCACAAGCCTTAACGAAGGTCTTGTGGACTTTCCCGGCGTAATTCTATTTAACAGCCATGACCATGAGTTCATTACTTCTATCGCAAACAGGATAATCGAAATCACTCCAGGCGGAATTATTGACCGCATGATGAACTTCGAGGACTACCTTAAAGATGAGCAGGTAAAAGAACTTCGCGCAGAATACTACAAAGACTGCGGAAAGAAGATAAAATTCAACATCTAATTTTTTCGGGACAGGCTTCTAGCGTGAACCTGTCCCGAAAAAAAGGGCGAAGCCTTACCCAAACAACTTGTTGTTTAAGGCAACGGCTTCGCCCATTAACAATTCTCTCTCACATCAGACTTTGAACAGATCGATTTCTGATCCTATCTGACGCACAGAATCATTAACTTTACGTGAAATATCAGCCAGAACAGATCCGCACTGATTAATCTCCTTTGCACCATCTGACATTTCTGTCATACTTCCCTTGATTACATCCGTAGCATCCTGAAGCTTTCGGACTTCACCAAGGATAGACTTGTTGCCTTCGGACATTTCAACCGCAGCACTGCGAACTTCCGCGGTATTATCATTAAGCGACTGGAGCGCCTCAAAAATCTGTTTAGAACCTTCGTTCTGCTCTTCCATAGCACTCTTTATCTGACGGACAAGAACATCGGTATTCTTAATACGAGTACCAACAGCAGAGAAAGCTTCCTCCGATTCATTGGAAGAATTAACCATAACCTCGATAGACTGAACAATCTTTCTAAGCTCGTCACCGATAGTGTGTGACTGTTCCGTAGAAGTTTCGGAAAGCTTACGGATTTCATCAGCAACAACAGAGAATCCCTTTCCGGCATCACCTGCATGAGCAGCCTCGATAGCAGCGTTCATAGCAAGCATATTCGTCTGCGATGCGATATTCTCGATGGCAGTGTTAGCTTCGATAAGCATTGCTGATTGTTCAGCGATTTCATCGATGCGTTCCTTAACTGAATTCTGCTTCTCAATACCAAGTTGTGTGTCTTTTTCAAGTGCAGAGAACTCAGAAGCCATTTTCTCAACAGATGTATTTACAGAACTGATGTTACCCATCATCTCTTCAACAGCAGCAGATGCTTCTGTAACACTGGCAGACTGATTCTCAATCATTTTCTCAAGAGAATCAATGTTCTGCGAAATCTGAGTAACAGCACCGGCTGTTTCGGAAACAGAAGAAGATTGATTATTAACCTGTTTGCTTACGCCATCAATATTTGCAAGAATCTCCGTAATAGCAGAGGCCGTATCTTCTATACTGTGCTGAAGGTCACCATCGGCATTCTCCAACATTTTTTTGGAGCCTTTTATTGACGATATAATATTCTGCAGTTTCTTAACGAAGCCGTTGAATGAATTTATAAGATGTCCTATCTCATCCCTACGTGTTATGTCTATGCGCCTTGTAAGGTCTGCATCTCCAGCAGTAATATCACCAACTGTACTCGTTACAATCTTGACAAGCTTAACAGTCCTTGAAAGCAGAATGTACGCAACCAACATAAGAACAAGCCCAACTACAATACCTACAATCGTAATGAAGGTTCTAACGTTGTTTGGAACACGAGCGAGCTCCTCACCTGTGATTGCCATAATGAAGAACCAACCTGGTGTATCTGGAACTTTTGATACAGCAATAAGATTCTGACCTACCGGAGTGTTCTGAATAGAAACGGCACTTTTCTGGTTAGCCATATTTGCTTTAATTCCTCGGAACCCCTCGAACTCAGTCTTTACAAGTTGTGGATTCGGATGCGAAAGAATTATTCCGTTACTGTCCAAAAGGATGGCGTAACCTTCTGTACCCATTGTTGATTGTTTAACTATTTCATTAATTTTGTCGATGTTTACCATCGCATTGAAAATACCATAAGCCTTACCATCAGCATCTTTAGCCGCAACAGCGACAGGAACTACGAACTTACCAGATGTTCTTGAAACGATAGGGTCACCAACATACTCATTTTTTCCACCTTTTATGATGGAACTGTAATATGCCCGATCCGAAATGTCGGCACCAATTTCACCAGTTACACGATGAGTAATAGCCTCACGTCCGGCAAAGAACTCATAATCATAATCTTTATGCTGAAACTGAGGGTTAGCCTGCATCCAAGCTATTACCGCATCATCATCGCCTGTTTTGACAATCTCTGAATTCGCGTATGATTTAACATTTTCAATATATATACGGAGTGCTTCCGCGATATGCTCAGAAGAACCTTCCGCAAGATTCAACGTATTCTTTTCATATATAGCCGTAATGGAAGATCTTACTTGATCAACTATGGCATAATTCATTGCTACAACAAGCGTAATAACAACAAGAGAAAAAAGCAGAGCCATTCTTATGGCCATACCCATGCCTTTTTTGCCGTTCGTATCTTTAGATTTTATAGACATAAATGTCTCCTTTCAATATTTTCTGATCACCGTTGCTTGTAGAACTATGCGTACTACATAGTCAGACACATAAGCTGTTCCTACATTGCTTCTATTATAAATCACTTTTTCTTAATAGAAAAGAAAAAAATCTCAAATTTTGCCAGAATTCTACAAAATTTCTGATTTTTTTTGAAAAAAAATGCAAATTTGTAAAAAAAAGACGTTCCCAATAAAGGGAACGCCTTTTTCACTTACAAGAAGTTACAAAATTACTTTGAGATAACGCGAGCCATCTCGAGTACTTTGTTTGAATAACCCCATTCGTTGTCGTACCATGCACAAACTTTAACGAATGTCTTGTCAAGCTGGATACCAGCTTTTGCATCGAAGATTGATGTGCGTGGATCGTTGCGGAAATCTGTTGATACAACAGAATCCTCTGTGTAACCGAGGATACCTTTGAGCTCGCCTTCTGAAGCTTTCTTCATTGCAGCGCAGATATCTTCGTATGAGCACTCTTTGTTGAGTTCGCATGTAAGGTCAACGAAAGAAACATCTGATGTAGGAACGCGAACAGACATACCTGTGAGCTTTCCGTTGAGGTCTGGAAGAACCTTTCCTACAGCCTTTGCAGCACCTGTTGAAGATGGAATCATGTTCTCAAGAATTCCGCGTCCACCGCGCCAGTCTTTCTTTGAAGGACCGTCTACAGTCTTCTGTGTAGCTGTTGCAGCATGGATTGTTGTCATAAGACCGCGCTTAATTCCGAATGTGTCGTTAAGAACTTTGGAAATAGGTGCGAGACAGTTTGTTGTACAAGAAGCGTTAGAAATGATGTCCTGTCCAGCGTATGTCTTGTCGTTTACACCGTATACGAACATAGGTGTAGCATCCTTTGAAGGAGCTGACATGATAACTTTCTTAGCACCAGCTGTGATATGAGCGCGTGCAAGCTCGTCAGTAAGGAAGAAACCTGTTGATTCTACAACAACGTCTGCTCCTACTTCGTTCCACTTAAGATTTGCAGGATCTTTTTCTGCTGTGAGGCGGATTTTGTTTCCGTTGACAATCATGAAGTTACCTTCAACTTTAACATCGCCTGTGAAAGGTCCATGAACTGAATCATATTTCAGCATGTATGCAAGGTAATCAGGATCGAGAAGATCGTTGATACCTACAATCTGAATGTCTTTGTCGAAGTTTTCTACAGCAGCACGGAAAACCATGCGACCGATACGGCCAAAACCGTTAATACCTACTTTAATCATGAGGTTTACTCCTATCTATAAAAGTTTACTTAATTTTATGTTTTTGCAGATTTTGTGTCAATATCAATAAAAGAAATGTCACGATTCTGCTGTCATTTATTGAGCATATTCAGCATTTTTCTGAAAGCGCTGTCTTCTTTTTTCAGCTCCCTTGAACCTCTTGTTATTTTGCAGAGACTTATCCTCAGCTTTCTGGCAATCTCCCTCTGTGTCGTTCCTTTCTCAATTTCCTTCACAAGAAGCCATCTGTCAGCAATATCATGGACTTCAGCAGGAGTAAAAAGGCATTTGAAAAAAGCCCCAAGGAATTCCGGGTCATCAGTTTTCGCAATCAAATCCACAAGTTCATTAAAACTTTCTTCAGAACGAAGGTTCATATCATCATCATCATATTTCATATATACATTATACTTTGAATTTCTTAAAAGTCCACAGGTTGATCGCTTTTCACTCTATTCCTCTGAAAAGCATGACAGAATTCCTATAAACGGTCTCTGCCAGGCTTTCCACGGAATCGCCCCTCATCTCAGCAATATAAGCATAGGTATGTTTTATAAGGAGAGGAGTATTTATTTTTCCCCTCTCCGGAACAGGAGCCAGATAAGGTGCGTCAGTCTCAAGAAGAAGACGGTCAGAGGGAATAAAAGAAAGCAGGGCTCTCATCTCTTCCAGACGGTTTTTCTTGGTGTAGGTGACAGCACCTCCCAGGGCAATATACCAGCCAAGGTCAAGGAAGGCCCTGGCCTCGTCTATGCCATAAGAGAAGCAATGGATCTCACCCCTGTCATAAGCGCAGTTTTTTATCGCCGCATAGGTACCCTCGAAAGCATCCCGACTGTGGACCATCACAGGAAGGGAAAACTTCCGGGCAAGCTCTATCTGCATTTCGAAAAGCTCCCTCTCCCCCTTTAGCATATCCCCTGGAAAATCTGACTCTGAACGGTTATCCACCCCGGCAGGATTCCAATGATGATCCAGACCGCATTCCCCCAGCGCACATATAGGATCAGAGGATAAAAGGCTTTCTTCGATAATATGCTCCAGGGTACGGCATTCCTCCTCCCTGTTTTTTATGGCTTCCGGAGCAGGCCAGATACCTGCGGTATATTTTATGATGGATGAAAGGGTCTTTACTGCCTTTTCATCGGTTATTTTCTCAATGGAATCTGAAATGACCTTCTGCCGGGAAAAAAGGTCATCACTTTTTGTTCCTGCGTCAATTATTAGTCTGAAAGCGTCACTGTAAGCAGACTCCAGGATTTCGGAAAGATCAAGTCCCCTCTCCTGCATATATGATAAATGGCAATGGGTATCAGTAAGCATAAGCTTATACTACTATTTTGAAAGACATGTTGCAACAAAGTCCGTTTTCATATAATATAGGGGTATGCCGGAATGGTGGAATAGGTAGACACAAGGGACTTAAAATCCCTCGGTAGTAATATGCCGTGCCAGTTCGATTCTGGTTTCCGGCACAAAAAAAGCACTTTCTTGGCCCAAAAGCCTTTGAAAGTGCTTTTTTTTCAGTGATATTGCGGGAAAACCGCTTACTGGATGATTTCCGACTCAAGAGCAGCCAATATGAAAGGACCTACACCCTTAAAATCATCAGAAACAACAGCTTCTTTCACATAATATTCATAGGAGCCGTCCCTGTAGGGTTTTCCACCAAGACCTGCGACACTGCATATACCTGAAAGGTGAAGATTCCCATCCGCATCCTGGGAAACTCTGCTGCAAAGGCCTCTCCAGCCTTTATCAGCCGCAGCGAGAAGGCTTGAGCGAGTCAGCTTCCCTTCCGCCCCGGAAGGAAGCCAATTATTCCGGACAATCCTATAAAGGAAACAGGTGAACATAGCAGAACATGAGGTCTCAAGATAATTCTTCGAGCGCATGGGCATATCGAGAACCTGATACCAAAGACCGCTTTTATCATCCTGAACCGAAAGAATGGGTTCCACCAGAGAGACAGCGATGTCAATAAGCCGTTTTCTATAGGAAGCAAAAGCTTCTTCATCAGGGATTATGGACAAAACATCCGTAAGGGCAAGGGAGAACCACCCCATCGCCCTACCCCAGAAATGAGGAGAGCAACCGGTAACCGGGTCGGCCCAAAGCTGCTTGCAGGATTCATCCCAGGCATGATAAAGCAGACCAGATTCCTTGTTACGAGTATGCTCATAAACAAGCTCAAACTGATGAACAAGATCCTCATAATCCTTTTCAGGACTGAGGTCCCTTATATAGCGGGCATAAAAGGGCCCCTGCATATAAAGGCCATCCAGCCACATCTGCCATGGATATATTTTTTTATGCCAGAAACCACCACTCTGTGTGCGAGGCTGGTTATCAAGCTGATTCTTCAAAATCTCAATTGCTTTTAAATATTTTTTTTCGCCAGTATCATTATATAAATCGAAAAGATTTTTACCCGGGTTTATCTGGTCAAGATTATATTCTTCATCCTTATATGTATTAATCGTGCCATCTATATTTATTTTGGTGTCGTACATGATTTTAACCCATGCAGGAAACTCTATGATATCATATTTTCTGCCGACAGCATAAATACTTTGCAACACCAGTCCATGCTCATAATGCCATTTTACCTGGGCAGGTTTATATCTATTTATAACAGAACGCGACATTTTTACTGAGAGCAAGTCATTATTATATAGACCATTCATTATAAACTCCGTAAAAAACGGCAGCACGAAAACACGCACTGCCGTTTTCCTGTGATGTGCCGTCTCTTGAAGGACGGCACTGAGGGGTACTGGAAGCAGAAGCTTCCAGCATTTATTCACTAGTAAAGGAGAGAATGCTCCTTGGCATATGCTACACCATTGTCATTCCAAGCCTGACCACCAATGTTCTTGAACTCAGCAACCCAAGCATCCCAGTCAGCTTTAGTAAGGTTACGTGTTCCATTAAGGAATTCCAGTACACCCTGCTCATAGAAACGTTTAAGGTCAGCATTAGGAGAAGGCATTGTGCCGTTTCCATTGTTAGGAGTCCACTGCTTTGTCTCCATCTCTGCAAGAACATCACCAGCACTCATGCGTTTCTGAGAAGTTGCTGTTATGTAAGCAGGATAGCGGGCAGCAATCTCTACTTCTGAATTGTAGAATACCAGGTTCTTAAGCTGTGTAAGAGGAATCATCTCTGACTTTGAGAAGCCCTTTGAAGGATCAGGAATACCTTTTTCTGTAGGAACTCCTTCCTCACTGAATACGAAGTTCACACCTTCCTGTCCCCATCCGAGGAGATAGTAACCGTCAGTTGCCATCCATTCGAGCAATTCAGCGATCTTAGCTTTCTTTCCAGCATCTGCTGCAGTCTGAGAAACAGCATAGATACGGAATGCGTTTGCATATACACCGATAGAAGACTTTCCGGCAGGTCCTACAGGAGCATCAAGAACAATCCAAGAAGCTTCTGGGAAGTTGTCATCGAAGGGCTTGTAGTTTGCCTGAGCTGCGAAAGCGGCGTTCTGCTCACGCATGATACCGAATTTTCCCTGCTTCCAGGCAGCACGGAAATCATCTTTCTTATAAGCTGTCCAGTTAGGATCGATTACACCGTTATCCACCATTTTCTTTACGAATGTGATGGCATCGAAATATTCCGGTTTGAAAAGGTTAAGACCAGCGTTAGCTTTTGTAAGGTCCCATGTACCGCATACACCGAAGGCACCCATGATAGGCTCGAAACGGCTTCCGAGACCTTCTTTTACTGAAGAAACCTCAAGATATGCTCCGAAACCGTAGGTGTCGTTGCGTCCGTTTCCATCAGGATCATTGTATGTGAATGCATACATACAGTTGTAAAGATCATCCAGAGTCTTAGGAACTGCAAGACCAAGCTTATCAAGCCAGTCCTTGCGGATAAGAAGACCCTCGTTCTTTGTAAGTGAACCTGGATCTGCAAGACCATAAGAAACACCGTCTACAGTTGTGTTAGCAACGCTTTCCTCTGTGTAGTGTGTCTTGGAGCGGACAGGCATCATAGGATACATATCATCAACTTCTGCAACCAGGCCCTGCTGAACAAGTCTGAGCCATACATCACGCTCTACCATGAAAAGGTCAGGAAGAGCATCTGCAGCACCAGCGGCGTTGATTTTTACGTTCTGGTCATCCTGTGAAGAAGGAAGAGCAGTAAGGGTAAGATTTATATTGAACTTATCTTTCACAATCTTATAAACTTCCCAATCTGCAGGTGGCGGTCCTGCTTCAGAAGCAGCTGCTCCGTACCATATCTCGATGTCTACAGGCGCGTTGGATACAGCGGCTGTACCTGTTGTGTCTTTTCTTCCGCCTGCGAATACAGGGATAAGAAGAGCGAAAACGAGCAGCAGAGCTACCAGTTTCTTTACCATTTGTTTCATTTTGTCCTCCTGTTATTTATTCCGGTCATAAAACCGGGATTTGAAACAAATCTCCAGTCAGAGGATCTTCCCCTGACACCATTTATTCAAAATATCCAGCTGGGTAAAGAATTGCCCCAGCAGGTATTTAACCTTTGACACTTCCCAGCAGAGTTCCCTTCGTAAAGTATTTCTGTATGAAAGGATAAGCAAGGATCATAGGAATAGCCGACATGAAGACCGAGGCTGCCTTGATAGCAGAAACAGGAGTCTCTCCGAAGGCATTGACATCCAGGTTCTCGTTCATGCTGGCACCCAGAAGTATGTTACGAAGCAGAATAGGCAGAGGCTGAAGGTCACTCTTGTTCAAGTAAAGCATCGCATGGAAGAAGTCATTCCAGAAGCTGACTCCGTAATACAAGCCGATTGTCATGAGGATTGGCTTGGAAAGAGGCAGGATTATACGGATAAGGACCATCCATTCAGGAGCACCGTCGATACGGGCAGACTCCTTGAGCTCATCCGGGATTCCCTCGAAGAAGCCTCTCATTATGATACAGTTATATGTTCCTACAGCACCTGGAATAAATACCGCGGCGATATGATCTATAAGACCTACATTCTTTACTACGAAGTAGGTAGGAATCATACCTACGCTGAAAAGATAGGGTATAAGCACGAAGGTATTAAAAAACTTACGTCCAGGAAGGGTCTTGACAGAAAGACCATAGGCAAGGGGGACTGTCATAAAAAGGGCAGAAGCCACACCGAAGACAAGAATCTTAAGACTGTTAAGGAAGGCCTGTATAAAGCCACGGTTTCCAAGAAGGGCGGTATACGCCGCTGTAGACCACTTCCAAGGGGCAAGGAACATACCTTCAAGATTAGATCCTATAAAGGTAGAGGGTCTGAAGGAAAGGGTTATGGTAGCCCAGATAGGAATAAGAACGATAATAAGCACGAACACCAGGAAGATATCAAGAAGGATGTAGAAAAACTTGTCCGATGCAGGAACCTTTATAGTCGATTTATATATGTTTTTTTCTTGCATTTTAAGCTCCTTTTAAGCCTTCCATTACATTATTGAAGTGTCAGAAAGCTTCCTGACCATAGCATTAGAGAACATGACAAGGAGGAATCCGATCACACCCTTGAAAAGACCTACAGCCGTCGCAAGAGAGAACTGGAACTCCAGAAGTCCCTGACGGTAAACCCAAGTATCGATGATATCAGCGACGCTATATACAGAAGGTGAATAAAGCATATACATCTGGTTGAAGCCTGCATCCAGGATGGTTCCAAGACGAAGCAACACTACCGTCGCTATAACAGGTTTTATAGAAGGAAGCGTTATATAACGGGTACGCTGGAAGGCAGTGGCACCCTCGACCATGGCGGCCTCGTAAAGAGAAGGATCTATACCCATAAGGGCCGCTATAAAGATAATGGCACTCCATCCCATCTCTTTCCAAGCGTCCGACAAAAGCACTATCCAAGGGAAGCTTTTTGTATCGGTCAGGAAGTTTATGGGCTGACCTCCGCAGAGTTTTATAATGTCGTTTACCACACCGTCTCCAGGAGCAAGAAGCGCGAGAAGGATACCGTAGACTATAACCCACGAAAGGAAGTGAGGTAGATAAGCCAGAGTCTGCACTAAAGGGCGAAGGTATTTGCGGCGGCTTTCGTAACAAACGATAGCAAAAAGAATAGCCAAAGGAACACTTATGAATAGTTTTCCGAAACTATAGATAAGAGTATTACGGAGAAGCTGTCCGAAATAGTAAGAACCGAAGAAAGCCTGGAAATGCTTGAACAGACTTAAGGATTTAGTTCCGTCAGGATTCACCACTGTAGCCCAAGGACTTCCCACGACACCTTTTTTTGCCGCGAAGTCTTTAAACGCTATCTGAGCGTTGAACATAGGAACATATTTGAAGATTAGATAATAGACAAGGGGGATAAGCATTATAAAATAAATAGAACGATGTCGGACAATTTCTTTCCACAACCGTTTCCTTGCAAGTGTTTTATCATTCAGCATAGTATCATACCTCGATATCAGATTACTTCATAGGCGAAAAAAAATAACGATTGATTATTGGATTTTTCCGACATATAGACAAATGAGTCAAATAATTTTTAAAATTGACTAGTTCATTTCATAAATATTATTATATTTAAAATGGAAGTGATATTTTGACATTCAAGGATATTCTAAGGTTCATTACATATTCTGCATCAAGTCTTATCTCCTATTCAGTGGATTACGGAGTATTCATACTATGCACGAAAGTCATATGGAATGATTTGTCAGTTTCATTATCCACCCTGCTGGCTACTATAACAGCAAGGATAATATCTTCTTTATGCAATTATTTCCTGCACAGGCAGATTTTCAAAAGCGGCAAGAGCAAATACCACCACTCCTTCGGAAAATTCGTAATAAGCACCACATTCTTTATGCTTTTCTCATGGCTGCTGATAAACACCCTCTACAATTCGCTGAGCATAAACACAAGTATTCTCAAGCCTCTGGTAGATTCCTTCATATTCATACTCAACTTTTTTTCTCAGAAATTCTGGGTTTTCCATCCCAGAAAGCATGAGTCCCCTAAGAGCGAGGATAAGGCAGGAGAAGAAGAAAGCAAAAAGAAGTAAGCAAGCCTTCCATAAAAATCCAGAAAAGCGAAGGCCGGAAGCTGAGGCCTGGCCCTATTTCTCTGTTTTTTCCGGGTTAGAGCGGAATTTTCCAGGTGGTACACCATGTATTTTCTTGAATACCCGGCAAAAATAAGCCTGATCCTGAAAACCGCATTTCTCGGCTACATCATAGACAGTGGAATTTGTGTGGAGCAGCATCTGGGAGGCGAGCAATATTCTGTAGCGGTTAAGGTACTCCCAAGGAGAGAGCCCTGTCTCTTTATGGAAGATACGGGTAAGGTAGTCTTCACTGACATGGACTGAATCGGCAAGCTTCCAGCGGGAAATCTGGGAGCCTGCGTTCTTATTAAGATAGCAGACAGCTTTTTTAACAAGAGCCCCCGTATCTGGAGGCAGAATCTCATCACCGGCTATAACAGCTCTGGCCCTGACAGCGAATTCTTCGCTTTGGGCAATAAACCTGTTCACAAGGATAACGCGGGGAATCCTCATAAGACGGGCAACCTCGGAATTATCCATAATATGGTCAGGAAGGACAAAGACCGGACAAAGCTCCGTGACAGGATTCTTCCTGATCATCTCCACCGCATCTACATCAAGGCTGTCCAGAACCACCAGAGAAGGTGCAAGCTTGGATACAGCAGAGCCGAAGGATGAGACATCACTTATAAGAACAGACTGCTCCGCCGAAACCCAGGAGGAGAAGCGGACGAATTCCGTGCCTACAAAAACCACCGGATTTTTTACCCCGGTACTGAGATGACTCTCAAAAAGCGCATTGAAGGTCTTTATGGCATACAAGTCCTTTTGGGGTAAAGAAACCCTGCATATAAACGCACTCTGGGAGAACTCGGGATCATTGCGGCGGGAGAACATCTCCGCCCAAGCCTCGGGCTCCTCCCCATCGGCATTCCAAAAGACACGGGGAGAAGAAGACTCCGCAGGATGACAGGAAAAAGTCGGCCAGGGATAAAGGATATGACAGCCCTTCTCTTCCTTCTTAATAATGGCGCCAAAAAGAACACATATACGTTCCGCTAGAATCATGGCATTTTTCTGCCATGTATCCTCAGGGACAGGCTTTGCACATTCTATAGTTATAGAAAGTCCCTCATCCATATAATCCAAAGAAATGCCGGAGACAGGGACATTCCATTCCGAGGCGATTATGGACAAGGCTTCTTTGAATCTGTCCGGATCTCCATACAGCAGAGGGAGGGAATAAGATTCTTCCCCATCTCCGAATATACATTCCGGATGGAAAATCTGCCTGTCCAAGGGAAGCTCGTCAGTCTCAGAAAGGGTAAGCTCCAGAATCAGATTCGTTTTTTCCAGCTGCTCCCCGATACGGTTCTTAAGGAAG
Organism: Treponemataceae bacterium; assembly: GCA_024680915.1. GTDB lineage: Bacteria > Spirochaetota > Spirochaetia > Treponematales > Treponemataceae > Treponema_I. The sequence goes on along the minus strand of JAILBN010000052.1, from coordinate 38,583 downwards.
ACCATCTGTGCCTGAAGTATATCATCATCCGCCCCGCCTTCTGAAAGCAGCTTCTCTATCTGCTCGATTTTATGGGTTATAGATATCAAGGGCTCGCAGAGGTCTGCCCCCACATTAGAGAAAAACTCAGTTTTTGCCTGCTCTGCCTTCTCAGCCTTCTGCTTGGCAAGGGCAGTCTCCTCAAAAAGGAATATCCCGGAAAGAGCGCTGCTGATAGCGGAGCGCAGATCCTCAAAGAAAGACCCCTTGTAGGAATCGGAAGGAACGGAGCAAACTATGTGGCCGATGAACTGCTTCTCAATGAAAAGAGGCTGTACCAGGAAAACACCGGAATCAAAGCCGGTCACCTTATCCGGCAGAATCAGACTGGCGGGGAACAGGAAGCCTCCGTCTATGATTTTCCCTTCGGAGAAGCCTCCGGCAAAATAGGAGACAGAATCGTTCTCGGTGAACACAAGGGCGGCAGAATGTATCTCAAGCTTAGGGAGGTGTTTGGCAAGAATCTCTATAAGATGGCGTCTGCTGCGTGCCTCAAGAAGCTCACATTTAAGAGAATTCAGCTCTCTTTGTATACTCAGCTCCCTGAAGCTGACCTCCTGCATCACACGGCTTTGAACCTGAGAGATGGTGAGAAGGAAACGGTTCTCGTAGCTGGTCAAGAGCCCCGCAGGAAGGAAGGATGCAGACTTCAGCAGGGAGAAAGCTTTGAAAAGCAGCCGTATATCCATATCCTGCATAAAGAAGCGTTCCAAAGCCTTAATCAAAAGAGAAAAAAGCAGTTCCTCATCGTGCTCCTCAAGCACATTCACCAAGGGCTCTATAACAGCATTCGAAGAGGTCTCGTCAAGGCGGAGAAGCTTTGAAAGCTCACAAAGCAGCTCTTCCTTGGAGCCGCAAGAAAAGGAGCTTATGGGTATAGCATAGGAGGAACAGCCGCAGGACTCCCTCAAAACTATATCCGACGGAAGGATCCTGTCATCCGTACTGATTTTTTTTGATACCAGCTCTTTCTTTATCATATCAAAGGCAGTAAGAGCCAGCTCACTGTAAGGCATCCTGACCGTTGAGAAGGCAGAGCCGGATATACGGCTCTCAACAGAATCATTGAAGCCGGCACATTTATAATCAGCTGGAACATTATAACCGGCTTTCTGAAGATATCTGACGGCGGAAAAAGTCATCATGTCACTGGCCCCGATAAGTACCTCAAAATCGCGGCCAGGTCTGAGTCCCCGCTCGTTGAAAAGCTGTATTATCGCTTTCTCCCCCTCTGACCAGGGAAAGGGAGATGATACAAGGGGAGACTTACGCATATCATGACCGGCAGAAGCCATTACATCACAGAAAGCGCGGTAGCGCTCCATGGAGGAGGAATGGGCCTCCGGTCCTCTTAGAAAGGCTATTTTGGAGGCACCGTGAACAGAAAGAAAATGCTTTACCAGCTCCGACATACCATTGTAGGCATCGAATTTAACACAGGAATGCCCTGGCATTTTGTGGGCGATAGTAACATAAGGTATCGACGAGAATTTATTATGAAAACTGTTGAGCTCCTGGACGGAGACAAAGCCGCCTATGGTTGACCCCCAGCTTATAAGGCCGTCAAGAGTCTGCTTGTTGGCGAGACTGTATATAGAATTGCGAAGGTATTCTGAGTCATGGGGTCCGTTCAGCCGCCCGCCTGGAAAGATGAAGAAGGCAGCATTGGAATGGGAAGCTTCCCTGACGAGAGGTTTCCACATATTTATACCAGAGCCGGTATCTATAGAGGCAAGAAGCAAGCCTATGCGATTTTTTTTAGCAGCCATAACGGTATTGTACAAAAAGAAATCACTAAAAACAATACCGATTTTTTTACAGCTGAAATAATATGATAACGGAAATGTACAAAAAATGTTAAAAAATCGGTGTGAAATCTGCTTTTTTATCTGTTTATTTATTTGTGCATAACCATACAGGAATATAAACTATAACTACGCAGGGAACAGAAAGAACAAAACGCGGAGGTCTTCCGCAAATGCTCCCATCCATTTTTATTCCGGAGGAAAGAGACATGAAATCAATAAACGAAGCGTGCAGGACAGTATCTCGTCCTGAAAAAATCCTTCAGTTCGGTGAAGGTAATTTTCTGCGTGCATTTGCAGACTGGATGTTGGACATTGTGAATGAGAAGACAGATTTCAACGGCAACGCAGTCCTTATACAACCCTTGGAGCAGGGCATGGCAGAAATGATTAATTCCCAGCAGGGACTTTATACAACCGTACTCCGGGGTGTTCAGAACGGTAAGACAGTCTGCGACAAGAGGACTATCACGTCTGTAAGCCGCTGTATAAATCCCTACCATGAATATGATGAATATATGAAATGCGCCGACAACCCGGATCTACGATTCATAATCTCGAACACGACGGAAGCCGGTATAGCCTGGCTCGACGGCTGCAAAGCCGACGACAAGCCACCCGCATCATTCCCGGCAAAAGTCACACAGTTCCTTTACAGAAGATACACCACCTTCAAAGGCTCCAAGGAAAAGGGACTTGTATTCATCCCCTGTGAGCTTATAGACAAGAACGGTGACCATCTTCATGAGTATGTGCTCCGTCATGCAAAGGAATGGAAGCTGGGCGATGCTTTCATAAGCTGGGTAGAGAATGACTGCTGGTTCTGCAACAGCTTGGTCGACCGCATTGTTCCTGGCTACCCAAGGCAGGAAGCTGAGGAGCTTTGCAAGGAGCTGGATTACAAGGATAATCTTCTTGATGCCGCCGAGATATTCCATCTTTGGGTAATAGAGAGCAAAAAAAACTTCAGCGACGAATTCCCCCATGCGAAGGCAGGTCTTAACGTGATCTGGACTGAGGACATGAGCTTCTACCGGACCCGTAAGGTCCGTATTCTGAACGGAACCCACACCATGTTCGTACCGGCAGCCTTCCAGTACGGTCTTGAGACCGTGGAGGAGAGCATCCATGATAAGAACACCATGGCTCTTATAAACAAAGGACTTTTCGAGGAAATCATCCCCTCTATGGACGGAGACAAGGATATGCTGACACAGTACGCCAAGGATGTACTGGAAAGGTTCGCCAACCCCTACATAAGGCACCTTCTTGAGTCAATAACGCTGAACTCAGTATCAAAGTTCAAGACAAGGGATCTCCCCTCTCTCACAGGCTACATGGACAAGTTCGGCAAGGTTCCCGAAGTCCTTTCCTTCAGTCTTGCCGCTCTTATAAGCTTCTACAGGAAAAACGAGAAGGCCAAGGAAGACCCGGCGGTCCTCTCCCACTTCGAGATGCTTTTCGAAGCCCATCCTTCTTTGGACAAAGCCACGGCAGAAGCTGTCACAGCAGATATCCTGTCACAGACAGACTGGTGGGGAGAAGATCTAACAAAAAGAGCAGGTCTTGCAGAAAAAGTCTCATCCCATCTTGCCGACATATGGTCCAAGGGCATGAAAAAAGCTCTTCCTGATGTCGCTTGCAAAGGTTGCGAAAAATGAAAGAGCCGGCAAAAGCAGTCCGAATACATGAGGATGACAGCGTGGCCGTAGCCCTGGAAGCATTGCCAGCAGGAAAAAGCATACTGGGAGTGACTCTTGCTGACAATATACCCGGCGGTCATAAATTCGCCCTGAAAGACATAGAAGAAGGGAGTCCGGTAATAAAATACGGCTGTCCCATAGGAAAGGCTTCCCGTACCATAAAGAGGGGAGAGCATGTCCATGTTCATAATGTAAGAACCCTGCTTTCTGAGAACGCTAAATACACCTACAGCCCTGACAAAGAAAGTCTTGAGGCATGGAGAAAAAAAGCAGAGACGAAGGAAAGTACCCTGCCCCTGATAAAGGCCTACAAAAGGCCCTGCGGAAGGATAGGTATAAGAAACGAGATATGGATAGTACCCACGGTGGGCTGCGTCAACAAGACGGCAGAGCTCCTGGCGGCAAGAGCCAACAGAGAGCTTTCCGCAAAATATCCGGGGATAGACGGCTTCCATGCCTGGATTCATCCCTACGGCTGCTCCCAGATGGGACAAGACCATGAAAAGACAAGGACAATTCTTGCGGATCTTGTAAAGCATCCCAATGCCGGCGGTGTCTTGGTACTGGGTCTGGGCTGCGAGAACAACCGGGTCTCAGCCTTCAAGGAGCTGGTGGCCGGGAACACAGGTGACCCTACCCTCTACGGTCACATAGATTACCTTGAGACCCAGTCAGTGGAGGATGAAATAAGCGTAGGGATGGACAAACTTGAGAAGCTGGCTAAGAACGCAGACAGCTTCAAAAGGGAGAAAGTCCCTGTATCCCGTCTTGTGATAGGCATGAAGTGCGGAGGCTCGGACGGTCTTTCAGGAATAACCGCAAACGCCCTTGTGGGACAGATATGCGACCTTTTCACTGCAGAAGGAAGTTCTGTCATGCTCACCGAAGTCCCTGAAATGTTCGGAGCAGAACAGCTCCTTATGAACCGCTGTATAAACGAGAGCGTCTACAAAGATACCGTGAACCTTATAAACGGCTTTAAAGACTATTTCACCCGCCACGGGCAGGTGGTTTACGAGAATCCCTCACCAGGAAACAAGGACGGAGGAATAACTACCCTGGAGGATAAATCACTGGGATGTGTACAGAAGGGTGGAAAAGCACCTGTATGCGGAGTCCTCTCCTATGGAGACCGGGTAAACAGAGATCCTGACAATAGTCCAGGAGGGGTTTACTTGCTTGAAGGTCCTGGTAACGACATAGTCTCCACCACTGCAATGACGGCGGCAGGCGCAAACCTTATCCTATTCACCACAGGAAGGGGAACTCCACTGGGGGCTCCTGTCCCCACCATAAAGATCGCTACCAACCATCCTCTGGCACAAAGAAAAAAAAGCTGGATAGATTTCGACTCTTCTGTTATGCTTTTACAAGAGACACAGTTTGAGACAAGGGATAATCTTGCATCCCTGATTCTTCAGACTGCGGACGGAGAATATAGGACGAAAAACGAAAAAAACGGATACAGCGAGATCGCTATTATGAAAGAAGGAGTTACATTATGAAAAAATTCATGGACGAAGATTTTCTGCTGGAGACAGAGACAGCAAAAAAGCTTTTTCATACGGCAGCCAAGGATATGCCCATTTGGGACTACCACTGCCATCTTATACCTGCCCAGATAGCAGAGAACAAAAAGTTCCCCGACCTTACGGATGTATGGCTGGGAGGCGACCACTACAAATGGCGGCAGATGAGAACCTTCGGTGTTGAGGAGAAGTATATAACGGGTAATGCAGAGCCCTATGAGAAGTTCTTGGCCTGGGCTTCCACAATCGAGAATCTTATCGGTAATCCCCTTTATCACTGGACCCACCTGGAGCTGCAGCGCTATTTCGGTATCTATGAGCCTCTTACGAGCAAGTCCGCTCCTGAGATCTGGAAAAAAGCCAACAAGATGCTTGAGTCAGATGACCTCTCCGTGAAGGGAATACTGGACAAGTTCAATGTATACGCAGTGGGAACCACCGATGACCCCATCGACAGCCTGGAATATCATCAGGCCATAGCATCAGGTTCTGCCCACATAGGAAAGGTAGCGACGAAGGTAGTGCCATCCTTCCGCCCGGACAAGGCTATCCATATTGATGCGGCAGGCTTCGCAGACTACATAAAAAAACTGGCCGATGTCGCAGGAGTTGCCATAAACTCCCCGGATGACGTAATCAAAGCCCTTGAAATCCGTCTGGACTTCTTCATCAATAACGGATGCCGGGCAACAGACCACGCCCTGGAGTATCCGCCTGTAGAGACGACAGACCCTGCAGCCGCCTTCAAGAAGGCCATGAATGGAGAAAAGATCAGCCGTGCCGAGGCAGACTCCTACAGGGCTTACGTGCTTAAAGGCCTTGCAGCTATCTACCGTGAGAAAAAAGTCGTAATGCAGCTTCATATGGCTGCTATCCGCAACAACAACCCCAGCGCAATGAAAAACCTGGGACCGGACACAGGCTTCGATGCCAGCCATGACCATGATATGAGCGAAGCCCTGGCCAATCTTCTCGGCTGTATGGAGATGAATGGAGGTCTTCCAAAGACCATACTCTACTCTCTCAATCCTAAGGATTACTATGCCATAGGAACGCTTATGGGCTGTTTCCAGGGCTCCGGAATAAAAGGAAAGATCCAGTTCGGCTCCGCCTGGTGGTTCTGTGACCATAAGGACGGAATGGAAGAGCAGATGAAGGTGCTTGGAAACCTGGGAATGCTCAGCTGCTTCGTGGGTATGCTGACGGACAGCAGAAGCTTCCTCTCCTACCCCCGCCACGAATACTTCAGACGTATCCTCTGCAACATCCTGGGCAACTGGGTTGAGGGAGGAATGTTCCCTGCCGATATGGACAAGTTGTCCGAAATCGTAAAGAATATCTCCTTCGAGAATGCGAAGAATTATTTCGCATGAGTAACAAGAAGGGGTGGCTTATGCTACCCCTTCCTACACAGAATCATAAAACAATATAGTAAAAAATCCGGGGTATTGCGGGGTAGAAAGTAAAAAAGCTTGACCCCGCAGAAGGGGGTAGCTGAAAACGCCGAAGGCGGTTGAAGCCAGGGGGAAGGCTTTCCCCCTATATATTAAGGAGGCTGCTTTTGCAAAAAAGGAAAAAGGCCATAACAGAATACAGAAGGTATACCTTTTCGCAGGATTTCCCGGTAGTTTTTCTTGACGGGCCTAACTGGCGGATTTCAGATGTACCCAGCGGCCGTCTCCACTTTCATAACTGCCTTGAGATAGGACTATGCCGTTCTGATTCCGGAACACTGGAAATTTTGGGTGAAACCTTGTCCTTCAAGAAAGACGATGTCACTTTCATACCCAAGAATATGCATCACACCACTTATTCCGCACCAGGTACACGCAGCTTATGGACCTATATTTTCTTCCAGCCCAGCCTTCTTTTCAAGAATATGCTTCCGGCGGAGAGCATACAATACGACCTGTCCGACATCTCCATAGAGAAATACAAGTGCATCCTCGCTAAGGACGATTATCCCTACGTACATATCCTTCTCTCAGCCTGCATAAAGGAAATGAGGGAGAAAAAGACGAACTGGCAGTACAGTGCGAAGGGGCTTTTACTGGCTCTGTATATCGAATTGTACAGGATAGAGACACAGGGTGGTTTTCTCAACAAGCTGCCTTATAATTATTCTACCATGCCTGTAATACTGAGGGCTATCGACCTTATAGAAGACCACTACATGGAGCAGTTCACCATGGAAGACCTTGCAGCTCTATGCTGCATGAGCCCCACCCACTTCCGCAGGGTTTTCTTCAGTTTCACGAACACAAGCCCCCTTGTCTACCTGAACAATGTAAGGGTAGTAAAATCCTGCATGATGCTAGACTCTAAGCAGGAGACTATACTCAACATAGCAGAGATGTCCGGCTTCGGCTCAGTGTCAAACTTCAACCGTCATTTCAAGAGGGTCATGGGCATGACTCCTAAAGAATATAGGAAACGCCAGAAGACCAACGATACTGTAAAATCTGATATATTTGAATTCGCCGGTTGGACTGAGCCGGAGAAATAGGAAGGCTCCTGTCCAGCAGGATAATACCAATTCAGCGGATAATCTCAGAGAATCAACCGGAATGTCTGACTGATCAAGCTCATGGCTTGCCCCAGACAACTGATATATAGCAAAAAATCTTTCAACAGCATTTTCTCAAAAAAAAACAAAAAAGGTCGAAACTGCACTGTTTTTCTCAAAAAAAGAATTGTTTTTAAGTGAACATAGCGGAATAATGAGCCACAGTGAGGAAGAAAGTGAGCAAAATCAAAGGAAGTTTCACATTACCAGGAGAATCCGGCTATGAACAACTGACCCTGAGGTTGGCTGAAAAATGGGGTGCCGATGTTATAAGGGACAGTGACGGAACTCAATTATCCCAAGAAATTCTTGATGCCGGATACGGTATATACTCAACAATCTGTATAATCCGTGAACATAACGAATGGCTCAAAAGCCATCCCGACTGCAGGCAGCAGACCTTCTTGATGACGCCTGCAGAAACGGCTCATGACAGTCAGCTGACGATCTCCCTTATGAAAAGCTTTTTCACAGAACAGTTTGAGGTCAACAGCAGAATCTCTTCACTAAAATACTGGCAGGTCTATGACAGGACTACAGAGACCCTCCTTCCCAACACTTCCTGGAAATATAACAATGACACTGAAAGCGTGACACTTTTCCAGGCGGTTCCCTATCACGAATATACGGTCAGCTTCCTCGCATACCGCATATGGGAAGAGATTTCCATGTACAATCATGTAACCAACAACTGGCACAAGCAGCATCTGATTCCAGTGGATCCAAGGAACAAAGAAGCCAGGGAATACCTATACGGCTGGCTTGAAAACTGGTGTCAGACACATCCTGCCACAACAGTGGTCCGCTTCACTTCTCTTTTCTACAATTTTGTATGGATTTGGGGAAGCGACGAATTGAACAGGAATCTTCTTACAGACTGGGCTTCCTATGATTTCACAGTATCAGAAAAAGCCCTGGAGGATTTTGAGAAAAAATACGGCTACCAGCTATGTGCAGAAGATTTCGTCAACCAAGGTAAATATCAGGTGACTCACATGCCGCCTACGGCCCATAAAAGGGATTACATGGAATTCACACAGGAATATGTGGCAGGATTCGGAAAAGAGCTGGTAGACCTTGTCCACAAATACGGGAAACAGGCTTACGTTTTTTATGATGACAGCTGGGTGGGACTTGAACCCTACGGTCCTCATTTCAAATCCATTGGTTTCGATGGAATCATAAAATGTATTTTCTCGGGATATGAGGTCCGCCTTTGTAACGGAGTTTCCGCTCCTGTCCATGAGCTACGCTTCCATCCCTATCTTTTTCCTGTGGGGCTGGGCGGACTGCCTACCTTTAAGAAAGGAGGTAAGCCCGCTGATGATGCCAGGGACTACTGGATTAATGCCCGCAGAGCCCTTCTCCGCGCTCCTATAGAAAGGATAGGACTGGGAGGGTATTTACATCTGGTCGAGGCTTTCCCTGAATTCATCGACTACATAGAGTATATAGCGGATGAATTCCGTATTATAAAAGAACTGCATAAGGCAGGAAAACCTTATGTCCTTCCTTGCAGGATAGCAGTGCTTCATTGCTGGGGAAAACTCAGATCATGGACATTGTCGGGCCACTTCCATGAGACATACATGCATGATCTTATCCATGTGAATGAATCTCTTTCAGGACTTCCCTTAGATGTTGATTTTATCAGCTTCGATGACGTAAGGAAGGGAGCGCTTAGTAACTATGACGTGGTAATAAACGCAGGAAAAGCCGGTTCCGCATGGAGCGGCGGCGATGAATGGCAGGATCCTTCAGTGGCTGAGGCCCTAAACAAATGGGTTTATGAGGGTGGAGCTTTCATAGGAATATACGAACCCTCAGCCTGTACAGGACATGGAGATTTCTTCAGAACTGCAGGAATACTGGGAGTAGACAAGGATACAGGGGCTAAAGTATGCCATGGGAAATATAAATTCAAGGTGACAGCTGAGGCCGGGCTTATTCCAGAGAAGGCAACGATAAAGAAAGAAGAAGGGGTCTTCCTCACTGACGGCAAAGCCACTGTTATAGCAGCGGAAGGGGACAGTCCTACACTGACCATCCATGACTATGGAAAGGGAAAGGGTGTGTACCTCTCACATTTCGCTTACAGTCTTGAGAACACCCGCCTGCTGCTGAACATAATAGTTAGGGCTGCGGGAATAGAAGACAAGGCATTATATATATCTGACAACACTGCTGTGGAATGCACATGGTTCCCGGAGAAAAGAACCATAGCAGTTATAAACAACAGCGCTTCTGCCCAAAAATGTGCCATAAAAACAGAGAAGGGAGAGAGAGAATACAATTTGAAAGCCTATGAATCTATCATAGAGGTAGTAGACTAGCCTAAAAAGGCAGACTTGTGGAGAAAAAATGAAAAATCTTGGAAAAAACAGGAAGGGTCCTCTTTTTTATCTGAAAAGAGACTGGAGGCTTTACCTTTTGGTTCTGCTTCCAGTGACTTTTGTAATCGTATTCAAGTTTGCGGCCTATCCGGGACTACGGATGGCTTTTATGAACTATAAGCCGGCGAAAGGATACAGCGGCAGTGAATGGGTCGGTTTCGGAACATTCTTAAAAGTTTTCAAGGACAAGGATTTCCTTCTTGCCCTTAGAAACTCTCTTATCTTCAACATACTTGATCTTGCCGTGACTTTCCCTGCACCTATCATACTGGCTCTTATGCTCAACGAAGTCCGTAAGCCCACCTTCAAGAAAGTAACGCAGACAATCCTTTATCTGCCCCACTTCCTTTCCTGGGTCATTATAGCCAGCGTAGCCCTGACTCTTTTTAAGCCGGAGACTGGTCTAATAAACATCTTTCTTATGAACAACGGCTTTATAGATGAAGGAATTCCCTTCATCTCCGAGAAATGGCACTGGGCTGTCACATACCTCCTCATCGGTATATGGCAGACTATGGGATGGAACTCAATCATCTACCTTTCAGCAATTGCCGGTATAAGCCCGGACCTCTATGAGGCAGCCACAATCGATGGATGCAACAAGCTGCAGAGGATATGGCATATTACGCTGCCCGGCATAAAGGCCACTGCGGTTACCCTGCTTATCATGAACCTGGGTCGTCTTATGGGCAGCAACTTCGAAAGATTGAGTGCCTTAGGAAACGTTCAGGTTCATGATTTCCAGTATCAGCTGGCAATCTACATATACGAAAAAGGTCTTTCCGGCGGACAGTTCAGTCTTGCGACAGCGGTTGGTCTTTTCCAGTCTCTTGTTGGACTCATTCTAGTCGTAATTGCGGACCGGGTAGCAAAAGCTCTCGGTGAGAATGGACTTATCTAAGGGAGGAAGAAAAATGAGCGACGTGATTTATAATTCAAAAAAACAAAAAAGACTGAGCGTGGGTGAAGTAATCAACATGACTATAATAGGTCTGCTCTCGGCGACCTGTATACTGCCTTTCATAAATATCCTCGCAAAATCTATAAGCAGCAACACGGCAGTTCTCTCAAAGAAGGTATACTTCCTTCCTAAGCAGATAACCTTCCAAGCCTATGCCTCTATTTTCAAAGACGGGCAGCTTACTTGGTCCATGCTTTATTCTGTCATCATGACGGCCACATTCACCTTCATTGGAATGCTCCTTACGATTTGCGCGGCCTACCCTCTTACCAGGAAGAGACTGAAGGGACGCTCCGTAATAACCTTCCTTCTTATGTTCACCATGTATTTCAGCGCAGGACTTATCCCTGAATACCTGCTGATGAAGGATCTCAACCTGCTGGACTCATTCTGGGTCCTGGTCCTTCCCCTGGCCTTCTCACCTTACAACATGCTTATAATGAAGACCTTCTTCCTGTCCACAATTCCTGACAGTCTAGAGGAATCAGCATTCTTAGACGGAGCCACGGACTTCCAGACTCTTCTTAAGATAATACTTCCACTGTCCACACCGATTATAGCGACGCTGTCTCTTTTCTATGCGGTCGGCCGTTGGAATGCCTACGCTGACGCTCAGTACTATATTACGACCAAGTCCCTGCAGCCAATCCAGTATTTGCTGAGGAACATGGTTCTTTCATCAGCGTCTGATGCCATAACGCTTTCGGAAGGGATGGCGACACAATCCACACCGGAAGTACTGCAGTCGGCTATGGTCATGTTCGCCACACTGCCGATTCTGTGTATCTATCCTTTCGTACAGAAATACTTCGTCAAGGGCATAATGATCGGAGCGGTGAAGGGATAAAAAAGGGAATTACGTCCTGGACTCGATCATTTATGATCGGAGCGGTGAAGGGATAAGGAAATCACAAGGTTTTATATCTTTACCCCCGACGGGGATAAAGAATAAGGCCTTGTCAGAAATAAACATTTTCCACAAGGAGGAAAGCATGAAAAAGTTCGCTACTATTTTTGTCGCACTTTTGATGGTTGCCAGTCTTTTTGCCGGTGGTAGAAAAGACGCAAAAAACACTAACGACGGCTCTGTTTCTATCGGAACCCTGGCAAAAACAGCCGGTGAAGCAGGCTGGACAAAATTCAAGGATACAGTAACAATCACAGTACCTGTATACGACCGCTCAAAGCAGGGTTATCCTGCAGTTGACGACAACTACTGGACACAGTGGATCCAGAAAGAATTCGGTGATAAATACAATATCAACGTTAAATTCGTCGCAATTCCACGTGGTGACGTAATGACAAAATACGCTCTGCTCATCGCCGCAGATCAGACCCCTACGATTCTCATGGAATATGACTATCCAAAGGTTGCTCAGTGGGCAAACGATGGTGCAATGTGCGTTATCGACCTCAATGAGTTCGCAAACGTTGCTCCTAACTACTATGCAAAAATGGTAGAGGACAACCAGCTTGGCTACTCACAGATCAACGGAAAGAACTATTTCGTTCTTTCAGAGCGTCCATACTACGACACAACATACACATACGTTACATTCTATCGTATGGACTGGCTCCGCAAAGTCGGATACGATCATGTTCCTAAGTCATATGCAGAGTACAAGGATGCTGTAAACAAGATTATCGCTGCAGGACTCACAGACCAAGCTCCTCTTGGTCTCTCCCTCCCCACAGCTGCTTACATCCAGAACTTCGGCTTCCGTGAATCTCCTATTTCTGAAGAAGAATGGGTAATGCACTCATCCCTGGGAACACCTTGTTTCGCATGGGACGCAACAAAGAAAATGCTTAAGAGAACAAACGCAGAATACAACATGGGTTGGTATTCAAAAGAGTTCGAGCTTGATGCAGACGGTTCACAGGGTGCATCAGGAACACAGCAGCAGACAGACTTCATCAACGGAAAGCTTTTCGCTTACGGTGGATACATGTCAGCTTCTGTAAGCTGGCTCAACGCTTTCTATGAGAACAATCCAGGTGCAGAGCTCGCTATCGCCAGCTCCTACTCTTCTGTAGAGCCAGGTGTAGTTGACAATCCTGTAATCCGTGCCGACAATCCATTCGGTATGATCGTAGGTTTCTCCTCAAAGGCAACTCCAGACCAGCTTAAAGCCGCTTGGATGTACATGGAATGGATGTTCAAGCCAGACACACTTTTCACACTTGAGAACGGTGTTGAAGGCATCACATACAAGCTTGGTGACAACGGACTTCCTGTCATGATCAACTGTGAAGGAAAAGGCATCAAAGAGATGCTCAACCATAACAACAACATCGATATGACATGTATCGTACACGCATCAAAGAAGACAGGAACTATCGAGGACACAATCCGCCAGATCGCTCCTCAGAATCTTCCTCAGGATTTCGCACAGCCTCTTATCGACAACTACTATGAGCTCAAACAAATCTCTAAGAACGGCTGGGCTTACACAGATCCTGTTTTCGCCGTGGCTATCGAATCTGAATCAGAGTATGCAGCCACACTTCTCAGCAAATACCAGCAGTACTATGTACAGCTTGTTAAATGTGCACCGAGCGAATTCGATGCTCTCTATGAGAAGTTCGCAAAGGAATACCTTGCAGCCGGATACCAGGAAATCATGGATGAGCGCCTTGAAGCTTACAAGGCAGGAAAATCAACCAAGCTGCCCTCTCAGATCAGCAAGAAATAAGCTGACAGCCCTTTAAGCGCAAGTTTTAAAGACCGTAAGTTTTCTTACGGTCTTTTTTTATAAAAGAGAAAAAGTTTTAACAGAAAGGCATGTAAAAATAAAGCTAGAAAAATCTACTATCTACGTATAAATTCTTCAGAAGGACCTATCACTTTCGAATTGTTGAAGCTGATATTCTTCACATTCAAAAGTCGGAAGGATTTTTCATTGCATTCAGGAATCCCTGCATACATATCAGATACAGAAGGATCCTCGGATGAAGTCATATCAACTTCAAAAGAACAGTCCTCAATGAGGATATTCTCCACAGGAGATTCAGGAAGTCCTGCTATAAAGCCAGCGGAGGCTTTGCAGCCTGAAGCTTTTATTCCTGATATAACTATATCTTTTATAGAGGGTGTATCGGATTTTACAGGAAGAGCTTCCTGAGAGAAGAACTCCGGCTCATTACGATTCGTGCCGCAGCAGTAGAACATATTAATTGTCAAAGGACAAAGATTGTTCACCATGGTAAGATTCTTGAACTCAAGCTGTCTTACGGCGCCTCCCCTGCCCCTTCGGGTCTTAAGGCGGATTCCTCGCTGAGTTCCCTCAAAGCGGCAGCTGTCCACACATACATTCTCTATACCGGCGGCAGTCTCGCTCCCGATAACTACACCACCATGACCGTCAGCAACAGTACAGTCAGAAATCTTTATATTCTTTGAGGCTTTGTTGATACGGATGCCATCTTCTCCAGAACCAGACTTGATGGCGATTCCGTCGTCCCCTACGCTAATTCTACAAGCATCTATCTCCACATTGACACAGGAATCAATATCCATACCGTCTGTGTTAGGAGCATCATGGGGATTTATGACGCTTACGTTCTTTATCAGCAGAGTATCAGTGAATACAGGATGAAGAGTCCAGAATGGAGAATTCTTCAAGGTTACATCAAGGATTCTTACATTCTTGCATTCATAGAACTGCACGAGGGCAGGCCTTAAGAATTGGGTATTCCGGCCACCTCCCCCACCAGGCTGAGTCTCATAGCCAGGATTAAGGGAAGCAAGCTCTTTTTCGATGGGCTCAAGGGGTTTTCCCTGCTTTCTTTTCTTTTCCAGCAGCTTCCACCATACCTGTCCATCCCCATCGATAGTACCTTTGCCGCAGATAGTGACATCAGTCTCTCCTGCGGCAAAAACACAGGGGTGCATTGCATAACAGACGACACCTTCCCAGCGTGTTTTTACGGGTCTGTAAAGCTCAGGCTCAGGAATGAATGAAAGAAGGGCACCTTCCTCAAGCTCCAATGTAATGTTGGAACATAAGGTCAAGGGACCTGTTTTCCATATTCCCTTACCAACTTTCAGAATACCGCCGCCGTTTTTCCTGAAAAAATCAAAAGCTGCGGCAAACGCTTCAGAATTATCGTTACCCTCAGGAAAAGAAACAGCTCCAAAGGATTCAATTCTGCGGATCATCATATGCACCCCGTTTTATTTATTATGCCTTGTTCAGATGGACGGCAAAGCCACCGATCATCATTGTCGTATATACAAAAGAAAGAGGAGATTTACCAGCTTCTCCCGTATACTTTGCTGTAGACATATCAGCTTTTACGCCATAGCGGGAAAGATAGGCAAGAGCACGCTCTATGTTCCATGTCTTTATGCAGATATGACCATGAAGGCCCTTTCCGTTACCCTTCATAACCTCAAAGCTGGTGGAGTCCACAGTAGAGTTACAGAACCAAGAAGAATTTCCTTCCTTGCCCAGAAGACCGAAAATCTCAAAAAGCTTGGCGATATCCGCGGCATCTTTCTCGTCAGCACCGTTCACACCAATATGGCCGAGAGTGAAGCCATGCATCTGAGAGACAGCCTCACGGCTGAGCTTTGTCACAAGCTCATTGTCTTCTTTGACCATCCAGCTGCCGCCGATGGCAAGGATATTCTTGCATTTGAAATACTCGCCCATATTCTTAGCATTGATTCCACCTGTAGCCATAAAGCGGACATTGGCGAAAGGCCCTGCAAAGGCATTGAGCATAGCAACTCCGCCAGCAGCTTCAGCAGGGAAGAATTTGAGTACATTCAGTCCCTTGCAAAGAGCCTGCTCTATCTCACCTGGGGTAGCTACACCAGGAATCATGGGGACACCCTTGCTCATCACAAAGTCGATGACCTCAGGATTGAAGCCAGGGGAAACTATGAACTGCGCACCTGCATCTATGGCACGCTGGGCGTAATCTTTGTTTATTACGGTACCGGCACCAAGGAGCATATCTGGATAAGCTTTTTTTATAGCCTTTATTCCATCTGCTGCCGCAGCTGATCTGAAGGTAACCTCAGCAGCAGGGATTCCACCGTCAATGAGAGCCTTGGCAAGAGGAACCGCCTGCTCTTCGCTGGTAAGCTTAATTACCGGGATAATACCAATATCCCTTATTCTATCTAACAAATCACTCATTTCTTAATCCTTAGCGCTGAACACGGCCAGAGCCATCACCGCCTGCAAGGGCGAGGACCTCGTTCTTTCTTGTGAGGTTAAAATCACCAGGAATAGTGTGCTTGAGGGCTGATGCTGCCACAGCATACTCAAGAGCCTGCTGCTCGTTGTCAGCGTATTCCTGAAGTCCGAATATGATTCCAGCAGAGAAAGAGTCTCCTCCACCTACGCGGTCAACGATATCGTCGATGGCGTATTTCTTTGATGTATAGAAGCCGCTTTTGCCAGAAAGGACTGCAGACCATCCGTTTTTGTCGGCAGAAATACTTTCGCGGAGAGTAACGGCAACGATTTTTACGTTGCTGAACTCGCTCTTAACCGCTGCGGTAAGCTTCTTGTAGTCATCAGTATCAAGCTTGCCCTTTGTGACATCCACACCAGGAGCTGTGATACCGAGACACATCTGGATATCCTCTTCGTTAGCGATAACCACATCCACAAATTTCACCAGCTCCCTCATAACCTCAGGAGCTTTCTTTCCATAGTTCCAAAGCTTCTTTCTGTAATTAAGGTCCATGGAAACAGTAGCACCTACACTCTTCGCGGCTTTCATGGCCTCAAGAGCCGTATCGGCAGCTTCCTGGGAAAGAGCAGGAGTAATTCCGGTAACATGGAACCATTCCGCATCCTTCATTATGTCTGACCAGTTGAAATCAGCTGGCTTTGCCTTTGCTATACAGCTTTCTGCCCTGTCGTATACGACCAGAGAAGGTCTTGCGCAGGCACCGGTCTCAAGATAATAGATACCAAGCCTTCCGCCCTTGACCTTGTTTATATATGACGTATCCACACCATGCTTACGAAGTTCCGCTATGGCGGCTTCACCCACAGCATTATCTGGAACAGACGTTACGAATGTTGCGTTTTTTCCGAAAATAGAAAGCGAAACGGCGACATTAGCCTCACCGCCTCCAAATGTTGCTTCCAGTACAGGTGACTGAAAGAGCCTTTCGTGCTCCGGTGATTTCAGCCTGAGCATAATCTCACCGAATGTAATTGTTTTTCCCATCTTTATCTCCTTTTAAAGCCTTGGCGGCAATAAACAAGCCTGCAGGCTTGTTTTACAATTTTTGCCGCAGGCAATAATTCATCTCAAATCCGTTATGGCAATGTTGTCCATATCATCGAATTCGCGGTTCTCTCCACCCATAGCCCAGATGAAGGTATAGTTGCTTGTACCGCAGCCAGAATGGATTGACCAGCTAGGTGAAATGACAGCCTGCTCGTTCTGCATCACAATATGGCGGGTCTGCTGACCTTCTCCCATGAAATGGAATACCACATTGTCCTTTGGAATACGGAAGTAAAGATAAACCTCCATACGGCGCTCATGGGTATGGGCCGGCATGGTGTTCCATACAGAACCTGTATCCAGCATAGTGCAGCCCATGGAAAGCTGGCAGGTCTCAAGTACCTTAGGATGAATGAACTGATATATAGTACGTTTATTGGAAGTCTCCTGGGATCCAAGAGGAACCTTGTTGGCATCGTCTTTAGTTATCAGCTTGGCAGGATATGCTTTGTGGGCAGGATAGGAGCACATATAGAATTTTGCGGGCTCATCAGCCTTACTGCTGCTGAAGGAAACTTTCTTGGTGCCCATAGGCAGATAGAGGGCGGTTATATTCCCCATAAGATATTCCTTACCGTCGGCGGTTACGGTTCCTTCGCCTCCGATATTGATAATGCCAAGCTCACGGCGCTCAAGGAAATAGGTGACGCCGAAATTTTTCCAGCAGTCAATGTTCTTCTCAATATCAAGAGATTTGCTTACAGGCATGGCACCCAGGGTAACGACGCGGTCTACATGAGAGTATACAGCTGTCACGTCGTCAGGAAGAAAAACTTTCTCAATAAGAAACTCTGATCTTATTTCCTCAGTTGTATAACGTTTGAAATCACGTTGATTCACAGAATAACGAATATCCATAGATTCTCCTACAAAGGTCAACAAGCAAATACACATTCACAAAATTGACTTTTTTTGAAAGCTTTCAGTTATATAGTCTGCAACGCAAACTTTATAAGATATAAATCTTATGACTAACAAAATCCGAAAAAAACTCTGCAAGCTCATCTTAAGTATGTAACCGCAGCTTGTTTTTGTATTGTCTTTTACCGTTCTTTTTTTGAGTATTTCAGATTGTTTCCAAGCTAACATAGGACTGAAAATCAGTCATTATTCCTGATATAATAACCGGTATCCTCCAAATACCGCCGTCTTGTTATAACAAGCTGAATAAGCTCCAGGTACATATTGTAATCGACTTCAAGCGCGATCGGGAAAATATAAAACTCAGTCTCATCACAGTAACGCGCTATAAATGCTTCATCAGTGACGAAACCAAGGCTTATCATATTGCTTATGCGGTCAGCGCATTTCAGGATTTTGGCATTCTCGCTGCCCCTTCTCATTATTTTTTTCAGGAAATCACTTTTTGTCTGTCCCTCTTCCCTGGTAACTTCCATGACAAGCTTGAGGACTTCTGGAGAATCCTCATCAATATGGAGTATATTCTGAACATCATAGCCAGGAATATCCTCCACCAAATCATGTATAAGGGCAGCCTTCAATAAAACTCCATCCAGATAGCCGTAATCGATGAGAATTCCCATTGTGTCTATCTGATGACGGAACATATTACCGCCAGCGTGACGTGATTTTCCGATAAGCGCAGTAGCCAACTGTATATAAGGCGCTAAATATATACCTTTCAGCTGTAACATTCCCTGCTCATTCATCTGAGAAGGTTTATCGACGTTCATTCCCACTGGCGGCCTCCTTTATCCTCTAAAAATCAAAGATTCTGCAGATAGGAAGAAAGCTTCTCTACACGTCTTTCTGCCTCCGCCTGTTTTTCACGGAACTGAGCCACGACCTCAGCCGGGGCATTCTGGGCGAATTTACCAGAAAGCTTTGCTTTCGTCTTTTCTATGAAGTCATTCTCGTTCTTAAGAGCTTTCTCAAAACGGGCTTTCAGGGCATCTACATTTATAGAGCTGTCAACGATGATAAAGGTCTCAAAGCCGTTACCTACGGCTCCAATGGCACTATGGGGCTTCTCATCCACAAAGTCAAGGGAACCGACGCCTGCAAGCAGCTTGATTATATCTGTCTTTTCCTTACAAACCTCAGCGTTGCTGCCCTTAGTGATAATGACCTTTGTATTGAGCTTGACCTCAGGTCCTATTCCACATTCAGCACGGAGGGCTCTTACAGACCTGATAAGCTCCTGAAGGGCATCGAAACGGGCCGTGACGAGAGAATCCGCACGACCATCATCTATTTCCGGATAAGGAGCTGCAATCAGCATACCTGTGTAAATGCTTGTGCATACAGCTTCCTTTCCAGCGGCCTTACGGGATTCCGCAATCTCTGAAAGAGGCAGCTTCTGATAGATTTCCTCTGTCACGAAGGGCAGATAAGGATGAAGGAGACGCAGGCTTTCCTCAAGGATATTGAGGAGCACAGAAGCTGCGCGATCCTTCTCGGCATCGTCCCCATTACGGAAGGAAAGCTTAGTGGCTTCAACATACCAGTCACAGAATTCAGTCCAGAAGAACTCGTACAAGGCCTGGGCACCGTCATTGAAGCGATAGCCCTCCAGGGCGCTTCTAGCCGTCCTGACAGCGTTATCGAGGCGGGCATAAATCCATTTATCAAGCTCCGTAAGATCTGCCTTACGAACAGGAATAAGATTTCTTCCCTCAAGGTTTCCAAGTAGATAGCGGCTGGCGTTCCATATCTTGTTGGCGAAACGGCTTCCCAGCTTGAAGGAGTCCTTGTCAACCAGGACATCCTGGCCTTGGGCACACATAAAGCCAAGGGTATATTTAACGGCATCTGAGCCATATTCCTGTATAAGCTCAAGAGGATCCATACCATTACCCAAGGATTTACTCATTTTACGCCCCTGCCTATCCCGGACAAGACCATGAATATAGATATCATGGAAAGGCGCTTTACCTGTGAATTCAAGACCGGCCATAATCATTCTGGAAACCCAGAAGAAGATGATGTCATAGGCGGTCACAAGAGCTGTCGTGGGGTAGAAGGTCTGAAGGTCCTTAGTGTTCTCAGGCCAGCCCAGAGTACTGAAGGGCCACAGCCAGGAGCTGAACCAGGTATCAAGGACATCGGGGTCCTGCTTCAGGCGGTCTGCTTTAGCACCACATTTGGGACAGCAGGAGGGATCCTCGCGGGAAACGATCATCTCGCCGCAGTCCTGGCAATACCATACCGGGATACGGTGCCCCCACCAAAGCTGCCGGCTTATACACCAGTCACGGATGTTCTCCATCCAGTGAGTATATGTGTTCTCCCATTTCTTGGGATAGAATACGATCTCACCGTCTTTCCAAGCCTTAAGAGCCTTGTCAGCAAGAGGTCTCATGCGGACGAACCACTGCTCTGAAAGATAGGGCTCAACCACAGTGTGGCAACGATAACAATGGCCTACAGGATGGGTAATCTTCTCCTCTTCCTTAAAAAGTCCTGCTGCTTTCAGATCCTCCAGGACTACCTCACGGGCTTCCTTGCAGCTCATTCCCCGGTATTTTTCGGGGACGTTCTCGTTCAAGCTTCCGTCAGGATTGAGGATATTGATTATAGGAAGGTCATGGCGCTTACCCACCTCCCAGTCATTGGGGTCATGGGCCGGAGTGATCTTAACCATACCGGTACCGAACTCCCGGTCAACGTAAGTATCTGCGATAATAGGGATTTCTTTATCTGTCAGGGCAAGCTTTACCTTCTTGCCGATTATGTCCTTATAGCGGGGATCCTCCGGATGGACGGCAACGGCAGTATCACCGAAAAGTGTCTCCGGACGGGTGGTGGCTATCTCTATTTTGCCGGAACCATCAGCGAATTCATAGAACATATGGTACATAGCACCGGGTGTATCCTCGTGCTCAACCTCATCATCGGCAAGGGCCGTACCACAGGAAGGACACCAGTTTACAAGGTAATTTCCCTTATAAATAAGGTCTCTTTCATAAAGTGTTACGAAAACATTACGCACAGCCTTGGAAAGGCCTTCGTCCATGGTGAAGCGCTCACGGCTCCAGTCAACGGAGTTGCCCAGCTTTCTCTGCTGCTTGGTGATTATGGCATGATGTTCTTTTTTCACATCCCAGGTACGCTCAAGGAATTTATCCCGTCCTAAATCCTGACGGCGCAAGCCCTCTTTTTTTAGACGGCGCTCCACCACATTCTGGGTAGCGATACCGGCATGGTCAGTTCCTGGAACCCAAAGGGTATTGTCACCCTTCATGCGGTGATAACGTATTTCTATATCCTGAAGTGTGTTGTTAAGGCCATGTCCCATATGAAGGACGCCTGTGACGTTTGGCGGAGGTATGACGACTGTATAGGTATCCGATTTTTTGCAGCTGCAGTTTTCATTGTGTACAGGAGAAGACTCATCAGAAGAGGGCTTAAAATAACCTTCCTTCTCCCAGCGTTCATAAAGCCTGTCCTCAAAATCCTGGGGATTGTAGGCTTTCTCAAGTTCAATAGCTTTCATAATTCATACCTCAAAAAAAAAATTTTCTGCTAAAGCAGAATACCTATGGAGTATAATTCTAACGATTTTTGAAGTGTTGTACAAGCGAAAGGGCCTTGGAAACTGTTCAAAAACAGTCCCTCCCTGCTATGCCAGGAGAATATCAGGAAAGGAGCTGCTCAAGAATCCCCAGCTTTACCAGTCCGTCGTAGACAAGCTGTACGGAAAGTCCAGCCAGAATCAGTCCTATGATTTTCTCAAGGACGAACATTCCTGTTCTTCCCAGTATGCTCATAAGCTTGGACGCGCTTCTAAGGAAAAGATATTCTATCAAAAGTCCTACGACGATTGCTATCAATACAAAGATGAAGGTACCAGGAGAAAACTCAGGAGAAGCTGTATAAACCATTATAGTGGTTATCATTCCAGGTCCCGCTATAAGGGGAAATGCCAGGGGAAAAACAGCTATGATACGGGTCTCATCAGGATTCAGGGTAGACTGCGGAGTATGGCGGCTACGAGGCTTACTGTTTATCAATTCAAGGGCGATCTTAAAGAAGATGATTCCTCCCGCTATATAGAAAGCTCCGGGAGTTATGCCGAAAAACATGAGGATGAAACGTCCGCCTATAGCAAAAATAAGGAGCACTACACCTGCTATGGCAATGGCATGCTTAAGTATCCTAAGCTGGGTCTTTCTTTCGTAGCCACCGGCGACAGCCACAAAAGCAGGTGTATTCCCTATAGGATCAAGCAGCATTATGAAAGTAAAAAGAATCTTAAAAAAATCAAATAACAGTTCTTTGCTCATAAAGGCAGTATAGCGTCTTTTCCTCCAACAGGAAAGCCACCTATACAAAAGCACGCCCTAAGCAAAGCTAAACAGTATAAAAAAAATGCTGACCGACACACTTAGTGAAAGTCAGCACCAGCATTTTAGAATTGAATATCAGGGAAGTAAGTGTTTACGAAAGCAACTCCCTTCAAAAAATCCTGACCATTGTATTGCATGATCTCTTCCAAAGAGTCATATAAACTGTCACCATTCACAAAATCATATATCTCTTTAAGACAATAGGTAATCTGCCAGCAAGCTTCCCTCATCTCATAGGCCCAGTTAGGAAGACAGTTATAGATCACCATAAGAGGATCGTCATCTGCGGCATCATCGTAATATGCATCCTCCGCTTCATCCCACAGGGCGTACACGATATTCGCATCTTCTTCATTAAGACAAGCATTTCCATAATCATCATTTGACCAAATGCCATAGAAAATATCAGAAATCTCATTACCGTCAGCTTCTGCAAGCCCCTTATCAGTCGCAGAGTAAGAAGCAAGGGTTGTGAAGACGGCCTCATAGCCTTCACTTATAGCAACAGGAAGGAAGAAGACTGTATCATCGCTTACCTGCATCTCATCCAAGGCCTCTGGAACTATGTAACAAGGAACACCCTCCACACTGACTACATCAAAATATGCAGATCCATCAGCAAATACATAAGTTCCCATGATAATCATAACAATCATGAGAAAAACAGAAGCAACCTTGGTTTTACTCAAATATTTCATAAAAAAAACTCCTCGCATAGGTAAAAACACCTACACGAGGAAGTATATTAATTACAGGAGGGGAAAAAGTCAATAAAGCACCGCAAAAGAAAGCTCCCCTCTTTTACACTCTTTATACCTTAAAGACACTTACCTTGCTGTTGAGGGTATCAATATTCTCTTTATTATTTTCTGAATCAGCAGACACCGTTGAAACAGCCTTCGATATAAGATCTGTTCCCGATGCCATCTCAATCATGGTGTTGTTTATTTCGGTCGTAACTTCAGAAAGAACCTTCATTTCTTTGCCGATTTCATTTCCACCCTCAAGGATCTCAAGAGAACCGTCATGAACAGTGCGTGTTGTCTCCTGGATCTCGCCGATAGCCTGAAGCACCTGTGTACTGCCGGCAGACTGTTCTTCCATACTGTTCTTGATAATCATATCCTGGTTCTTTACGGTATTAGTCAGCTCGAAAATAACTTCAAACTGCTTCTGAACATCCTTGGAGTTCTTCGCGACTTTCTCTATATCCGCCTGAAGCTGCTTAAGCTGGCCTGTAATAGATTTTCCCTGGGTATTCGACTGTTCGGCAAGTTTTCGAATCTCATCAGCTACGACTGCAAAGCCTTTTCCTGCATCTCCCGCATGGGCAGCCTCTATGGCAGCGTTCATGGCAAGGAGGTTAGTCTGACTGGCAATACTTTGGATTATACTAGAAGCCTCAAAAAGCCCTGCTGACTGCTCCATTATTATGTCAGAAAGCTCTACAGACTCATTGATTTTAGAGCGGCCCAGCTCAGATTCTGACCCCAGGCTCTTTACGGATTCGGAGTTTTTCTCAAGGATATCAGTGACGGAGCGTATATTGGACACCATCTGCTCTACGGCAGCTGAAGAATCTGCCACAGATTTAGACTGAGTCGAGATATTGTCATTAAGATTCTTTATTCTAGTCACCATGCTGCCGACGGTGGAATTAGACTCCTCAACACCGGCAGAAAGATCCACGACCCTTTCCTTAACGGAGTTTATACCTTCCATTACGTTCATAATAGCAGCTGAGGACTCGGACATATTCTCCTTAAAAGAATCAGCTGATTTAAGAGAAACATCTACTGATTTCCTTATAGAATGAAGAAGATCATTAGTAGTCTGGTAAAAGGTATTAAGCTCACCGATAAGAATACCGAATTCATCACGGCTTTTGACAAGAAGCTTATCCTTCGAATAATCACCCTTGGCTATGGTCTCGGCGAAATCAGATATATCCTTTATCCTTGATACAGTTCCGCCCATCTGCTTGTAAATATCATAAATAAGACAAATCATACCGACTATTGCAGACGGAATAATGACATTAGTGACGAGGACAAGGCGAGGATGATCATTCAGGGCTATTACATTCATAGGACTCAGCATAACAAGAATGACACCCAGGCTTCCGAAGAACATAGTCAGAATACTGCGGGCTTTCAAGGACAAAGATTTATTTCTTTTTGCAAAAGGAAGATTGTATAGAGATTTCTCGAAGTTCTGCATAAAACTGATATAACATAACAGTGCGAACAAGAAGGTCCAGCCGCAGCATCCCATAAAGACAGGATAAGGCTGCCATGTGAAGCCTCTGAGATTAGTGGCGACCTTAAGAGCAAACGCAATATAGAGGCCATTAAGACTGGCGGACACCAGAGACAAAGACTCAAAGTGTCTCACCACCTTATTTATAGGGTCTTGTTGAGCTTCCGAGCCATCATAGGAACGGATTTTCTTCACATGATACACGTAATTTACAGTAACCAGCAACATTGCTAATAAGGTAAAACCAATGAAGGCCGGATTCATTATCACAAGAATCAATTCCGAAGAATATACCCTTATGGCACTAAGCCAAAAAATGCTGGATACAAAAGGTAAAACATAAAGAAGGATATAAAATATCAGTACCCTCTTGGGAAATTTTTCAATTACGCAAGTTTTACTATTAATAGCTGGCATACTATCTCCTCCAGAATAAAATTTGCATTTTCAGCCTTTACCTAATAATTTTGGCACTTATTGATATTTTTGACAAGTTTTTTATATCTTTTAAAAGACAAAGTTAAGATAATTTTAAGAAATAAGAATCAGAAGGGATATCGATAAAAAAAACTCCCCTGCTTAATGATATGCCGCCTTATCCGTTCGTCCAGAAAAGGTGGGGCATATCAGCGAAGGGGAGTTTCTGCAAAAAAGGCAGAAAACAAAATGGGGCCAGGATCAAAGATTGTCGAAGAAACCCTTTGCCTTAAGGAGCTCCGCATTAAGGATTCCGCCCAAGGCCGCTCCCCTTTTCGTATTATGGCTGAGAGCTACGAATTTCACGTCAAAGACAGGACAAGGACGCAGGCGGCCTACCACGCAGGCCATTCCCTTCTCTGCCTCCCGGTCGCGGCGAGGCTGGGGCCGATTCTCCTCATAGCGGTAAACTATAGGATGCTCCGGTGCAGAAGGAAGCTTCAGCTCCTGGGGAAGAGAGGAGAAGCTTGTCCAGACCTTTATTATCTCTTCCATAGAAGGCTTCTTATCCTCAGGAAGGTCGAACTCAAGAGAGACACAGGCTGTGTGTCCGTCCACGACAGGTACACGGGTACAGGTGGAGGAAACTAAAGGACCTGGGGCATTGACGATTTTTCCGTCCTTTACAGAGCCAAGAATCTTAAGGCACTCTTTCTCTGTCTTCTCTTCCTCGCCTCCTATATAGGGAACTATATTGTCAATCATATCAAAGGATGCCACACCAGGATAACCCGCACCGCTGGTGGCCTGAAGGGTGGTTACTATCATACGCTTGATGGGGTAACCAGCCTGCTGCAGGGAATAAATCGGCATCATATAAGTCTGGAGGGAACAGTTGGGCTTTACGGCCACGAAGCCTTTATCCCAACCATGGTGTTTTTTCTGATCCGCTATAACGTCAAGATGACTGAAGTTGATCTCAGGCACCAGCATGGGGACATCTTCCGTCCAGCGGTTAGCGGAGGCGTTGGATACCACAGGGATTCCCTCTGCGGCATAGGCGGCCTCAAGAGCCTTTATCTCCTCTTTACCCATCTCCAGGGCGCTGAATACGAACTGACACTTACCAAGAGCTTTTTTCTCATCGTTGGCATCCTCTACCATAAGCTCTGCCACATCAGCAGGAATATCCGCACCTATGAGCCATCTGTTGGCGACGGCTTCCTTGTAGAGCTTTCCTGCGGAACGGGGAGAAGCGGCAACGTAAGTAACCTTGAACCAGGGATGGTTTTCAAGAAGCTTAATATAGCGCTGGCCTACCATACCAGTAGCACCAAGCACCCCCACCTTTATTTTTTCTGACATAATAAATCTCCTATAAAAGCTCGGCGGTAGCCGCCGAGCATGGATGCTCGGAATCGCAGTTTTGCCTTTGCAAAACCCGTCCCTGCATCAAATTACAAAGCGCACTCTTTAAGAGCATTCTCTATTATTTTCTTGGCTCCATCGTTCACTTCCATGAGAGGAAGCCTGAGTCCGCCTGCGGGAAGTCCCTTCACATTCATAGCGTACTTTATGGATGTAGGATTTCCGTCAATGAAAGCGGCCTTGAAGAAAGGAGTAAGCCTGTAGTGGATCTCACGGGCTTTTTCGAAATCACCCTCAAGAGCACTGTTGACCATCTCCGTCACAAGAGCCGGAGCCACGTTGGAGACTACAGAAACCACACCGTCGCCTCCAGCAGCAATCATGGGGAGTGTAAGACCGTCATCACCGCTGAGAACAGAGAAATCCGTCCTTTTACGGCTGATGCGGGCAATCACCTCCATCATCTGGTTGATATTGCCTGAAGCTTCTTTTACGCCGGCAATATTCGGGAGCTCAGCAATACGGCAGAGAAGATCCGTACTTATATTCTTACCAGTACGACCTGCTATATTGTACACGATTATAGGAATTCCGACTTTTGAGATTTCCTCGAAATGACGGAAAATTCCCTCATCAGAAGGTTTGTTATAATAAGGAGTGACGATAAGAGCATAATCGGCCCCCATGGCCTTAGCCCTTGTGGCATAACGCACAGCATCACGGGTATTGTTGGAGCTGGCACCAAGAATGACGGGAATTTCCCGAGGATTCCCCTCTTCGGCCAGCTTCTGTTTATATTTACGAACTTCTGATATTACTATATCAATTAATTTCTCCTCTTCTGCATTCTCATCAAGAGTAGGAGTTTCTCCTGTCGTTCCCAGCGGAACGAGACCAGAAATCCCGCCTTCAAGCTGAAGCTGAATCAGCTTGCGCCAGCCCTCGTAATCAACAGAGCCGTCCTCAAACATCGGAGTGACCAGTGCGGTAAAAGCCCCGCGCAATTTTGACATTTTAATGCCTCCCAGCATTATCCGGCAGACCTTAGTATTCTTTCAGCATTTTCCAAGGGAGGAAAACTGCCCGGTCTGCCATACAGTCTTAGCCTCTTTCAAGAGTCTTTCAACTTTTGAAATCCTTCAGGCTTATGTAAGTTTATGCAGATTATTGCATTTTTATACATCTTATTCAATAGGTATCAGGAAGATTTAAGAACAAATACGCTTCTGACAGCTTCTCTTTCACATTTTACTTTATAACAAGCTTTCTTTTTTGACAGCAATTTTCCCTGATATGGACTAGCTTCTTTTATTATGATACCTTTTGAAAGCAACAGATTCTAGCAGGGATTTTTTATGAAGCAAGAAAAAGAAAAAGCCAAAAGAGTCTCAAAGACACTGAAAAAAACAATAATCATAACTCTATCCTCACTTCTCCTGACTGCAGCGGCTGTGACAGCAGCTCTGCTTATCTACGGCAAGAAGCTCAGAAACCCCGAGTCAGTCCTCTTGACGGCAGACGAGAAGCTTATACTAGAGGAAAGGACTGCAGCCCTATATCCCGCATCAATACTAAACCCGCTTCCCTACGACACGGTTCCTGCCGAACTCAGCATAAACGCAGAGTCGGCCATTCTCATAGACACCTCAAACGGATGCATACTTTATGAAAAGAACGCCGATGAACAAATACCACCGGCGTCCATGACAAAACTTGCCGTCATGTTCGTAGTGGAACAAGAGATAAATACAGGCCGTATCGCTTATGACGACATTGTTCCTTTACCTCCAGAAAGCTGGGCTGTAAACCAGCCTCCGGATTCTTCCCTTATGTTCCTTGCGGAAGGACAGAAAGTGACTCTGCACGAGCTTCTGGAAGGTCTGTCTGTCTGTTCCGGTAACGATGCCGCCTACGCTGTGGCCTCCTATGTCTCAGGCTCCGTGGAAGCCTTCGTCGAAAGAATGAATGAAGAAATGGAAAAACTGGGGCTTAGCTCCACTCATTTTGTAGAGCCTTCCGGCTATAGTGAGGAAAATCTTACGACAGCAAGGGATTTTGCAGCTTTCGCAAGGATTTATATCCAAAAATACCCGGAAAGTCTGAAGAAATACCATTCACTTGAATCATTCTCTTATCCCCAACCATGGAATCTACCTGAAGGCTTCTCTTCCTTTTCTGTACCAGCAGCTGTAAGGCACTTTTATCCTGACAAACCCATCAAACATAACAACACCAATAAAACCCTGGGACTTATACCCGGTGCTGACGGGCTGAAAACAGGCTACATAGATGAGTCTGGCTACAATCTCGCATATACTGTCATGCGGGGTGACACAAGGTTTCTCTCAATAACACTGAAGGGTCCGGGAACCGGAACATGGGAAGGGAACAAGTACAGAGTCGAGGATGCGGAGACTTTTACAGACTTCGGCTACAGGACCTTTACAACGGTCAGGCCGACTGCCGTGGAGGACATTCCTATAATAGTCGCCGGAGGAAAAAGAAAGAGCATATCCTTGAGGCAAGTTTCAGCAGAAGCTATATCTGTCCCCCATATAGATGCCGAAATATCAGCAGACGGAGAAAGCTCAAGCATATATCTCTCCACGGAGGTCTCGGTACCAGATTATATAGAAGCTCCAATAAAAGCGGGTGACGAATACGGAAGCGTAACTTACTCTCTGGGCCAAACTGTTCTTGCAAGGGTACCCCTTGTAGCGGACAGGGATGTGGAAGAAAGCTGGGGTTTGAAAAGCTTTATAGACCACCTGTTTCTTGACTGACAGCCCGTAAGAGGGTGTCAGTCATCGGAATCATTGGCATCGCTTCCTTCAATATGACTATTTTATTTCAGATACCGGAACTATTCTGAAACCTGCATCAATGATAGCTTCTACAAGAACATCGAAACGGTTATAGAGATAATCGCTTCTTGTTCCCTCTGCCATTCCCAGAGATACAGGAATTACAGCGTTTTCCTTAAAGAAATGGGATATATTGTCTATGGCATCAGCCGTGGTAAAGTACTTTCCACCCCATACGGCGGCATCCTCAAGAGTAGTTGTGTCATATAAGGGTGTCGAAGTATCTATATAGGTGTATCCGGCGGCCAGACCAGAAGCCAATACACCCGGGTCGACCTTGTATAGGGGAGCATGCCAATACAGAGTGAGCTCTCTACCGGTAAGCGCGTAAAACTCATCCTCATTTCTGGCAAGACCACGCCTTATGAAGCTTTCATCACTTATAAAGGATGATGATGTAAGATCAGCTGAGGTAAAGAACATGGAAGCACATTCATGGCCTGCATCAGCGATCTCCTGCACTGCAGAAGGGAAGCGGCGTATAAACTCTCCATTCAGGAAGAAGGTAACCTTCAAATTGTTTTTTTCCAGAACCTCAAGAACCTTAGCAAGACCATCGGCGTTATCAAGGGCATCAAGGACAAGGGCTATGGCCGGACGCAAATCCTCCTTGTCCATATGATTCCTGTACAGAGGGCTTGTTGAATAAAGGCCTGTAAGAGAACGGACATAAATCGCATTATTGAAATCCGGGTTCCCAGAGCTTCCAAGGAAAACACGGAAATAACTGTTTTGAGTCACAGCTTTCCTTACTATGGAAGAAGCGTATGATTCCCACACATTTTGCTTCTCATTATATTTGTAGGTGCCGGAGGAGTTAGAAACTATAATTCCATCAGAAAGGGCGTCCCAGGCAAATCTTTCTGCAGAAGAAAGAAGAAGCACCTTTGAAGTAAGGGTTCCAAGCTCCCACAGGCGAACTGTCTCCGTTCCTCCTATAAAGAGATTCCTTCTATCTATCCAACGGGCAGAAACGATGTCCTCCTCAGCAAAAACATAAACCTGCTGCCAGGTTGAAAGCTTGTATATATGCAAGCTGTTTTTATCGCGGAAACAAAGCAGCTTGCCGTCAGGAGAAAGAATAGGCTCCGTAACAAAAACCGGCAGAGGAAGAGCGGCGAAATAAGTACTGTTTTTAGAAGGATTCTCCACAAGCTTATAGACATAGCTCTCATAGCTGCTCTCGTGAATCTGCTCTATCCATACGATAGGCACCTCGCTCCCTGATGTCTCCTCAGTCCAAAAGACCTTGAAAGAAACAGCAGTTCCCGGGACACTGACGAAGGGATAAGAAAAAAGAGTCGTGACGAAGTTAAAGTCCGTACCGTCCAGCTCCATATACCACAAGGTACGATTATTCTGCACAAGGACGATAGAAGAAGCGTCACTATTTGTCCAGAAGGTATCAGTCATATTATTGAAGGCATTGGGAAGCCTGCCTGCGACAGTTCCCGACCCCATAAGATCCGCATAAAGTGCACGGGTATAAAACTCATTGGTAGAAATTTTATAAACGATGTCACAATTTATATATACAAGAAGAGAGGATGTAGCCCAGCAGACATTGGATATCCTTCCATGCCCGATTTTACGGAACTCCTCAGACATGGCCGATAAGCTGAAAGTCTCGCTTGTCTCAAGGAAATAGAGGGTTCCTTCCTTTTCGTAGATCAAGCGGGCTGAATCCGGAGACCAAAGTACCGGAACATAGCTGTAGGAAAACTCTGTATCAGGGGCAAGAACCCTGGATTGTCCAGTCACCATATTCTCAAGTATCAGATCAGCCCGGGCCGCGGTCTTTTTCACAAAACGACACTGCCAGTTTCCATCCGGACTGACGGAGATAGCCGCCATATTGACTGAATCTTTACCGGAAATCCAGGTGAGCCGCTTTTCTGGAACCGAGTATTCTGCTATACCATCGGAATTACGTATCTGAAGCTTCTGGCCGCCGAGGAAAACCTCCATTTTTTCAGGGAAACATGTAAGGAGAAGGCTTTCTCCAGCAGCAGCTTCTCTTATATTGTCTGTAAGAGAAGCACAATAAAGCTTTTTATAGGTTATATTCTCTTTGGAAGAAGTCTGAGCCGCATAAAGAAGTTTATCAGCGCTATTAAGATCGAGAGACGAAAAGGTGACCTGAGAAAACACAGGCAGACAAAAAAAAGACATTAGGACAGACAAAAGCAAGGCTTTCACAGCCCTTTGCCTGTTAATTGATTTTGTGTCATCGTCAACTAATGCATAATGAAAACTAAATTTCATATTTTTTCTTTTTCCCTTCTAATCATAAATATTGTCATATCTCTTTCCAAATCGTCAAGCATGGTGTTTATACGAGACAGTCGTGATCTTTTTCCGTAATTCTCGACATCTGAAGAGGATATTTTTTTCCTTCCTGAAGAAGCACCCACAGGAACAAGGTCAGCCTCAACTTGGGAACAGCCGCACCACGGACAATAAACGAACTCCTTGCTTATTGTCCTTCCGCAATCAATGCATATTCCTGGCAAACGCATATTTCCTCCTGATAACTTTTTTACGCCGGTCACTGACTATATCAGAAGATGAAAGACATCAGCTCAATGACCTTTTCCCATATATAATTTACAATTTCAAAATAGTAGACGGTGATACAAGCTGGCTGTTCTTGTACACAGAAAAATGAAGATGAGGACCTGTTGAATAACCTGTACTGCCCACATAGCCTATATTCTGTCCCTGATTTACCTTCTCACCTTTTGTTACTGTATATTTTGTCATATGGGCATATAAGGTCTGATATCCATTACTATGAGAAATAATAACATAATTTCCGTATATATTGCTCCAGCCAGCAGTAGAGACCGTCCCTCCCATACAGGCACGTATAGGGGTTCCGGCAGAGACAGCCAGATCAATGCCAGTATGATAACTGCGTACTCCAGTGAAGGGATCCGCCCTGTAGCCGAACTGAGAAGTTACCCGATAGCTGCAGGCCAGGGGTTTTATCCACAATTCTCCAAGGGACTTCTTGAGAGACTCTGAATCAAGCTTTCCTCCTGGAATGAAAAGAACAGAACCAGGATAAAGAATATCTGAAGTCAGCTCGTTCACATCCAGTATATCCTCAACGGAAATACCATACTTGGCCGAAAGGGAGGCCAGAGTATCACCGGAGCCGACTTTATAAGCTATTCCATCCATTGAGGGAATCTTAAGTTTCTGACCGACCCATAATTTACGGACATTCTCTATGTTATTCACAGATATAAGAGTCGATATGTTAGAAAGTCCATATTTCCTGGAAATATTCGTTATATTATCACCGGAAGCGACTACATATTCACTGTACTCAACAGCTCTGGAAAAAGGAAGGCTGACAGTAACATCAGCAATAGTTCCATCATCACTGACCTCGGAATACCCATCCTCAACGAACAATTGCTTCATCGCGCTGTCTACGATATAGCTTTCTGCAGAAAGATCCTCGGAAGTAAAAACCGCAGGCTGGGGTCTGGATATGATATATGAATAAACCCTAAAAAGCAGCAAGGAGGCAAGGGCAACCGCCGCGACCACGGCGAAGAACCAACGAAGTCCATAAACTGAGGAGGAGAAAACTTTTATAATTTCATATGGTTCACTGCTTATTTTCTGAGCAGTCCTCACACTGGGAAGAGATTTTTTCCGCAAGGAACGCTGAATCACTCTCTGCTTTTCAAGCATCTTGTCAAAGGAAGCAGGCTCGTAATCAGAGCCTTCATAAGCACGGGCATCAAGAAAACTGATAATTTCCATACTCTTCTATCGACATAAACAAAGCTCCATATTAGAATAAACTGCTATGAAATCTAGGAAAAGGAACATCCTGATCTATATCGCAGCCGGAATTGCAGCAGGAATATTTCTAAGAGTCTTCATATTCAATGTGCAAAAAGTCTCGGGGACATCGATGGAACCCACTATAAAAGATGGTGATATGGTGGTAATAAACAAGCTGGCCTACGGAATAGCAAATCCCTTCACAGGAAAGCTCCTAGTCCAGTGGGCAGAACCAGAGATTGACGACATAATCATCTATTACATGAATAACAAGATGGTCTTGAAACGATGCGTAGCGACAGAGAATATAGCACTGGATTTTTCAAAGGATTCAGGATATAGTTTCTCAGTACTGGGAAAGGAAATTCCTCTGTCAGAACAACAATACCAGAGGATAAAATATAACAAGATAGTTCCAGAGGGAACAATCTTAGCCGTGGGTGATAACTACGAGGATTCCGTAGATTCACGGACCTATGGTTTTATTGAAATAAACTGCATACTTGGAAAAGTTTTATGGCGTTGAATAATTTTTTTTCTAAACCAAGACTGATAATACTAGTAATCTTTTTTCTCATTTTTGCAGGATATATAATATTTTTTTACGGTAGTCTCGCTTTCAAAGAAAATAAAACTTCCGTGAACGTCTCTATAGAGGTGGAAAGAGGTTCCATATTGGACAAAAGCGGGAAGCCTCTCGCTGTGGACACCACCTTCTACCATCTTGCGGCCACTCCCTCTCTTCTAATAAACAGGGAGGGACTCGCGGCCCAGACAGTCGCTCCCGTCATAGGAATCGATCCTGAAACAATAAAGGATATGATTATCAACAGTAAGACAAATTTCCTATATATAAAGAAAAAGCTTTCCGAAAGCCAGCACGATGAGCTTGAGGCAGCTATAGAAAAGGAAAACCTCAGAGGGCTGTATTTTGATTCCATACCAGGACGTATATATCCTGAGAATGCACTTGCAGCCCAGGTAATAGGCTTTATGGGCGATGACGGAAAAGGACTTTCCGGAATAGAATATTCCATGCAGGAAACACTGTCTCCTGCCATACCTCCTATAAACGACATAACAGAGAACACAACACTAAGGGGAAAAAACGTATATCTTACGATAGACTCAAACCTTCAATATAAACTCGAGAAGATAGCGGCCAAGGCCATGGACGACACAGGAGCGGAGAGTCTGATGCTCCTGGCCATGAATTCAAAAACAGGAGAGCTGCTCTCATACATAAGCCTGCCTTCCGTCAACCTGAATGATTACCCTAACAGCAGTCCAGAGCAACAGACAAACAGACCGACAGTCTTAGCCTATGAGCCAGGTTCTGTATTCAAGATATTCTCCGTCGCATCTTTCATTGAGTCAGGAGCTATATCAAAAGATGACACTTTCGTGTGCGACGGACGCTTCGAAATAACAGACGCAAAAGGAGAGAAAGCGGTTATAACCTGTCTTGACCACCACGGGAGGATAACAGCAGAGGAGGCTCTGAAATATTCCTGCAATGATGCTCTTGCGCAGATGAGTCAGAAAATAGACACCCAGCTTTTCCTGGAATACATCCATAAATTCGGGTTCGGAACTAAGACAGGCATAGAGCTTCCCAAGGAAACCTGGGGACTTGTAAACAGTCCGTCAAGCTCACGTTGGTCCCTTCGTTCACAGCCTACCATATCCATCGGCCAGGAAATAAGCGTCTCCGCTCTTCAAATGATTCAGGCTGCTTCAGCTATCGCAAACGGAGGAATCCCTGTCCAGCCAACTATAATATCAAAAATAGAGGATGCCTCCGGTACTGTGGAATACAAACACGAACCGATATTCAAAGAGCGTGCCATATCAAGCGATACAGCTGAATACCTCCTAAGCTGCATGGAAACAGTAGCCCGTACGGGAACTGGACACAGGGCAAACCTGGCTGACGTTCACATAGGTGTCAAGACAGGCACAGCTCAGATGCAGGCTGAGGATGGATATGGCTACAGCGACACGGATTTTCTTTCCAACTGTATATCTATATTCCCCATAGATGCCCCGGAAATAATACTGTATATCGTTATAAGCAAAGCGAAGGGAGAAACCTATGCAGGACGTATCGTCGCCCCTGTAATAGCAGAGGCTGCGGATGTGATAATAGACCATCTTGGAATCGCAAGGGCAAACGCTACTTCCCTGATGCATTCAGGATCAATATCATTCTATACAGGCAAAGCGGCGGAAATAGGAGATGAGCTTCCTGATTTTACGGGTACACCTAAAAAGCTGCTGACTGACCTTCTGAACAGAAGTGACATAACAATACTCATAGAAGGTGACGGATACGTCGTCTCTCAAAATCCACCGCCAGGAACACCGGTAACACAGGACATGGTGATAGAGCTGAAACTGGAATAAGTGATATATGATAAATGAAATATCCCCGATTACTCCTGATTTATACTTAAAAAACATAAATGCCTTTAAAATCAGATTCCCGGAACTATTCAATATGCTGGAAGCATCTCTCTTTCCAGAACAAAAGCCTGCTCCCCTACCTGACCACGTTTCGTTGAAGAAAACAAAAAACGGCTCATGGACAGCCCTTTACGAGGGTAATCTGCTTCACTCCTTGTATAATCCGGAAAGAGAAGCAGATAAACTAGTTGCGGCTGCTGAAGGCAAGGATTTCTCAGCAGGAGTTTTCATGGGAACTGGACTTGGTTATACAGCAGTTTCCTTCACCCAGACATTCCCTAATAAAACTCTCATCATAATAGAGCCCAGTATAGCTCGTCTTATTTCTGCATTTTATACAGTAGACTGGACCCCTGTCTTCCGACATCCTTCATGTGTAATCCTTACAGGAGCTTCACAACCACAGATAATAGCCATACTGGAAAAAAACGGTATGGAAGACTGCTTTTTTTTCCAGACACCGGCCCATGAGCTTCATGAAGCACAATTTTTCAATGAACTGAAATGCCTGGTAGAAAGAAACATACAAAAGCATAAAATAAACAGCAGGACTCTTAAAACATTTTCCCGCCTATGGTTCAGGAACATGTGCATCAATATAGGTAAAATGGCAGAATGCCCAGGAATAACAGCCTTCAAAGGAAAGGCTTCTGGGATTCCGGCCTGTATCATAGGAGCAGGCCCAAGTCTGGACAGGATACTCCCCTTTTTGAAAGAGCTGAAAAAACGATGTCTTCTGATATGCGTAGACACAGCATTAAGGGGATGCTTACGGGTGGGAGTGCAACCCCACTTTGTGGTCCTTACAGACCCTCAGTTTTGGAATGCCCGTCACTTAGCAGGACTGTCAGCCCCTGAAACGATTCTTATAACAGACACTGCGGCATATCCTTCTGTTTTCAGGTTCCAGTGCAGGAGCATTCACCTTTGTGCCTCCTTCTTCCCCCTCGGCCAGTATATAGAAGCCAGGACAGGAAGCAAGGGAAAGCTTGGGACAGGAGGCTCTGTGGCATCAACGACCTGGGATTTCGCCCGATACTGCGGATGCAGGGACGTATATGTGGCAGGCTTGGACTTGGGCTTTCCAGGGGGTAAAACTCATACAAAGGGAAGTACTTTCGAAGAGAAAGCACTTACAGAAGCATATAGACTCAAAAATGCAGAGACGACTGTTTCCAACGCCCTGTTCGGGGCAAACACTGTAATAGAAAAGGATTACCATGGGAATCCGCTGAAAACAGACAACAGGATGAAGCTATATGCATGGTGGTTCGAGAGCCGGGCAGCGGAGCATCCGGACCTACATACCTCCACCCTTACGCCGGAGGGGCTTAGAATACCAGGTATATTCCAAAAGGACATTAAGGATGTCCTAGAGAAAGCAGAACGAGAGATGCAAATAAAAAGCTTCATAGACCAAGGGGAAGAAGAAAGCTTAAGTATAGATAAGCAGGAAAGACAGGAAAAGCTTACTAAGGCTTTAAGCTCACTAAAGGAAGACCTCAGGGAGATGAAGTATTACGCGGAAAAAGCTGCCTTACTCTGCAAAACCCACTGCCAGACAGAAAATGAATACAAAAGGATATCGGGTTCTCTTTCTGCCTGCGACAGGGCCTTGCTCAAAAGCAAGGCGGCAGAGCTGGCCTCTCTTCTTTTCCCAGGTAAAGAAGAGCTTGACTCGATGAAAGCCGGTCAAAAGAAAGAAAGTGACAATCCATACACAGAAAGCCTTAGGTATTCGGAGCTCATATACACTCACATTCTTAGCTCAATAGAACAATGGGAAAAAAACTTATTAAAGTAACCCTTGTGTTTTTCCGATACTATTATTGTTGATGACACTGACTTCGGACGGTTACGACATCCAGACGTCCGAGGAGGATGTCGGTTCACCGGCCGGAGAACGAATGTGTGTGGTTTTCCGGCTCTTTTTTTTAATAAAGCACTTTTATATAACTAAAATTCTAAAAAAAGCCTTATACTTATATATATCTTATGTTTATTCTCAAAACTACCGATGAATTATAAGGGGAAGGTTATTTCTCTTGCAGCACTAAAGTCACGCATATACCAGGAGTTTGTATGAATAGTTTTAAAGTGTCAGACATAAAAGCAGGAGTTTTCTTTACAGATGATGTCTCTATAGACAAGACTTTTCTTATATTGACCAACTTGATCCCTGTCTCGGAGGAACTTTTAACCGCTCTTAATGATTGGAGCTTCACAGAGGTTTACAGCGAAGGTACTATAAGCGATAGTGAAAAGAAGTCTGAGGAAGATGATGAACAAGAAGCAAATCTGATTGAGTTGACCGAAGAGAACAACATTGACACTTCCCAGATCAAGAAACCAGACAGCCAGGCTTTGAAAACCGCAATAAGTGAGGCTGAGAACAACCAGCTTAATGAATCATCAAGGATTACGACAGTTCTGAATGTCTACAACGAATACCTGAACTATATCTTTGCGGTATATACCCGGTATGCGACTCACAAGGAGCTTGATTACGATGATATCGCGTCAACCGTAAAAGAACTGTGCTTCTTTATAAAAGACAATAAGAATTACATACTTCGCCTGAATCCTGCGCAAGAAGCCCACAGCAAGATGTTCCTTATAAACCACTCCCTTCGTTCCACAATAATAGCAATAACGATAGGCTTTCAGCTGCGCTTCCCCTTATCAAAACTTGTGGAGCTTGGAAGGGAAGCTGCCCTTAAAAAAGCTTTTTATAATCCTTTCAGCTTGCCTGCAGAGAAAGTAACGATAGACTTTCTTACAGATTCAGGCACGGGAGCCATGAGCGCGGCGCAATGGGGCGCATTAATGAACGGCGATG
>JAILBN010000049.1 GCA_024680915.1 Treponemataceae bacterium | reverse complement strand
CTTTATTTCTGCAATGAATTGAGCAGACTTTCAGGATTCACACCTGTGTATTCCGTGAACGGTGAGACCGACGTAAAAAAATGGGACTATGTTCCGCACAAAGGTAAATCCTTAAACGGTGAAATCGATTATAATCCTTCTGCGGACGGTTACAGGCTGCCCACGATTGAAGAATGGCGGTATGCCGCAAAGGGCGGAGAAAACTATGAATATGCCGGCAGTTACAATCTGGATGAAGTCGGCTGGCACCAGGAAAACAGTGGACACAGGACACATCCCGTCGCACAGAAAAAGGCAAACGGCTACGGACTTTACGACATGAACGGCAACGTAGAAGAATGTGTTTGGTGTGGAGGAGACGGCTGGAACGGCTATTTTTCGGCTTATGGCGGCGATGCAGGTACACACTTCGGGGGAATATCTTAAGGTGACAAAAGAGGCTAGAGCGGAGGGCAGAACTGGATCCTCCAACACATATCCTGAATACGCAATTTCCACCTACCGTGGCTTCCGCATAGCGCGCAACAAAAACTGATGCACAAGGGGCTTAGCCCGGTCTGCCTGATGCGTCATGCAACCCTGATTTAGATGTAGATATTGGATTCAAAGATGCGATAAAAAAGCGGGCTATTGGGGATATTACAATGAGAGTCAAAATATCAGTTGTTCGGAAAGAGTTTTACCCAGACCTTGCACAAGAATACTTAGTACAAGGAATAAAGGCTGGGGCTTGTCCAATTCTTGAAGTAGGAAATGTGTTCTATTATGAAGGTGGGGCTGTTATGCCAGAAGGTTTTTGCCCTGTTGCTTGGTTAGATATATACTCTGCTTTGTGTGCTTTGATGAGCGGAGATAATATACTCAATGATTGGTATAAAAACCCGAAGACAAAAATTCTATGCTGTACCGATGGAACCCGCCCCGTCGTCTTCAAATTAGAACAGGTTGAATGAATTCAAGGGTTAGGAGAATGACAGTTCAAAAAATGGTAGAACTTAAAGCAATAACAGAAGATAGCTTTATTGACGCTTTCAAGCTGAAGCTTGCGTCCGGCAGGAAAAATACGTTTCGCATCCGGTACGGAGTCTTGCACAGGCGTACCTTTACGGGAATCAGTACCAGTCCTTCGGCGATTCAAGCAGAGTCGCCTTAACTTGCAACAAGGGCAATTCCCTAGCAAGAAAGCTGTATGAGAAAAAAGGATTTACCGCGACCGGAAACGAGTACGACGACGAGATAGAGCTTTTTATGACGGTAGATTAACCAAGAGGAGACAGATTTTTCGTGATAAAGATTTTATTCGTATGCCACGGCAATATATGTCGTTCGACTATGGCAGAAAGCGTTTTTACCTACATGGTAGAAAAAGCAGGGCTTTCTGCCCAGTTCAAAATAGATTCAGCGGCCACCAGTACCGAGGAGATAGGGAATCCACCCCATTACGGCACTGTCTCCAAGCTGCGCCGGGAAGGAATTCCCCTGGTAGCCCACAGAGCCCGCCGCATGACAGCGGATGATTATGATTACTACGACCTTCTGATAGGAATGGACAGTGCCAACATAAGGAACATGCAGAGAATCGCAGGGGGCGACCCGGACAGAAAGATTTTCAAGATGCTGGAGTTCTGCGGCAGCTCCCAGGACGTGGCTGATCCCTGGTACACAGACAACTTCGACGAGACATACCGGGATGTTACCGCAGGCTGCAGGGCGCTGCTGGAAAAGCTGCAGAAGTAACTGCCGCAAGTGCAGCTAGTTTGCAGAATCCCGATATGGAGGGAGGCTACGGCTGTTTCAAAGCTCGCAGGCTTAAAGCTCTGAAACCGGGATTTGATAGACACTGCCGCAGTTGTGGCAGACGATCTCCAGGGGATCCGGGCCGTTTTTCTTAATGTCCGCCAGCTCTGCCGCACCAAGGTTACGGATATGGCGTCTGAAAACTTCCTGGGAGCAGGGGCAGTCAAAAAGTATATCCCTGTTCAGGACCACTGATGGAGAGAATTCCCTGAAAAGACCATAGATTATATCTTCCCGGTTGCCTTTCTCACTGAACCACTGACCCAAAGGAGGTGCGGCGCGAAAAGCGGCCTCCACCCGGTCAAGAAGCTGGTCGTCAGTTGCCGCATTCTGGGCATTATTCGCCGAGGAACCCGCGCCAGAACTGGATTCGGCATCCTGCGCAGTAGTCGCATCTGCTGCCCCTTGTGCCCTACCTGCCCTACGTTTTTCTGCAGCGCGTTCTGAAAGCTTTTCCGAAAGCTTGCCTCCGGTCTGGGGCATAACCTGCAAAAACAAGCCACCGGCACCAGTCACGCGCCCTTCCCTATCCATCAAAATGCTGGTATTGAAGGCTGTCTGTATCTGCTCTGACTGCTGGAAATACCAGGCCAGATCCTGGGCTATGTTACGGAAGATAATCTCTGTAGTTCCTGTCTGCGGCTGCTTATTGCCCTCCTTCATACGGGAGACGGTCACGGTTCCCGGTCCGAAAAAGGGAGAAAGGTCCCAGCTTTCAAGGGGCTTTTCCAAAGGAATAGGATTCTGCAACAAGAACCCCCGGACAGTACCGGTGGAATCGGCCTCCACGGAGAAGCCCGCGGCAGGACCGTTGGTATCATATTTGAAAAGCAGGTGTTCCCTGCCCTTCATGGTAGGAATCATCAAGGCGCCGCAGAGACAGGCTTGTCCCAGCACCATTGTCTCAAGAATTCCAAGATTATGCTGGGCTCTCATATCGTTGACGAAACGGCTGCCATGGAACAAAGCACCGCGGATACGTCCGTCAGCCATTACGAATATGGACATTCCGTCTTTTTCTATTGAAGAAAGATGCTCCAAAAGCTCTTTGTCTTTTATTTCTGCTCTTATCATGCTGCCAAGTGTATCTTTTTTTTGGATTTTATACCATAACAAGTTTTTTTGCTTGACTTATAAAACATTCCATAGTAATCTCGAAGAAACAAGGCTTTTGTAAGGTTTTTCACTTACTGCAAGCCTATAGAAAGTACGTTCTCTTACACTTATATTCTCCCGACAAACGGTTCTGCAGGCATTCAAAAAAAGATATCCTTCCAGCATTGATTTCCGGTAAATACAGTTATGAAAACAGTACATATTTTCACATGCATAATTTATGCAAAAAGGATGTCAGTTTTATGGACATCCTCAAAAAACTTGAAAGCCTGAACAGGCAAGGGAATTTTTAGAAATGTCTCAAAAAATTTATGTTGGAAACATGAACTACGCAACGACAGAAGAAACACTGAAAAATCTTTTCTCCCAGTATGGAGAAGTAGTTTCCGCAACAGTCATCAAGGATCGCTACACAGAACAGTCAAAGGGATTCGGTTTCATAGAAATGACGGACGATGAAGCTGCGAACACAGCGATCGCAACTCTTAACGGAAAAGATCTTGAAGGAAGACGTATCCGTGTAAGCATTGCAGAGGAAAGACCCAGAAACAGCGGTTTCAAGCCACGGGGAAATTTTAATCGTGACAGAGGAGATCGTGGATACGGGAAAAATCGCGGAGAAAAAAACTTCAACAGAGACGAAAACTACAACCGCGACGAATATCACTATTAATAAATAAAATCAATGCATAAAAGGCGCTGCCCGTTTTAACGGGCACGCCGAAAGTAAAAAAAACACCGCCCTAAGCAAGAGGCACAGCAAAAGCACAAAGACTCACTACAGACAAAGCTTCCTATGCAGATTCTGCCGCATAATGCCGATAAATATACGTATGGATTTTTTACCGGATGATTTTTCAGATTTTATTTCAGAAAACTGCGACAGAAGAGAATTCTTAATATCCAGGCTGAAAAACCGGTGCATTCCCTATTCTTTGTTAAAACTTGACGGAAAACAGCATATCTGTATTTTATTCCCCAAAACAGCATATTCACCCCGCTTCCGAGCTAAAACAGTGATCGTTCATTATGACAGGGCAGAAAACACACCAGGAGCCAATGACAACAGTGCGGCCGTATTCCAGATAATGGATTGGGCAGAAAGACTTCTTTACTCCGGGAAAACACACAATGTCCGTATAATCCTGACGGACGGAGAAGAACTGGGCGGAATGTCATCACCGGATTCTTTGAATCAAGGAGCCTTTGCCATAGCCCGTATGTTCAGGACACTGGGAATAAAAAACAATGATGTTTATGTCCTTGACGGATGCGGCAGGGGAAATATAATGCTTGTCTCCACGGCAGGAAAGAACAGTCCCGGGCCCCTGTCCTTCAGACTTGCTTTCGAATCTCTTTTCAAAAAGACCTGCGACATGGTATCGGCGGCCGCACCTGGCCGCTGGGTAAAAGCACCTGTCCCATACAGCGATAACGCAGGCTTTCTTGCAAACGGAATACCAGCTGTGGCTCTGACGGTGCTTCCTTCTGAGGAAGCTACACTTTATCTTAGGAATCTCCAGAGAGATAAGAATTTCGAGAATCTGGTCATGACCCATAAGGTAGCCGCAGCCGCGGCAGACAAAGCAGAAGAGCTGCTGCTTAACGAAAAACTACCACTCACATGGCGCATGATGCATACTCAGATGGACTCGATTCCTATGCTCACGAAAGAGGCCTTCACGACGACGGGACGATTCCTGGACATTCTCGCAGATTCAGTCACTATGGTCTGATGCTCTCTACAGTCCGGGGTCAAGC
Source organism: Treponemataceae bacterium (assembly GCA_024680915.1). Taxonomy (GTDB): domain Bacteria; phylum Spirochaetota; class Spirochaetia; order Treponematales; family Treponemataceae; genus Treponema_I. The sequence continues at coordinate 46,089 of JAILBN010000049.1, read as the reverse complement.
CTCTTTCTTCTCTTCGGAGGGGGCGAATTTCGTACTGAAAAAAGCCATGGCAGCTCCCAGCAGAGCACAAAGAACACAGCCGATTCCAGCAGCGACACCGTTTATTCCAGAAAAACCAGGGAAAATGGTCACCGCAGAGGCCAAGATAAGTCCGAAAATGACAGAATAAGCCTGAGCTTCAGCTACTTTCATGACCCAGCTTATAAGCTTTGCTCCTCCAAGAAGACCTATAAGAACACCAATCCCGTTTGGCAGCAGCAGAATCAGAGAATGTAAAAACAAATCGGGATTGAAAAGAGATGGTATACAGGCTATCACGATGGGGTAAACACCCATAATCAGCATAAGAAGGGAGCCTGATATTCCAGGAACTATCATAGCTACGGCACCTAGGATACCTGCGAAGAAAATCCTCAACAGAAGAGTGGCTTTTATTTCCGGCAGAACAGAAATCACCGCTGACCTGTCCACACTTTTCTCCAGGCTTGAGAACCACAGGAGGAAGGCGAAACCTGCGGCAGCACAGATGATTATGGACACAATGCGGCGGACAGAAAGCTTCTCTCCCTCTTTATGCTTTGTCATACATTTCCAAAGAAGGGGGATGCTTCCCAGTATAAGGCCGAAGAAAAAATAATTCGTCTGCACAGGGAATTTCGTGTACAGTATCGTTATAAGCTTGCTGAAAATAAGGACGCCCAAAGCCATTCCGCCCAGCAGAGGGACGACGAACTTCCAGTTTTTCTTAAGTTTTTTTATATTGAAAGAAATGGCATTTACAAACTGATCATATAAATTGAAGACAACGACCATAGTTCCACCAGAGACACCGGGAATAACATTGCACATTCCCACGATAATGCCTATCAACAAAGTTTTTATCATCTGCATACAAAAAATATACAGAAGAAGAGGAAAATAGAAAAGGGGGAGGTACAGGAGCCCTACCGAAATATCACTTCAATTCGGAGACCGAAAGGAAAAAAGGAGAGCTTCATTTCATGTATTTTCTGGGGGAGACTCCGAATTCCTGCTTGAAGACATGACTGAAATAATACTGGTCGCAGAAACCTGTCCTCCTGCTTATTTCATCAAGCCGAAGAGAGGTCATGACAAGAAGCTCCCTGGCACGGGTTAACCGAATCTGACGCAGATGATCGAATATGGTGAGCCCCGTAGCCCTCTTGTAAAGCCTGTTCAAGGAATCGAAGTTCATAGCGAATGCAGACGCCAGCAGCTCTCCTGATATGGGGGAAGCATAATTCATATTCAGATAGTTCGTGACCGCATTTGCCTTACCCATACTCGAAGAGCTTTTCTTCTGATTACAGGGAAGAATACTGAAGACGAAATCGCGGGAAAGAAGGGTCAATATCTCCAGGAAACGGGATGAGCTTACAAGCTTATAATGAGGTGTCTGACTTTTCTCAAGAAGCTCAGTGTCATCAATCAGCATAGAAAGGTGCTGCATGGTTGAGGAACTGTTCACATGCCTGTCCTTGGGTATGAAAAGCTTGCATTCCGTATAAAGGCTGTCACCTAACGGGTCGCATTTGTAAGCCAGTCTGTCATTATCGACAATGATCTGCTTTATTTGGGAGATAGCATTACAATCCCAGGGGATAAGACATTCCGACTGAAAATGGATGTAATAAAACTCGCACTCACAGGCACGGTAACCGAAATGGGTACGGCCGGGCTGGAGAAAAATATAGTCACCAGCTTGAAGCTCATAACGTTTATCATCTTCCTGCAGGTACATAGTACCGGAAAGGATAATGAACAATATGAACTGGGAAGCTACCCTCCTGGGATGCATCCAGTCTTTAGAGTTCACACATTTTCCCATCAGATAGATATGAGGAAGAATATCTGTGTTCAAGCTGAAATACATATTCTCATCTCCTGTTCACACAAAGAAAATTACAAAAGATATTTTATACAAATGGGCACTCCTGAACAAGTGTCGCCCAAACACAAAATATGACTGCCCAAATACATTTACTTATGAGAATATCAGGTGTATAAAATTCATTAGGATGAGAATTAAAATATAATTCTCTGGGAAATCATTCCCAGAAAAGAAAGAATCGGAGGATAAAATGTACAGGGCAGATGATAAAAGATACGACAAGATGCAGTACATGCGCTGCGGGAGAAGCGGTCTGAAGCTTCCCAGGGTGGCTCTGGGGCTTTGGCATAATTTTGGCTCATGCGACAAATTCGACAACATGAAAGCCATGATTTTCCAAGCCTTTGACAGCGGAATAACCCACTTTGACCTTGCCAACAACTACGGACCCGTTCCAGGCTCCGCGGAGGAGAATTTCGGAAGGATTCTTGAAAGCGACCTCAAGCCATACCGTGACGAGATGATTATCTCCACGAAAGCAGGCTACGACATGTGGGAAGGACCTTACGGAAACTTCGGCTCAAGAAAGTATCTTATGGCCAGTCTTGACCAGAGTCTGAAACGGATGAATCTGGATTATGTCGATATTTTCTACCATCACAGGCCTGATCCGGACACTCCCTTAGAAGAAACAATGGGGGCTCTTGCAGATATAGTGAGACAAGGAAAGGCTCTTTACGCAGGGCTTTCCAATTATAACCCCCAGCAGCTCCGCGAAGCTTCTGACATTCTTAAGAAAAACGGCACACCTCTTTTAGTGTTGCAGCCATCCTACAACATGCTGAACCGACTTCCGGAGACTTCCGGACTCCTGGATACCGCCAAGGAGGTGGGAGCAGGTGTCGTATGCTTCAGCCCGCTTGCTCAGGGTGTCCTGACAGACAGATATCTGGATGGAATACCTGATGACAGCAGGGCTGCAAGGAACCACTTCCTCCACAAGGACAGCATCACCGAAACAAAGGTCAATGCTGTGAAAAAACTCCGTTCCATAGCGGAAAACAGGGGCCAGACAATAGCAGAAATGGCCTTGAGCTGGGATTTACGGGGGGATAAGGTTACGACAGTGCTTATAGGAGCAAGCCGTCCTGAGCAGATTGCCCAGAATGTCAAGGTCGTGGAGCACCTGGACTTTTCTGAAAGCGAGCTGAAAGCTATAGACGACATTCTTGCGGAATATCACGCCACAGAAAAATAGTAAAAGAAAAGAAGCCGCACCGGCAGGCTTGCATACTGGGACAGGCTCAGAACCAGTAGTCAGAAAGGGGATGAAGCCCACGGGACTGCAGCAGCCTGACGGTGTCTTCATATCCGGTGTTTATAAGAAGATTTATCCGATTGGGTGTGAAATTGATGGTTCCGTCAAGCAAGCCAGCAAGATCGATTGATGGAATTATCTCCACTATATTGAATTCATCATAATCCTTGACTTTTATCCGTCTTTTTGGAACCTGGGCCAGATAGACCACGTATATCGTGTCTATTTTATCCACATTGGTATATAAACCATTGTCAGATTCATCGATTATCCCATCTATGGGAACATTATCCCCGCCCACAATCTCATTTCCCCCGTCAGTGTAGGAATAACCATCTTTGAGCTTGATAGCATCAGTGACAAAGGGAAAGGCAGACGTGGCAAGAAGGAGATTCTCCACCTCATTCAGATCTTCCTCCGCATTAAGCCAGAAACGATGGGCACAGTCTCCAGGCTCTATTATACCCACCAAATTAGTGAGGGCCTTAAAAAGAGAAAGACGTCTACGGACACAGGTGATATTCACAAGAGGATAGGAGTCATACAAGTTTTCCAGGGGAATTTTATTTATTATCTTCCTAAGTCCTTCCTGGGAGATAATGGCATCGTCCTCCACAAGCCACTGGGGAACCAGATTCCTCCATATGTCCAATATCTCATCCAATTCACAGACAGCAAAAAGGGCCGCATTCAGCCCGCCCACACTACTTCCGGCAATAACAGAAATCTTCTGGGCTATGCCGTATTCCTTGAAGGCTTTCCAAACCCCCACCTCATAGGCACCTTTCCCTCCTCCTCCACTCAGGACAAGGGCAGATTCCTGAGCCACAAGGAAATTGACAGACAAAAGAAGAAAAAGAAAAAGCAGGGTCTTTTTCATAAGAACTTGGAGTGATTTCATTGTTCAACTCCTTTTTTATAGACACTTTCGCTTCCTTCAAGAGTAAAACAGATGGAAGAGAAAAAACGGAAAAGCCCATTTGTCCTAATAGCATTTCCATCTGGGGATACGATGAAGAAGAGCAAATTATCCCTTACAATTTTTTCGGGGACAAAAAGCTGCCTCCGGGCATAAATGTCCCCCAAGGAATCACGCCTGAGTATAAAACCCAGCTGACTTCCATTCTCATCAGCAAGAATTTCTCCATGTATCGCGGCTCTGTAAATATTCCGCTTTTCCCACATGTCATTCAGAGAAAGTCCATTCTCTTCAGCATACTGAGCCCAGGTAAGCGTAACTGACTCCTCCGGCCACGAGAAAGACAACATACGACTATCCTTCTGAAGTGAGAAATCAGGATAATTTATCCTGGCTCCATCCTCCGCCAGCCACAGACCGACAAGCTCATCCAGACTTGAAAGTGAATGCCAGGGCTCCTCCCTGCCGAAGTCTTCTATTTTTTTCCCACAACGGAAGCAGTAAATAGAATTCTCTGGTATAGCCTCGCCACAGAAGGGACAAAGGAAGGGCTCCGGCTCCACAACCGGCTCTTGAACAAGGGGCACTTCTACGACAGGAGTCTCCTCCTCAGCCGCAACACCACCTTCGTCACCAGAGCTGTTACAGCCGGAAAAGAGAAGAAACATCAGTACAAAAGCAGAGATGAAGAAAAAATTCCTTGCCCAGCAGCTTTTAGATCGAGAAAATCGACGCATACTCTTTAAGAGCTCCGTCAATATCATGGGCAAGAACCTTCTTGGTAAGCTTCTTACCAAGCTGAACACCCTCCTGATCGAAGCTGTTCAAATTCCATACGAAGCCCTGGAACATGATTTTGTTCTCAAAGTGGGCCAGCAGGGCTCCCAGGCTTGCCGGAGTAAGCTGCTTGCCATAGATAAGGCTTGAAGGTCTTTCGCCCGCGAAGTTCTTGTTAGGGTTCTCATCATCCTTGCCACAGGCGAAGGCCACAATCTGGGCAGCCAGGTTGGCGCAGAGCTTTTTCTGGCTTACGGAGCCGTCCACCTCAACATCACAGCCTGTCTGATTGTCCAGGAAGCCGATGAACTGAAGAGGGATTATGTCAGTTCCCTGATGAAGGAGCTGGTAAAAGGAGTGCTGACCGTTGGTTCCGGGCTCACCGAAAATAACAGGACCGGTAACATAGCTTACAGGCTTTCCGAAACGGTTGACGCTCTTTCCGTTGGATTCCATGTCCGCCTGCTGAAGGTGGGCCGGGAAACGGCTCAGAGCCTGGCTGTAAGGAAGAATAGCCGTGGCTGGATATTCCTGCACATTGCGCTCGTAAACACCGATGAGGGCATCAAGCAGGGCCGGATTCTCAAGAATATCCTTGTTCTTGCAGAGCAGGTCTTCTTCGTGAGCTCCCTTAAGGAAATCCGCGAAAACCTGACCGCCGAAGGCAAGGGAAAGAACGGCTCCACCCACAGCAGACGTGGAGGAGAAGCGGCCTCCGATATAGTCATCGATATAGAAAGAGGCAAGGTAAGCAGGGTTGTTGGCAAGAGGACTTGTCTCTGAGGTTACTGCTATCATGTGCTTTGCAGGATCAAGGCCGGCTTTCTTGAGGAAATCCTTGACGAAAAGCTCGTTGGCAAGGGTCTCCTGAGTGGTTCCTGACTTGGACACCAGGATGAAAAGCGTATGGGCAAGGTCAACAGAGCCTACCACAGCCGCGCCGTCATCCGGGTCAACGTTGGAGATGAACTTTGCGTTCATCTTAAGGCAGCCATTCTTTTTGGCCCAGTTCTCAAGAGCGATGTACATGGCCCGGGGACCTAAATCTGAGCCACCGATACCGATCTGTACTACAGTGGTGAATTTCTCGCCCTTTGCGTTGGCTATGGCTCCTGAATGAACCTTGTCGGCGAAAGAAGCGATATTTTTCTGCTGTGTCTCATAGAAGTCACGGGCATTTTTTCCATTGTACTCCACGTCCTTACCCAGCTGTCCACGGAGAAGATGATGGAGAACCTTTCTATTCTCTCCAGTATTGATGATTTCTCCGTTATATAGAGAATCAAACTTTTCTGTAAGCTGAGCCTCGTCAGCCAGCTGCTGCATTATGCCAAGAATCTGATTGTTGACCTGCTTGGCAGCATAATTATAGGTAAGGCCTTCAGCATCCTTGACCGCATATTTTTTTACCCGGTCTGCTGAAAGTTCTTTCTTCAATGATACCTGTCCCTTAAGAGACATGAGTTTTTTCCAGGATTCAAGAGAATCCGCGTTTTCCCAGTTAATCATATATCCCCCAAAAAATACCGCTCTCAGGCGGCGTGCTTTTGTTTGTCAACTTATTATTAATGGTCGCGACGACAACCCTTGGGTTCTCTACTTCCCGCGCAAGCAGCGAAGACCCTACCAGAACACTCTGCGACCACGCATTCTGCAAGCGCGAAGCACACAAGTCGCGTTTTCCGCCTTCCTATTCGTCCAACTCAGGCACCTTCAGCTTAAGAGCATCAAGGAACTGGTCTCCGTTGACCCCTTCCCTAAGACAGGCGAATACACAGTTATCACCACCGGCGATTGTTCCCAGAACCTCGTCCATGCCCATGGAGTCTATGGACTGAGCCACCACGTCGGCATAGCCTGAGTAAGTCTTTATGACAGCCATGTTGCCGGAGCACTCGATAGAAATATAACCCCTCATGAAGTCCTGTGCAAGTGACAGCTCAGATTCCTGCCTGTCCTCCTCACCCGGCAAAGTATAGACGTAGCCGTTGTGACCGTCGGAAACCTTACCCACCTTAAGCAGCTTAAGATCCCTGGAAAGAGTGGCCTGAGTGACCTCAAAGCCTTCTTTCGTCAGATATCCCAGAAGGGCTTCCTGGCTTTCTATTCGATAAGTTTTTATCAGTTTACGGATTATTTTAAGACGTGTGAGTCGTTCTTTCATGCAATTCCTCGTGAATATGTATACAATAAATATGTATAAATAATGGACGAATGTCAAGCTTATGAATATGAAGTGTATATTTATTCATTTACAGCTTCGGGCGTGTCCACCGGTTTCGAAAAAACCGGCAGTCGGGTGTTCCGTGGCTTGCTAACGCAAACTATCTCCTTATTCCGCAGTCACACTGATAATTCCAGAACCAGCCTTATTCCGTGCAAGCGCGGACATCTCAAGTTTTTTAGTTCCGTTTGGAACTTCAATCGTGTACTCAATCGGTGCTACAAGGAGCTTTGTTGTCCGCGTCTCAGGGAAATACTGAACAAGATTGCCGTCCGCAAAGAACATAACATCAGAAAGATACAGAATGTCTGACAAATTCGCCTTAATTCCATCAGCCGTATATAAGAACGACACCGTATATTCGCCGCCGGAAACAATTTCGCCATCCTCGCTGCTCAGCACTGCAGAAAAATCCCATTTACGGCGCACATCATTTTCCGTGAAAGTATCTTTTCCCCAGCTTTCGCTCGACGCAATTTCCGCTTTTCTTGTTTCTGATAAAATCCTTGTAACCTTGTTTGACAGCGTTTCTACGAGCACCGTTCCGTTCGTGTCGCCGCCGGACTTTTTGACAATCGCATACATCTCAAGCTTTTTCGTATTCTTCGGAACATCTATTCTGTAAGCAATCTGGCAGTTGTCTTTTCCTGTAGTTTCCTGCTCCGGGAAATGAGCAATCGGTTTTCCGTCGGCGACAAAAAGCGTATCGCTCAAAACAAGCGAATTATTCCCGTTTTTGTAGACGAACGACACGACATATTCTCCGCCCGCATTTCCTTTAAGCAAAGAAGAAAAATCCCACTTACGCCGGACATCATTTGTTGTGAATGTGTCTTTATCCCATTTGTTTGAGGGCGCAAGCGCGGCATTGCTGCTTTCTGTCATAATTCTTGCTGCGATGCCTTCAAGGGTTCCGTCGTCCTGCATAGAGACTGTTATTGTGCCATTGGAGTCATTTCCACCTGCAGTGTGAGCAAGCGCAAGAAACTCCAATTTTTTCGTTCCCTTCGGAACGCTTATGGCATAAAGAATTTCAGTCGGGTTTAATCCAGCCGACCGCATTTCCGGATAAAACGCGATTGCATTGCCGTCAGCCATAAAAAGTGCGTCAGAAAGGCACAGTTTGTGAGCACCGCTTTTATAAGTGAACGTTATTACGTATTTACCTGTGCCGTTGTCGTTAAGAATTGAAGAAAAATCCCACCGGCGACGGACATCCTTTGAAGTGAAAGTGCCATTCTGCCAGCTGTCAACAGGTGCGTTCTCAACATTATTGCTCTCTGCCAGAATTCTTGTAACATTTTCTTCCAGCGGTCCTGCATCCTGCTTTATATAGAAATTGTTTTTGAGTGCGAAATCATAAGCGTAACAGCCCTCTTCTACAATCCACACAACATTCTTCGACGTTATATTCTTGCCTATTTCCGTTACGCTCGCCGGAATCTCAAGTTCTCTAAGTGCCGTATTATTGAACGCATCATCGTCGATTTTCTTTACGCCATCCGCAATTGTGACTTTTGAAAGCTTTTTGCAGTCCCGGAACGATTCTTTCCCGATAACCTTTACGCTACCCGGAATTGTAATTTCAGTCAAACCGGAGCCTTTGAAAATCCTATATTTCAGTTCGCGCAATCCGCTTCCTATTATTGCCGAAGCAAGCGATTTACAGTTTTGAAACGCACTGTCTCCTATCGTCTTAACTGTGTTCGGAATAACTATCGATTTCAAGTCCATGCACGAATTGAACGCAGAATTCCTTATATCTGTAACGCTCGACGGAATTGGGATTTCCTGAATCGAAGTTCCGTAGAAAGCAGAATCTTTGAAAATCTCGACTGATGAAGGAAACACAACCTTTGTAAAATCTGTCTGATTTTTATGCGATTCCGCGCACGGCATTCTTTCACCGATATATAGAACGCCGTTTTTCACGACATCTTTTTCCGGGTCAGGCTCGTTCATGTGCTCGGGCGAGAAAAACCACGGATTCAAGAAAGTTTCGCCCTCGCAGTACGGCACATTTCCGTTTTTGAACTCTTCTTGCAATAATTTGCTTCCGATTGTCGGCCAGTCCTCATCGTACGGTTTGGTACGACTGTTGTTGCACATGTTTCCATGCTGATGTCCCCAGCCCATACTGTGCGAAAACTCATGCCAGAAGCCGTTCGGAGTTCCCTCTGAAAGCCCCACAATCCATGAGTTGCTAAGATAAATCGGATGCCCGCCTGATACACCGTATCCATCAGCACATTTGCAAAGTATAAGCGAGAAAGACCTTGCTTTTTCCAAAAGCTTTTCCATCTGCTCTTTCGTAAGAAATTCGGTAAGTTCTTCGTTCGTAACGAGAAGCTTTTTCTCAACGGCTTCGTAACATCTTCTTTCGTACTCAGGCAAACCGATTATATACGCCACGTTATAAATACCGGCAATCCACTGGCGGCAATGAACAGGCATCATGTTCGCAGGCCGATAGTACCAGTCGTGAAACGAGATATCCCAGTCTACAGGAATTGAAACAAGCTTTTTGTAAAACGCATCGTCTGTTGTAAGCGTGTAGTTTTCCACGCTGTCCGCCATAAAATCGAAGTCGCAAAGAACCGTTCGCGTAAGCGGCTGAATCGTCTTTTTGCTAATGAGTTTTTTGCCGTCAGGAGCCGTAACGGTTACGTTCTTGCACGGATAAAGCATGAATGACGTAAGGACGAGTTTGTTATCGACTTCTTCAAGTTTAAGCGGCTGCTGTGTGTTAAATTTGTACGAAGTCCACTCTGCATAAGGAGTATCGTCGCACAAAATGCGCGTAAAATCTTCTGTAATTTGTTTGGAGCGGTCTTTTGTATAATAGTTGATGTCGGCAAGAACTCCGCTAAGGTAATATCCGTTCGATTTTGCCCAGTTGTCGCCGTATGTTCCGCGTTTCACGCGTAAAATCGTCTTGTCGTTAAAGGCGTTTTTCCCGATTTCTGCAAGGTTGTTGTTAAGGTCAATACTTACAACATCATTTTTTCGGAAAGCCTCTGCTGCGATTTTCTCTACATTACGACCAAGTTTTATTGTCTTAAGGTTCGGGCAATAAACATTCATCTGATTTATGACTGAATTACCGGAAAAGTCCAGTTCCGTAATGCTCGTGGCGTATTTCTCATCAATACCGATAATATCGACCGAATAATTTGATTTCAAGCCGAGATTGTAAGCTTCACTTCCTGCATAGCAATGGAAAATTATAGACGAATTAGTTTCCCAAAAAAGACCTTCAGTAAAAATTTGCTGAACGGATTTTGGGAAAGTTACCGATTTTAGATTTTTACAGCCATAAAAAACATAACTTTTAATTATCTCAACGCCTTCTTCAATAAGAACTTCCTCAAGATTCGTACAAGATGTGAACGCACCATCTCCAATAGTTTTGACATTACCTGGTATAACGACTTTTTTAAGTCCTTTAATGCCCTGAAATGCATTCGAGCCGATTTTCGTAACGGTCTCCGAAAATCTGATTTCTGTGATATCCTGATTGCCCTTGTATTTCTTGTCAGGGATTGATTTCTGCCCATAACCTATATAAAGAACGCCGTCTATAATTCTGTCGCCAAAACTGATGTATCCGGCTGAATCTGAGCCGCCCGCCGTTCGCGCTTTTGCCGTGAGGGTAAGTTTTCTAGGCACTGTCGTAAGATTGAACGTGTATTCCATGCTTTTTGGGTTCAAGCCTGCTGATTTTTCCGTGTCGTCCGTAAGGACTGTTCTTCCGTCAGCCTTGATTACAACGTCTTTAAGGCAAAGTTTGTGCGCACCGCTTGTGTATGTAAAAATGACGGAGTTTTCTCCGGCTTTTAGGGCGGTTGTTGAAAATGTCCACTCGTAGTCTTTCCAATCTTTAGTAAAATCGTTTTTTTTCCAGCCGGTTACGTCGGCTTTTATCTGGGAAAAAGCGGAGACGGCAACAAGCGCGAACACGATGAAAAGAATGGCTTTACGGATGGTTTTCATGAGGCTCCTCCTACAAGTGCGGATAGATATGCTCAAAACTCGAATTCAGTTTAACTATATCAGGTAAATCTAAATCTCAGCTAAACTTACGTTTTTTTATTTTTTTCCGCAAATCGCACCCGAAAAGTTCATTTTTTTTACTATCTCGTTCGTATAAAGAATACGAACAAGTAAAAGCAAGCTTCGCTCATGGCCTTGGCTCGTTAGTTTTGCCTCTTGTCCATAGTGGACTGCGTCTGTCATAAACATCAATCAGAACCACAACACTGTTCTTCAAAAAAACTGCAAAGCATTGTATCATTATGTACAGTATGTAGGTCGGATCGCCACAAACATAAGGAACGGCATGGAAAAGAAAGATGCCGTGGAAGAAGCTGTCGAGTGGGCTGTTGAAGAGGGACTGCTTGACGGCTATTTCAAGGAACAAAGAGCGTAGGTGATGGCTATGAGTCTTACTGAATACGACGAGGAAGATTGCATTCGTACTTGGCGCAATGACGGCATTGCAGAAGGCAGAGAACAAAAAGCCATTGAAGATGCGCAGAATCTTCTCAAAAAAAACATATCTCCTGAAATCATAGCCAAATGCATCGGACTTTCCCTTGAGGAAGTACAGAAACTTGCAGAGGAGCTTGCCACCACAACTGTATAAAACCGTCGTTATGCGACAAGCAAGCGTCCATCCATGGACGCAGACACTTCTATAACAGAACAACGTATGTCTTACCGGTGCCGGACGGTTGGTCGCGTCCTTGCGCCCAACCTCTTCGAGTTTGTCACAGGATGTGCCAAACTCACACTTCTTGCATCCATCCATGGACGCAGACACTTCTATAACAGAACAACGTATGTCTTACCGGTACCGCCGTCCTCTGGCTTTGCGAAATGGTAATCCTTGACCCCTGCATAGCCGTCCAGATACTTCTGTACCGCCTCCTGCAAAATACCATTTCCCTTGCCATGAATGACAGAGAACTCTTTGAAATTGTTAATAGCACATAAATCAAGCTGATGCTCCAAGGCGCGGATTGCCTCCTCATAGCGCATTCCCAGCAAACGGAGTTCGAATTTGGGCCGCTCTGTGGATACAGGATTAAAGGATACCCGGCCGTCGGAGGAGACTTGGCTCCTGGAGGAGTCCAAAGCTCCGGAGGCTCCCAAGGACAAGCCAGCCCCGTACTGGCGGTCGTCAGACGCTACCTCCACGGACACCACAGGCTTACTCTGCTTAGGGGCAATCATCAAATCCTTTTCCTTAACAGTCATTTTAAGGCTGCCCACCTGGACAAGCCAGCTGCCTTTTTTTGCTTTCGCAACCAGAACTCCGGTCTGGCGACCGCCCTTGAGCAGAACGTCCACACCTGTCTCGAAGGCTGGCTCTTTCTCTACTGCCGGCGACTTCCGTACAGAAAGATCATCATCAGTTAAACCCGCCTGCTTACGGATCCGCTTTTCTTTCGCGTTAAGGCCTGAGACCTCGCCAGAAAGCTCCTTTTCCTCAGCCTCAAGCTCATTCTGAACCACCTTGCGACGGAAGTCCTCTATGGCATCCTGTTCTTCCTGAATGGCCTTTCGCTCTGCATCCACCGCATGGGACAGATCAGCTATAGTCTCTTTCACCTTAAGGGTCTTCTCGCGCGTTATCTCGCCCTCCCGGAGCTCCCGGACAAGGTTCTCCAGCATACGGCGGTTCTCGTCAAGGAATTCCACGCTGCGGCGGTAGCCCTGCTCCCGCAGGTTCATCTCGTCCTGACGCAGGCGTAGCTCCTTCAAATCCACACGTCGCCATTTGTCACTTATACGGCGTTCCTTCCTGCGGAACTCCTTCTCCTGGGCGACAAGCTCCATGTGCTTTTCATTAAGGCCCTTTATGAGGGCCGAGATATCAGCCTGATTGTTGGACACATAAGACTGGGCAGCGTCCATAATAGCAGAAGGAATGCCGTTTCTGCGGGCAATGTCCAGAGCATGGCTCTCACCGGGAATTCCCATAAGGATGCGGTAGGTGGGTGCCAGGGTCGTTGTGTCGAACTCAACGCTGGCATTGGTGCATGATGGATGAGTATAACCGTAATTTTTAAGGATACCGTGGTGTGTGGTAACAAGGACGAAGCTGTCGCGTTTTATAAGCTCGTCAAGAACCGCCATGGCTATGGCACCTCCCTCCTGGGGATCGGTGCCGCTTCCAAGTTCGTCAAGAAGCACGAGAGTATTTTCATCGGCATTTTCAAGGATGCGGGCTATGTTCTTCATGTGACCGGAGAAGGTGGAAAGAGACTCGTCAAGAGACTGCTCGTCACCGATGTCGGCGAAAACATCTGTGAAAACTGGCAGGGAGGTTCCCTCTGCGGCTGGGACAGGGAAACCGCTCTGATTCAAAAGGGCAAAAAGAGCCACTGTTTTAAGAGTGACGGTTTTACCACCTGTGTTGGGACCGGTTATAATGAGCACTCGATGGCCACGGCCTCCATTGGCATCACGGCTGAACTCCACAGTGATGGGAACCGCGCGTTTTTCCAGGAGGGGATGGCGGGCTTTTACCAGCACTGGAGAGGAGAAAAAAGGCAGAATTTTCATGGGCTTGTTGTTTTTTGCCAGCTGGCCAGCTTGAAGAGCTGAAGCGTCCATACCCGGGGTGCTGTCACCCTCCCCGTCTGAATCTGGTTCGGTCAGCGTCGCGGCGAAAACTCCATCCGTCTCGGCTCCCCAGCGGGCAGCCCCGTAGGCGCAGTCCAGGCGAATCATAAGCCCATGGGCTTTCTCGAAATCTGAGCGGTACTGGCCCAGCTCAAAGGTAAGGGTCTTTAGGATCCTCCTTACCTCCTGGGCAAGACGGAACTCCTCCTGTACAAGGGCATTGTTCTTCTGGACCACAGCGTCAGGCTCAATGAATACAGTCTGACCTGTCTGAGAAACCTCGTGGATAATACCCTTTATACGGTTTTTCTGGTTCGCCTTCACAGCCAGCACCTGTCTGTCTGACCTGAGGACAGGAACATCGGACTGAAGGACATCCTTGAATTCATTATTGGAGGTGAAGGACCTTATCAGGGAGTTAATCTCCCCATGAAGCTTCTGTATACTGCTTCTGATAGCCCTTAGCTCAGGCAGGTCACGCATCTGACCGGAATCGTCTATGATACGGTTTATCTCATTCTCAGGAGCTGCCAACGAAGGAATTTCTGCGGCCAAGGCTGAAAGAGCAGGTGTCTCCACCTTGCGTTTCACCCCCTCCACCGGGGTAAGAGCCTGCTTTGTCTGAGCGGAACATTTGCAAAAACGCCACAGGGAGTATACTTCTTCCAGTTCAAGGACTAGCCCCTCAACGCCCAGCTTTCTGAAAAGCGGTTTGACTACCGGCCAGCCGGTAAGTGCCTGGGCTTCAGAGGAGGAGACATAGGCAAGCCATTCCCTCCCCTCCCTCTTGTTACTCTCGATTTTATCAACATCAAGAGAAGGCAGTCTTTCCTTAAGGGCCGCACAACCTTCCTCGCTCATGCAGTATCCGGCGACAGTATCCCGGATACGGAAATAATCAAGTAATTCTAATGTATTAGTGTCCATAATTTGTCAGTCTTCCCAACTGCCAGAGGAAAGCTCGTCACAGATACGCTGCCAGCTTTCATACCTTTCTTCGCTTATAGCACCGGCATAAACGCCCTCAAGAATCTTACAACCAGCTTCATGAGTATGTGTGCAGGACATACCGTAACTGCATTTCCCCAAGAGAGGTCTCATCTCCCTGAAATAAAGAGCCAGGTCACAGGCTTCTATATCATTAAGCACGAAACGCCTTACACCTGGAGTATCGATTATGGAGGATACAGCATCTTTATCGTCTACGAAGCCTTCATCCAGCTTTATATGAAGCAGGTTACCTCTTGTTGTCGTGTGAGTTCCCCTGCCGTATTTATCTGAAAGGCTGCCTGTCTTAAGGTTGAGAGCAGGATCCAGCCTGTTCAATATACTGGATTTTCCCACTCCCGACTGTCCCGTAAGCACGCATAGCTTATCCTTGATGGTGGCAGCCAGCTCCTTCATCCCCTTACCTGTAACTGCTGAAACCTGAAGCACCTTATAGCCGATTTTCTCCCAATCAGTAAGCCTGAACTGAAAATCCGGATCCTCGGCAGCTTCAAGATCGCATTTATTGCATACGATCACAGGAGTAATCCCGGCACTTTCTGCCTGGGCCAGAACCCTGTCCACAAAGCGGGGACGGAAGGGTGGCTCATCCGGCGTGGTGATGCAAAGGATAAGGTCAACGTTGGCGGCAAGCAGCTGAGGCTCCCTTCCCTTCACATTCCAACGGCCGTATTCATTGCGGCGGGGAAGAAGCTGAATTATCTGCCCCTGCCCCTCTGTCTTCTCATCAGGCTCAATGGAAACACAATCACCGGGCGCAAGGGGATTATAATACCTTTTGCCGACCTCAAGCTTCTTGCCTTTTATTGAGCAAAGACGGTTCCTACCGTCCTCGCACTCAACATCAAATAGATTCTTACTACCGCCTAGCACAAGTCCTTGCATAAAGAAAGCCTCACTTATTCAGAATGAACTCGACACGGCGGTTCTTCCACCAGTTCGAAGTATCTTCTCTAGATACAAGCGGCTTCATACCTCCCGCTCCCACAGTCGTAAGCCGTGATTCATCTATCCCCAGCTCAACAAGTATCTTTTTCACATATTCAGCCCGATCTTTTGACAAGGGAATAAGGGCGGGTCCGTATTCCTCGCTGTCCGTCGTCTCTTCTTCTTCCGTACCAGTTATATTGTTGGCATGACCTTCTATCGTTACATTATAATCCTTGAATTTATCAAGGATTTCCGCTACACGCCCCAGAACACGCATATTGTTCTCAATCTGCTCTTCGGAAAGTCCTTTCTCATTGTCCACATCAGTTCCAGAGAAATCTGCGCCATCGCCGCGGAAGATAATCGACGGAATCTGCATTTTCAGGACATCACCGTCAAGGATGACAAGGACATCCACAGAAATAAGGCCGGAAACCTCACTTGTCATATCCAGCTCGTCAGTAACCCGGAAGCTGAAGGGATAATCGACGGCAGACTGAACGAGCTCACCGGAATTACTACGACCATCCCATATCATTCTTTCTGTTATTGACTTCTTTCCAGAAGTTTTCCAGAAGGTGCTTCCGTTCTCCGGGTCTTTGATCTCGAAAGACCATTCCTTCAAAGGAACAGATGCGGTGGCAGAAAGCAGTATATAAAGATCGTCGTTAACGCCGTCGTTATCCGGGCTGAATAGTTTAGGAGCGGTCTTTACAAGAAGAAGAGGAGGAGTTATAGAACAGAAGAAATCGCCGGTTCTCTCCGTCGCCACATTTCCCTTGATGAAAGAAACCTCTATTTCTCCATAGAAATAACCTTCATTCACATACCCTTCTTCATCGGTACCGTTCCAGCGGATCTCAGAAGGAACAGAAAGACTGTCTTCGGTAGACCAGCTCTTCACAATGTCACCAGACTCGTTCTTTATGCAGAAACGCCATGCTTCCACGCCCTCAGGAGGATTCAGAGTCACATGGAAGACCTGAGAATCCTTCAGCCCATCCCCGTCAGGAGAGAAGGCAGAGCTTTCCATGGTGAGGAAGACCTTTACAGGAGAGGTATCCACTTGTATTCCTGGAATTTCCATCTCACATCTGTTTCCTGCGTCATCCTCAGAGAATATAGTCAATTTATAAAGGCCGTCATCCACAATGTTGTCAGATTCATCTTTACCATCCCATTCGAAAGATTCCGGTCTGCCGTTCCAGTCAACGACCCGGATGACATTCCCGCTCTCATCTGATAAAGAAGCTGTCCACAGCTCCTCTTCAGAGGCACTTATCACGTTCACAGGGAAGGTATCCCGTCTTCCATCACCATCAGGGGAGAAAAGTGTATAAGGAAGATCCACACTAATCTCAGGGAAGCTTTTGTCAAGGAAGAAGGGTTGAGTCTCCACAAAGTTCTCATGTCCATTCTGAGCCTTGGCGAAAAGCGATGCCCTGTATTCTCCGTCCGGACACATTATGCCGCTGTCTGAGATACCGTTCCATTGGATGGACTCAGGCATCTCCCTCTTGTCTGAGAAAACCCTTACCGTTCGTCCAGCTTGGTCATAGACGGTAAGAGTGTACTCGGTTATCCTGCCAGAAGTCTTTATATAAGGAATGAAGGTTACACTGTCTTTTATACCGTCCCCGTTAGGAGAAAAAGCTCTGTTATCAAGAGACAGGAAAAGCTCCGTGGTTCCGGAGTCCAACAAGAACTGCTGGGTCTCTGCGGAGGCCTCGTTACCGGCGGAATCGACGGAATAAAGCCTGTATCTGTAGACTCCGTCCTTTATTGTTCCATCGGTGGCGGTTCCGTCCCAGACCACAGTCCTGGAGGGCTTGCCTTCCCAGGTATATTCTTTCACGACATTTTCCGAAGAATCTATGATCTGTCCAGTCCAAGTAAGATTATCAGCACCACCTACGGTCTGTGTTATAGTTACTGTCTCAAGAACTCCGTCCCCGTCGGGGGAGAAGACAGCATTATCCCGGATGACGCTGACAGCTACAGCATTGTTCTTTATAGTACAATTCTTATAGATGACGGACTGCTGGCCGTTGGAGAAAAAAGCCGAATATTTGAGCTTGTATATGCCGTCAGCAAGAACAAAGCCTTCATCATTCTTTCCATCGAACTGGAAGGGACCGGGAGGAATGGAATCTCCCTTCCAAGTACGCACTACAATACCGGAAGAATCCTCCGCCGTTATCGTCCACCATATAAGTCCGCTGCTGTTAACCATTACCGGAGTAATCTCAAGAGTATCACGGAAACCGTCTCCATTAGGAGAGAAGGGATTCCCCTTTATCGTCATGTTTATGGAACGAGGAACCGCATCAAACAATATGTTTTTCACCTGATTCAGGCCCGAAGCGTTCCCAGCATCATCCACTGAAGAAATACTGTAGGTATAGACTCCGGAAGGAACCGGGATGTCCAGGTTATTTCTTCCTTCCCAGACGACATCTCCGGGGGCAGAATCCTTCCAGGTCCAGGTCCGGACAGCCTTGCCAGCAGAATCGTAAATGGCGGCGCTCCACAGCTTCTCCACAGAACCTGTCTGCTGAATCTCCAAAGAGGGCTTTTTACCAGCCCCGAATATCATATTATCCTCGTCAGGCACAGTGATTTCCACAAAGGGAGCAGTGTTATCAAGACATATAGAGTTTCTTTCGGAAACAGCAGAGTTACCGTTATCATCCGCGGCAGTAAAGTAATAGTAATATATACCGTCAGGGGCAGTCTCCCCGGAATCCATAACTCCGTTCCACACTACTGAAGAAGGAACTTCCACCCCTTTTTTCTCAGAAACCAGCTCCTTCCAAAGCATGCCGAAGCTGATGGAACCGGTCCTTCTCTCCTTGTTCTCTATTGTGCGGATGACACTTCCTGCCTCATCCTCCACCACAAGAGTCCATTCATTCACGTACCTTCTGTCTGTGATAGAAAGAGGTATCTCCAATTCATCCATTACACCATCATTATTGGGAGAAAAATATAAAGGACGCTCCGTGGAACCATTGAAAAGCACGATAACAGGCGCTTCATCATCATAAATGCCGAGACGGGCCGTAACTCCGGCAGAGACTGCGGTCACATTGCCAGGAAGCCAGCGTGCACCGGCGGAAGGGATAACATCGCTCTGCTGCCAGCCCTGTTCTGAGAAAAATGAATTGTCTCCGGTATTTACAGGAATCTTCACGGAAAGAGATATTGTGGGCAAATAGGATGCCCTGCCGGAAATTGTCTCCCGGAGGTTGAAGTCCCAGCTTGCACGCAGGCGTACCATATCTTTTATAAGAAGCTGGGCGCCGGTTGAGAAAACAACATTCTGAAAGCTGGGAAAGGCAAAATCCAAAGACATTCCGCCTTTTATGGACGCAGTATCAAGGAAGGTTCCTGAAAAAGCAAAACGGGGAGTAATCATACCAGGAAAAGAGACCTGGCCAGAGGAAGAATCGAGCGCAGACTTGGAGTCATAGCGGAAGGGAAGTCCCAGCTCAGTAAGGGCGAAACCAAGGCGGATATCCTTCATGATGGGAAGGAAGCTTATAAAACCGATTTTATAGACGGCTCCAAGGCCCGCAGAAACAGAAAAAGCAGAACCGGCTGAAAAAGCGATATCCGTGCCCAATAAAAGGGTCTTACCGATTTCCCTTGAGAAGCCTACCCGGGCCGTTACGCTTCCACCAAGATCAAGGCCATCGGAAAAAGAGAAAAGTCCCTGGAAAGCGCCCGAAATGACACCGTATTTCGAAGGATACACAGCTCCCAGGTGAAAGGCGGAACCGAAGCGAGGACCTGTCCCGCTCCCTCCGATTAAAGCCGTATATCCAGCATCAAGGGAAAATCTTTCCTCATCAGCATTAAGAGACGGGTTTACGGCACCATTCGCAGCCGTCACATCAGAGAGAGCTCCTCCCGCAGCGGATATTCCATCAGCAAGAAGAGCCGGCGTACCAAGTAAATAAAAAAGTTCTCCGCCAGCAGACGGATTGTAAGCAAAAACAGAGAAACACGGCAGCAGGCATAAAATGACCCGCAGCAGCTTTTTCATAGAAACCTCCGTCGGTCCTCGTCCTTATATGTCCGGATTAATATGGCCGGGAAAAGACGAGACGGACATAAACACAATGCACTCCTCAAACACAAGAATAGTATAGAACAAAGATACCAGCCCCAGGATACAAAAAGCATTCTGAAACCAGTATCGAAAACTCGTTGAAGAGCTGTTGGAGAGGTGAATTAGGAAGCTTTATAAGTTCTGAAGTTAACCTACCTGCGTTCCCGCAACAATATCCTCTTGTAAAACCAACACTTTTGTAGGGCAGCCAGTTACACAATCACCGCAAGAAGTACACTTGGTGTAATCAATCAGAGGAATGCCTTTGTCAAGCTTTATGGCACCTTCCTTACAGGAACGTTCACACTTTCCACATTTTATACAGCCTGCCTTGCACTGCTTAAGAATAACGGCTTTGTTAGGATTCCTGTTGGAGCAAAGAGGTATGGAGCCCTTTCGTTCTTCAGGAACTTTTTGTATAAGATGCTGGGGACAGGCCCTGACACATGCGC
The DNA here is from genome assembly GCA_024680915.1 of Treponemataceae bacterium. Lineage (GTDB taxonomy): Bacteria > Spirochaetota > Spirochaetia > Treponematales > Treponemataceae > Treponema_I. The sequence continues at coordinate 25,865 of JAILBN010000049.1, read as the reverse complement.
CACAACCAGTACAAAGAGACAAATCCACATGAGGCAGACCGTCTTCTCCGATTTTTATCGCATCAAAGCTACAAGCCTCGACACAATCGCCGAAACCGATACAGCCCCAGGCACACATCTTTGTACCGTTGATTCCCAAAGTCTTAGCTGCGGCACAAGAATTCACACCATTATAAAAGCCCTTCATCTGGGCATGCTCCTTGCTGCCTCGGCAGGCAAGGACGGCCACATATTTAACCGGTGAGACCTTGACTCCAAGGACTTCTCCGACCTTTTTCGCGACCTCCACACCACCAGCAGAGCAACCGTCTGCAGGAGCTTTTCCTGCAGCACAAGCAGAGGCAAAACCATCACAACCGGGATATCCGCATCCACCACAATTGGCGCCGGGAAGGCATTCCCTTATTTTCTCCACGGTGGGATCCGTGGGCACAAAGAACACTTTTTTGAAAAAGCCCAGCAATACACCCAGGACAAATGCCAATGCAAAAGAAACAATTAATGTAAGAAGAACAGTATTCATATCAGAGGCCCACCTATTTTATCAGCCCGGCGAAACCGCCGAAGGCAAGGGAAAGAAGCCCTGCCGAGATGAAGAGTATAGGTGTACCCTTCACGAAATTCGGAACAGGAGCTGACTTCAACCGGGAACGTATACCGGACATAAGAACCATGGACATAAGGAAACCACAGGCTGTACCAAGCGCGTAAACAATGGACTCCAAGAAATTATAGCCGTTGCTTATACAGTTCAAGGTAACAGCCAGGATAGCACAGTTGGTAGTTATGAGGGCAAGATAGACACCCATAGAGCTGTACAGGGCCGGTGCCGATTTTTTCAAGTAGAACTCCACAAGCTGCACGAGAGCCGCAATAACAAGGATGAATACGAGAGTCTCCAAGAACTCAAGCTCAAGAGGTTTGAGCAAGTAGTTATACAAAGGCCAGGTTACTGCTGTAGCCAGCACCATGACGAAGGAGGTGGCGACACCCATTCCTGCGGCCTTTTTCGTATCTGACGTCATACCGATAAAAGGACAGAGCGCCAGGAACTGAATAAGGATCACATTATCTATAAGCCAGGATTTTATAAAAATCTTCAGATAATCGTTCATTTTGCCACCTCCTCATTTTTCTGGACAGGAGCTTTCTTGGCCCGCGCACTGCGGATAGCCTTTGTGACAGCAATGAACATACCGAACACGAAAAATCCTCCAGGAGCCCTTGCGAAGAAGGTTATTACGGAATCCTCAGGAATGACCTGGAGACCGAAGAAAAGTCCGGATCCAAGGAGCTCGCGGACAAGGGATATCCCACAAAGAACCCAAAGATAACCGAAGCCCATACCCAAGGCATCGCAGGCGGCTTCCAAGGGATTATGCTTGGAGGCGAAGGACTCCACACGTCCCATGATGATACAGTTCACGACGATAAGAGGGATGAATACACCCATAGCTTCTGAGAGGGAAGGCAGATAGGCCTGCATCAGAAGATCAACGATCGTCGTAAAAGATGCGATTACGATTATGAATATAGGAATTCGTATTGAGTCAGGAATCAGCTTTCTGAAAATACTTATTATAATCTCGCTCATAAGAAGAACGAAGGTCATGGCCAGACCCATTCCCAATCCGTTAGAAACCTTCGTCGTAACGGCCAAGGAGGAGCACAACCCGATCATTATGACCAGAAGGGGATTCTCCTTCATAAGGCCGTTCACAAATATGTTCCAATACTTTTTCATTGCGCACCTCCTGCAGCTTCAAGATAAGTCAGACCAGCGGCGGAGGCTTCCTTCAGTATAGAAGAGAAACCGTTTGTCGTTATGGTCGCTCCCGAAATCGCATCAAAATCCGTATTAGGAACGAAGTCGCTTACAGCGGATTTTCCTGCGAACTGAGTATAGAAGGCAGGCTCCGTAGCTCTTTGTCCGAAACCAGGAGTATCGCTGATTTCCAGAATCTTTATTCCTGTGATATTTTTACCGCTGGAAATGCCAACAAGTACGGTGGCCTTGTCATAGGTAGGACCTGTCACCTTGACGACGACTCCGGAAGTTTTGCCTCCCTTCTCTGCCGCATATAATCCTTCCACAGAAACAGCGGAGGATGACGTATAAGCAAAATCAGTCACTTCCTTGAAGGAATCCGCATCGCTGAAGACCTCCGCGAAACCGGCCCTCAGCTTCTCACTCTTAACGGCAGCTATGGCCGGAGCCGTAACATTGTTCACCAGAGCCAAGGCAACACAGGCAACGGCGGCGAAGGCAGCGAGCACAAAACCTAATCTAAGCATTTCTTTCATTTTTTGCCTCCCTTACCTTTTTTCAGACCGTAGCCGTATTTGCGAGAGACTATACGATTCAGGAAAGGAACCATGACATTCATGATAAGGATACTGAACATAACACCTTCAGGATAGCCGCCGAAGTTTCTTATAAGGAAGGTTATAAGACCGCAGCCCGCACCGAAGATAACACGTCCCCAGGGAGTCACAGGACTTGTAGCATAGTCAGTTATCATGAACACAGCACCGAAGAGAAGGCCTCCGGACATGAGAGCCGCAAGCACATCCCCGCCGGCGATAAGCGTACACAGGGCTACAGTACAAACCATTGAAAGAGGAAGTCTCCAGTCGATGATTTTTGTGACAATTAGGAAAATACAGGCAATCAGTATAAGAAGCACTGAGGATTCACCTATACAACCAGCCCTGTTTCCTAAGAAGAAGCTGAGATAGTCCCTACTGCCGGATACCAGGGGAGTCGCCCCGGAGACAGCGTCTGACATAGGAATGGTCCAAGTCGTCATGGCTATGGGGAAACTGACGAACATAAAGGCCCGTCCGATAAGAGCCGGGTTGAAGACATTGGCACCTATACCACCGAAAAAGCCCTTTGCCACTACGATCGCGAAAAAAGCTCCCAGGATAATCATCCAGAAAGGAACGGAGGGAGGCAGCACAAGGGCAAGGAGCAGTCCTGTCACTATGCAGGAGAGATCCCCCACCCGGACGGTCTGCTTGGTAAGCTTTTGAAAGAGGAATTCAAAAACAAGGCAGGAAGTAACGGAAACAAGGATCGTAAAGAAAGCCTTGAAACCATACAATATGACTCCGTATACGCTCAGAGGGACAAGGGATATTATCACTGTTAGCATCGTAAGTCTCGTATTCCAGTTATCAGAGAAGTGAGGACTGGAAGAAATATTTATCTCATTAACATCAGATGGAGCTGCCATTTTTCTCTCCTTTAGAGGCTTCAGAAGTTTTCGGGGCTTCATTTTGAGCCGGAGCGGCTTTCGTCGCTGCAGCGTTAGCTGCCGCTTGAGCTGCTGCCTTAGCCTTGGCCATCTCCTCACGGACTATACCTTTCCCGACTCTGAACCGTTGGACCAGCTTCACGTGGGAAGGACATACCCAGGCACAGGTTCCACAATCCACGCAGTCCATAAGACCGAATTTCTTGGCATCCTCCATATTCCCGGCTATAAGAGCCCTGTTTATAAGAACTGGAGCCAATCTGCAGGAGCATATCTTCACACAGCGGCCGCAACCTATACAAGGACTTTCTTCATATGATGGAGCCTCTTTTTTCGTAAGGAAGAGAACCCCTGAAGTGTTTTTCTGAACAGGGAAATTAGCATTCATCATGGAGAATCCCATCATAGGACCGCCGGAAATAATCTTTACCACACCCGGCTTAAGCTGGACTACCTCCGGGATAAGATCACCCACCAAAGTCCCCACAGGAACCTTAAGGTTACAGGGGTTCTCACAAGAAAGACCGGAGACGGTGAAAGACCTGTCTATAAGGGGCTTTCCCTCACGGAAGGCTTCGGAGATAGCCACAAGAGTACCTACATTATCCACGACACAACCGGCATCAGCAGGAAGCCCTCTTACAGGAATCTCACGCCCCACAGCGGCCTTGATTATATTTTTCTCACCTCCCTGAGGATACTTTGACTTACAGACACGGATAGAAAGCTTATCTGCCATGCTGTGCTTTTTTATCTCAGCAGACAGAGGCTCTACCAAGTCCATTTTATTATCTTCCAAGACAATGATTCCATATTCTGCGCCGGTAATCTTAACGGCTATGGCAAGTCCATCGATGAACTTGTCCGCAGACTCGATCATAGTCCTGTAATCGATGGTAAGGTAAGGCTCACATTCAGCCGCATTGGCGAGAACGTAGTCAATTTTTTTGTCAGCAGGAGGATTCAGCTTCACATGAGTGGGGAAGGCAGCCCCTCCCATACCGACGATTCCAGCTTCCCGCACACGGGCAAGCGCCTCTTCCTTCGTGCAGGAGAACGGATCCAGGGGAGGAAGGAAGGATGTAGAATCAGAACCATCGGCCTGAATCACAATACAAGGAGCATCTACATTTGCCGTAACGAGTCTGTTTTCAATTTTCTTCACAGTCCCGGAGACAGACGCATGTACAGGTGCGGACATAAACGCATCGGAACGGGCAATAACCTGTCCTCTCACTACATGATCACCCGGATTAACGAGACTCTGATTAGGAGCACCACCCTGCGTTACCGGGATACAAACGGAATTAGTAGAAGGGAACGCACTCTCAATTTTTTTATCTTTTGAGAGTTCCTTCATTTCCGGCGGATGAATTCCACCCTTGAATGTGAACTTTTTCATAATACCCATTTTATTAATTGTTGTAAAAAAGGCAAGTTTTTTACAGTCATGTTTTTGTTTTTTTACGTTTTTTTTCAGAAAAATCATTCAGGCCCCTTCTTTCACCCATCTGAAAAAGGTCATATACCAAGAATCAGAAAATCTGCTATAATAGCCCCATGGAACACGGGAAAAAAGCAAAAGAATATTTTCTCAAGGGATATACCTGCGCCCAGTCAGTACTCGCCTCCTTCGCTGATGAGCCCTGGTTCAAGGAAAGCGGCATATCCGTGGAGGCAGCGATGAAACTGGCCTCCTCTTTCGGAGGAGGAATGGGAAGGCTCAGAGAAGTATGCGGAGCTGTAAGCGGTATGTTCATGGCCGTGGGACTGGCAGAAGGTTTTCCGGCTCCTCCAGAAAGCGGGAGTCAAAAGATGAATCACTACAAGACTATACAGGAGCTGGCCGCAAGATTCAAAGCAGAAAATGCTTCAATTGTATGCCGGGAACTTCTAGGGCTGGAGAAAAAAGACCAGGGAGAAGCTGCACAAAAAGATAAGACCAGGGCTTGCGAAAAGGCAGCTGCCACTGTCGCAGGCGATCCATACTCCCCCCAGCCTGAAGCCAGGACGGCAGACTACTACAAAAAACGCCCCTGCCCGGATTTATGTGCCTGCGCAGCTGACATTCTTGCAGAATTCTTAAAAGAAAGACAAGAAAAAGATTTACAAGAGAAAGAAAAAACTTGATAATGGAGAAGGAAATATCGGGAGAGTAGAAGAAAAAGCTACTAAAATATTTCCCAACATATCTTTAGATTTTTCGGAGGATTCTTATGAAGAACAAAATCATCTCAGCGATAGGTCTCGTGATAATAGCAGCCTGCTTAGCCGCTTGTGCATCGAACAAAGTAGAAGAGAAAAAAGAAAACCCATACAAAAAGAGAGCGACGGATATCGTACAAAACTCTTCTTTCGAAATCTCCTCTTCAATCCCATCAGAGCTGAATCTTAAATAAATACCGGCCTCTATAAAGAACTCCGGAGTTATCTGCACAGGTCACCCGTGCAGATAATCCACAAACCAGAGCTAAGAATCATGCCCCGGCGAAATCGATAATAGTACGTACAGGAGTAGGCTCAAGGGCACTCTTATAATTCAACTCAGGAAGTCCCACGATACCGAAGAATTCAGCCACGGATGCCCCGCCCTGCTCTATAACATTGCGAGCAGCCTTTAAAGTCCCGCCCGTAGCGATAAGGTCATCGATGACAAGAATCTTCTCACCGGCTTTGATATCGGCTTTATGGACCTCAATCTCTGCGGTACCGTATTCAAGGGCGTATTTACAACCATATGTATTGCCGGGGAGCTTGCCTTTTTTACGGATAAGGATAAGAGGAAGCCCCAGCCGCTCGGCCAGAGGAGCCGCAAAAACAAAACCGCGGGACTCGACTCCTGCGACAGCATCGATATCAGAGCCCTCATAAATCTTCGCCATCTCATCAAGGCAGAACTTAAAAGCTTCTGGCTTTACAAGCACTCCTGTAATGTCATAAAAAAGGATTCCCGGCGTGGGGAAATCGGGTACCCGGCGTATAGCCTGATCAAGTAATTCTTTTCCGTCCATAAAATCTCCAAAATCATCTTAAGGAAGTTTTCGAGCCTTGCAAAGCTTCTCCTTCCTTTATAGAAGCCAAAAATACGTTGAAATTATACTGTCATACGGAGCATTCGTCAATTTAATTGCCAGCTACTCAGCCTAGGCAGCTTGTCCAGCTGCCTGTCTCCTTCTTTATACTTCAGCTTATAGGATAATCGTTGGTGAAACGCAGGACTTTCACAGGCTTTCCGCCCTCTACAGTATAGGTATTACTTCCACCATTCACTGTGACCCTTATGACTACAGGATTTTCATCCGCAGAACGAAGAAACAGAGTCAATACAGAACCATAGGTCACAGAATAGGAAAAATCATTGTCTTCCATCAGCAGCTCAGAATCAAGCTCACTCATATTAACGTAACCTTCCGGAATCATCTCATTTTTTTCCTTGAAGGCATTGGGATTAATGCTTAAATCCCCGCTTATTATAGCAGCACCTGATTCTATATGCAGATTGACATAAAGAGGAGGAGCCACTGCCTTTCGGAAAGAAGCTGACATACAGCCTGAAAAAGACAAAGCAAAGATCAAAAAAAGAACCAAAGGAAAAACAGGGTGAAGTGAGAGCAAAGGGTAAAAAGAATTAGGCTTCATATAAATTTTATCCTCCCAAGCAAAGGCAAGCGAACATAAAGCATTGGCATAAAAGGGGCAAATCCGCTACAATGCCTATGTTATTCATATTAACAGGGGAAAACAAAAATGACAATCTACGAGAACATAGGAAGGCTTACCTCATACGCTCTGACCTGCGGCCTCATAAAAAAGGAGGACGTAATCTACACGGAGAACAGGTTGCTTGAGCTTTTCAAGCTTGATGGCTTCGAGACTCCGGAGGCAGCCCAGCTTCCATCAGTAAAGACAGAGGAGCTTGAGACAATCCTCAAGGAAATGCTGGATTACGCAGCAGAAAAAAAGCTTTTCGAGGACCTGGGCACCGTCAGCAGAGACCTTTTCGACACAAAAATCATGGGGCTCCTTGTGCCTCCGCCCTCCTCAGTAATAAAGGAATTCCAGGGGCTCTACAAAAAGTCCGCGGAAAAGGCCACAGACTGGTTCTATAAATTCAGCTGCGACACAGACTACATAAGACGCTACCGCATTATAAAGGACATGAAATGGCAGACCTCCACAGAATACGGAGATCTGGATATAACAATAAATCTTTCCAAACCAGAGAAAGACCCCAAGGCTATAGCCGCAGCCCGAAACGCAAAACAGGGCGGATATCCGGCATGTCTTCTCTGCAAGGAGAACGAGGGCTACGCTGGACGGATGAATCATGCCGCCCGCCAGAACCACCGCATCATGCCCATCACCCTCAACGGCGAAAGCTGGTTCTTCCAGTACTCTCCCTACGTATACTACAACGAGCACTGCATCATCCTGAGCGGGGATCATATCCCCATGAAAATAGACAGGAATACCTTCGTAAGGCTGCTGGACTTCGTGACTCAGTTCCCCCACTACACCCTGGGGAGCAATGCGGACATCCCCATAGTGGGAGGATCGATCCTTACCCACAACCACTTCCAGGGAGGGCGTTACACCTTCCCCATGGCCAAGGCTCCGGTGGAGACAGATTTCACCCTGCCAGGCTTCAAAAATGTGAGGGCCGGTATAGTGAAATGGCCTATGTCCCTTATCCGCATTGACTCCGCCGATAAAGGAGAGCTTACGAACGCCGCCGATCATATACTGAAAAAATGGCGGTCCTACACAGACAAGGAGGCCTTCATTCTGGCGGAGACCAATGGAGAGCCCCACAACACCATTACCCCTATTGCCCGCCGAAAGGGAGACCTATACGAGCTGGACCTGGTCCTCAGGAACAACATAACCACAGAGGAGCATCCCCTGGGGGTCTACCATCCCCATGCAAACCTGCACCATATAAAGAAAGAGAATATAGGTCTTATAGAAGTCATGGGTCTGGCAGTCCTGCCCAGCCGCCTGAAAAAAGAGCTGTCTCTGCTCCAGGAAGCCATGCTGGCCGGCAGGAACCTAAGAGAGGACGAGCTTCTTTCAAAGCATGCCGACTGGGCTCAGGAAATCCTGAAAAAGCATACTGACTTCAACGAGAAAAATGCGGAAGCCATCCTTAAAGAGGAGACAGGCCTTGTTTTCAGCCATGTTCTTGAGGATGCCGGCGTCTACAAGAGGACGGAAGAAGGACGGAAAGCCTTCAAGAGCTTCGTGGATACTTTGTAGAAAAACTGAAAAGAGACTATATTACGGGTCGTTCCAAGTGAGGATGACCCGTTTTTTTTGAACAAACGCCCTTTTCGGACACTTCATTTTTCAAAGGCGTTTTTCGGACAGCCCTTTTTTTTAGAGCTTGCTGAACTAGCGCTTAAGGCCCCGCTTGAACTCCACAATACGGGCACAGGCTGTGGTCGTCCAAGGACTTCTGTCACCCCTGGCCAGGAAGTGATAACCCACTCCGGCTATCATGGCCCCGTTGTCGGTACAGAGCTTCAAGGGAGGGAAAATACAGCGGATATCGCTTCTTTCGGCAAGCATGGAACGCAGCCTGGAATTAGCGGCCACACCGCCTCCTGCCACAACGGTTTTTATGCCGGTATCATCCACTGCCCTGAAAAGCTTTCTTAAAAGGATTTTTACAGCCGTCTCCTGAAAGGCGGCGCAGATATTCTCGTTTGTCTTCTCATAGCCCTGGCACCAGAACTGATCCAGCTGATTTATTACAGCGGTCTTAAGACCTGAATAAGAGACATCGTAACGGTGCTCATCCGAATCCCCCTTATTGAGGACCGGCATAGGGAATTTTGCGGCGGCAGGGTCTCCCTCTTTAGCAAGCTTGTCTATTTTGACGCCACCGGGATAACCCAGTCCGTAGAACTTGGCCACCTTGTCGAAAGCCTCTCCCACAGCGTCATCTATAGTGGTTCCAAGGACTTCTATATCATCGAAATTGTTGACCTTGCAGATGATGCTATGACCGCCTGATACCAAGAGGCCCAAGTAGGGATACTCCACGCCGGCCATAAGATCCTCTCCTCCCGGAAGGACAAGATTGGAGGCATAGAGGTGCCCCAGCATATGGTTCACAGCCACGAAGGGCTTTCCCAAGGACCAGGCTAAAGTCTTGCCGAAGGTCAGTCCCATAAGCAGGGCTCCCATAAGCCCAGGCCGGTTAGTGACAGCCACGGCATCCACATCGCTCATGGTAAGCTTGGCTTCGTCCAGGGCTTGTCTTACCACGGGAAGTATCCATTCCGCATGCTTACGGCTGGCTATCTCAGGCACGACTCCGTTATATATCTGATGAAAGGGAATCTGGGTCGCTATAATATTGCTGAGGATATATTTACCATCCTCGACTATGGCGGCGGCGGTTTCATCACAAGAAGATTCTATTCCAAGTACTTTCATATAGTTTTCCTTTTCGCCGATTCTGAAGGACTCATTCAAGACGATCCGTTTTTTCTGTCATCCCGGACTTAATCCAAGCCGGAAAGATCGGTGAAAACATAGCCTTTCGCCAGCAACTGAGGATAAAGCTCCTCAATAATCGCGGCAAGCCCGTCGGACCAGATATGACCGATCATTATGGCATGTCCCTTTTTATCAGCGACTGCAAGTCCCTTATTAATCATGGCTATGATATCCTCCCTGGACTGAGTGTTGTCCAGGAAAATATCACGCTCATATATCGTCATACCCCTTTCCCTTGCCGCAAGGGGAGCCTTTGTCTCTGCATTGGTCCTTGAATCCAGGAAGAAAATGCCTTCTTCCTTACAAACGTCAAGGACAGCGCCGATGGCACTCTGAGTGGCGGTGATCAAAGAGCCCTCGTGATTATTGACACCTGACACAGGACCAACCTCCGCCAGGTTTTTCTTGACCAAAGCCTCTATCTCATAGGTATGCATATCCGGCTTTATGGCTGATGGTCCCGGGTCCGTGGAAAGATTCACAGCCTGCATGGGCTGATGCAGAATAACCTGTTTCCCTGCTTCACGGGCGGCTGAAGCCGCATCCCCGGAATGGGGCAAGGCAGGAAGAACCGCGATGACACAATCGAAGGGAAGCTCCAAAAAGGGCTTAAGCTGGTTAAGGTTGTGGCCTGCATCATCAAAGACAAAGACCAGCTTCGCACCGTCAGAAGCTGGTGTCACAGTGACAGCAGGCTTTTGAGACTCTTTCTCTGTTTCTGATTTTTTGACCTCAATGGTTATTATATCAGCTTCAGGAGACGCAGGAGCTTCCTGGGCAGCAGTGGTTTTATCCGTCCGTGACTCAGAAGTATCCGCAGAAGGCTTTTCTGCAGCAGGAGACTGAGGGCGGCTTTGGGGAGGAATAGCGGTCGATACTGTATCTGAAAGATCTACGGAAGATGAATCGGATGAAAGCTTCCCCGGTGCCGGCTCAGAGGCAGGCTGCAAAGCTTCTTGAGCAGGCTCCGCCCTTGGGGCGAACAGAATACTGGCGACGAGCATAATAGTACCCACACCAAGTATTATAAGGGTAATCATAAATATCTTTTTACTGGAAAGTTGCTTACGTTTTTTATCCGGCATATCTCTGAACCTGAACAAAGCCCAAAGTCAAGGGGCTTTAGCAGACACATACCATAGTAGCTTTTTTATTGAGAGCGGTCAAGCAAGAAGGGACACGACTATAGAAATGACTTTTCCGGACAGGGGGTAAAGCTGTCCGGAAATCATTCAAGCATGACGATATTCTTCGCTATTCTTGTAATTTGTCCTCAAATGACGAAGAGCACGAATCTCAACTTGTCTGACCGTCTCTGCTGAGACACCAAGCTGATCACCCAACTGACGGAGGGTCTTTACATTCTCGTCATGGGCAAAATTGAAACGATTGAAAATGACACTTTTTTCCATCGAAGGAAGCTTCTCAACCATTTCATGAACCTCCTGCTTGTCAATTTCTTCCATCATGGCACCTTCCGGGGTGAAGTGATTGTCAGGAATCAAATCACAAAGACAGGCACCGTTCTCATCTTTATCACCAGAATTGATACTGACGACAGAATATGAGCAGGCAAGACTCTCTTTCACATCCTTAAGAGAAATTCCTAAGCTTTCTGCAATCTCAGCATAGGAAGGATCATGTCCTAAATACTGAAAAAGCCTGGACTGTTCGGTCCGGATCTTGCGAAGCAGCTCTTCCTTGCGGTTAGGCAGCATTATCGCAGAAACCTTTGTCTGAAGGAATCTTGTTATAGCCTGTGATATCCATGCATAAGCATATGTAGAAAAACGGGTTTTGTAGGAATAATGATATTTCCCAGCCGCAGACAAAAGACCGATGTTTCCTTCCTGTATAAGATCCATGATGGAGACATATGGATTCTCGTATTTTTTCGCGATATTGACCACAAGCCTGAGATTAGCCTGCACAAGACGCATCTTAGCATTGTTGTCACCTTTATGAATGAGCTTTGAATGCTCAATTTCCTCTTCAAAACTCATAAGCGGATACCTGAGTATCTGCTTGATGTAGCTGCTGTAAATACTGTTTTCCATAATTTTACCCCTTTGAAACTGTTATTATGCTTTTGTACACACTGACAGTTTCCACATATACACTTGCAAGAACTGTGCCAATTTTCTATTTTCTTTATTTTTTAAGGAAAAATTAAGGAGAATGTTAATTTAAAAAATTACGGATTTTCTGGACACCATGACTGTACTTACTATATCTCTTTATACTTTAAGGATTAATATTTCCATAACACATTTTTTCTTAAAAACAAGTTTTTAGGAAAAAAAAATAAAAAAATAAAAATTTAAGGAAAAATAATAATTTATTGCTATCGATAAAAAAAAATGTACACTTTTTTATACATTGAATAAAAAAAGTGTACATTTTTTTGTACAAGAAAGTTGAAGGATTTTATACACAAAGCCTGTTTATGGCACTGACTATGGCATTTATACCCGCACGACCGATATTGGAGCTTTTTCCTGCTCCCCAGTGAACACCTCCGTTCTCAAAATGAATCCTGACATAAGCCATAGCATCAGTATCAGAACCAGAACCTATGGAGTGCTCGTGAAAATCCGTGACAGAAAAAGGAGGGACCGGAGTGTAGGCGAGAGCTTGGGAGAAAGCTGCCACAGGACCGTTTCCCCTGCCTCCTACAGAATACTGTTTCCCGTTCCACATTATGCTGGTACGGCACATAACATTATCCCGAGTATCACTGCCGTCCATATGGGTCTCCACAATATCCAGGACAGAAAGGGGCTCTGTCGTATTAAGCCAGCCGTCAGCAAAAACCTTGTAAACCTCATCGGGAAGCAGCTCTTTGTGGGCCTTGTCGGCGGCGAGCTTAACCGCTTTACCGACTATAATCTGCATTTCCTTCGGCAGAATGACCCCAAAACGGTTCTCCAGGATCCAGGCAGCACCGCCTTTACCGCTCTGAGCGTTGATTCTTATAATCTCCTCGTATTCACGTCCGACATCCTTAGGGTCGAGGGGAAGATAGGGGACTCTCCAACGGGCGTTCTCGTCACCGGCTGAAGCCCTGGCAGCAAAAGCCTTGCGGATGGCATCCTGGTGGGAGCCGGAAAATGAAGTGAAAACCAAGGCTCCTCCATAAGGCTGTCTCACGGGAACAGACATACCGGTAAGGTTAGAGAACTGGACGCAGACATCATTTATACGGCTGAAATCAAGACCAGTCTCTATTCCTTGAGTGAACATATTCATTGCGACTGTGATCAAATCAAGATTGCCTGTCCTTTCACCATTACCGAAAAGAGTTCCCTCAAGACGGGAAGCTCCTGCAAGCAGCCCCAGCTCCGCGCTGGCGACTCCGGTACCCCTGTCATTGTGGTTATGAAGGCTTATCAAAACCTTGCCTCCGCATATTCTCCCGTCAGGTAATCTTTCATGAATACCGGCGGCATCCTCGAAGTGCTTTATAAAATACTCGACTTGATCAGCGAAAATATTCGCGGAGGCTGTCTCCACAGTCGCAGGAAGATTAATAATCAGCGGATTATCAGCAGAAGGCGCCCATTCTTCGTATACCCGGTGGCATATCTCAACACAGAAATCACCATCAGTGGCCGAAAACTCCTCAGGAGAATATTCCAGCTGAATTTTTGTCCTATCACCAGCCAGACCTGTGTTGGCCTTCACGAATTTCACTCCATTGCAGGCGAATTCCACCAGTTCCTTCCGTGTCATTCCGAAAGTGAATTCCCTCTGTATGTCGGAAACCGCATTATATATATGAAAGATTACATGAGAAGCCCCGTTGACGGCTTTCATAGTCTGCTGGATGAGGGGTTCCCTGGCCTGGCAGAGGACCTGGACAGCCACATCCTCAGGTATAAGCTTCTCGTCAATGAGCCTCCTGACGAAAACAAATTCAGTATCATTGGCTGCAGGAAAACCAATCTCAATCTCTTTGAAGCCTATCTTAAGCAGCAAATCAAAATAAGCAAGCTTTTGGTCCACAGTCATAGGAACAGGAAGAGCCTGATTCCCATCTCTAAGATCGACAGAACACCATACCGGGGGTCTTGAAATGACATTATCCGGCCAAGAGCGAGCATCAAGTTTTATCTGACCGAAAGGCTGATATTTTCCCATACAGTATCGTTTCCTCCTGAATACTGCTGATTTTTCTGTATACAAATTAAACCTAGCAAAGTTTTGAAATACCTTCAAGAGGTAGCATAAGGCAACTTAAGAAAATAAATAAGTCCTGCTCCATGTAATCGGTAAAATAGTAATTGATAAAAATAAAAATTTTTTTCGGAAAAATTAAGAATTTATTAAGAAAAGCATTTTTTTGAGTTTCTTTTTTCATCTTCCTGTTATATTCTAATATATAAGGGTAAGCATTAAACACAGGATGGTTAAAAATGAAACTTAACGCTAAATTTCAGACGATCATAATTTCTCTGCTCATTGTAGCTTTAGTGATAAGTCTTTTTATGTTCCTGTGCTTCATGCAGATAATGAAACTCCGTGATTATGAGTCCAAAGCAAAAGACGCGGATGCAATAGTACTGAAGCTTGTATCTTACAGCGACGCTATCTTCGCTAGGCAATTCCTATATGACGAAGTCTCAAAAAACTGGGAAAAACTGAGGGAAGATGCTGACCTTATATTCACGGACCTGGACAACTCGAACATATTGAACAATCTCGATGCAGAAATGGCAGAAAAAGTTACATCTGTCATAAAAACCTGGACTTACATCCAACCAAGTTTCGATGCGCTGTCCGAGCAATACAAGGCCATGGTCGATAGTCCTGATATAGAATCATCTATAAAGCTCTCGGTAAAGACAAACGGTCTCATAGAAGGGGTAAAACAGCTTTCAGGATTCAAGGACACCTCAAAGCTTGAGAACATCATATACAACATTTCGACGACTCAGAAAAACATCGTATATATAAACGAGACCTTCAACAAAGCTCTTAGCGGGCTTTGCAAGGGCCTTACAGAATTCTGCTGGAAAAAGTACTATCAGTTCCTTTATCTGACCTTGATAATAATCGGTACGTCAGCAATAACCGCATTCTTCATAACAAGAGCCGCCACCGGAAAAATCACGAAACGAATAATGAAACTGAGGGACGCATCGAAAAAGCTGTCTGAGAAAGACTTTGTCGTAGAGCTTTCTGACAAGAAGAAGGATGAAGTCGGCGATCTCACCAGGGAACTGAAAGGAACAGTACAAGCCCTAGACAGTATTCTTCAGGAGGTCAAACGAGGAGCAGCCATAGCCGTGCAGTTCGGCAACACATACGAGGGAGCTGCCACACAAACAGCCGCGGCTACACATCAGATACGCACCAGCATAGAGTCCCTGAATCGACAGTTCGAGCTTCTTGAGGCCGCAGTAAAAAGCTCCATGGAAAAACTCATGGAAATGTCAGACATAGCCCTTGCCCTCGTGGTGGACAATCAGCAGCAGTTCGACTCAATCTCCCAGAATTCAGAGGACTTGACTAAGATGGCAAAGCTGGTGACCGTCATAACAGACACCTCTGTAGAGAAATCCCAGAATGCGGAGCGCATACAACAGTTCGTAAGTGACGGAGACAGCAAGATAAGCGCAACGACGGACCTTCTGACAGAAATTACAGGACAGCTTGACGAGATAGGAGACATAATTGAAATCATAAACGGGGTCGCAGAGCAGACTAATATACTGTCCATGAACGCAGCAATAGAAAGCGCCCATGCGGGAGAAGCAGGAAAAGGCTTCAGCGTAGTAGCGGAGGAAATAAGGAATCTTGCGGAGTCCACAGCCGACAACTCCCGCCGGATATCAGCATCCATAAATGCTATAGTATCCAAAGTGAACGAGGCTGACAGAGCCAGCGGACTTGCGGCAGAAGCCTTCTCAAGGGTAAGCGAGCAGGCTCAGGACATGAGCAATTCACTCCATGACATTACAGGCGACCTGCGTTCTGTGGACGAAAGAATAAATGAGCTGGACAAAAGAACCCATTCTGTAGCCACGACAGCATCCCGCATAAGCGACCAGTGTGACAAGCTGAACACACAGCAGATGGCCGTATCAGAGGCAATGGCCCAGATGCACGGCATATTCTCGGAATCAAAGACCGGTGTCAACGAAATACGTACCGGAGCCAATGACATCGTGGAGAAAATGCTGCAGGTAAGCGAGCTCAGCACGGAATCTAGCATGAACATGAAGAATCTCTCAAAGGAACTCTCCTCTTTCAAGACATCAGAAACTTCCCTAGAAACAGAAGAAGTGCTGGAAGATATAGCAGAGGATATCTCAAGTCTTTCGCCGGAAAAAACAGATGGCCCGTCAGAGATTACCAAGCAAGCAGCCAGCTCCATATTGGAGCAGAACGAAGTATTTGCGAACCTGACTGAAGAAAAGCTAGAGCCGGCAAAAACCTTCTCAAAAGAACCTGATGATGACGAGGATCTTTTGGCCTATTTCAATTCTTAGAAGAGTTATTCTTTTCTCCCCCGATGAAAAAGACCACAGTCGCCGCTATGTAAGGCAAGGCTGGAAGAATTGAAGGCGGAATAAAAGAGAAGCCTGCGACAGTCTGTATTGCATCAGCGGCATAACCTGCCACAGTGAAAAGCAGGGATGAGGCTATAATCCCGAACACATTGCGTCTGCCCAGGAATACAGCGGCAAGGGCAATCCAGCCCCGGCCTGAACTGACATTAGGGACAAAAGAGGACAATCTTAAAGTAAGGATACTGCCTGCGAGAGAGGCGAAAACACCGGCCAAGAGCCAGGAGGAGCTTCTGTAGAAGGAGCTGTTTACACCCTTCTTCTCCAGGAGCAGGGGAGCTTCTCCCGTAACGACAAGGCGGAGTCCCCATTTTGTGTATTTCACCATTGGATACAAGGCAAGGACCAGCAGCAAGGAGGGAATGAAAAAGGCAAAGAAAGCAGTCTGATCCGACAAAGAAGAGAAGGCAGCTTGAGGAAAAGAAAATTTTCCCTGAAGTATAGCTGGAGAAAGGACTCCTTTGGTAGAAAAAAAGCTTGACGAGCAAACAGAGGTAAAACCGGTGGAGAAAAGATTAAGGGCAATACCCGTGACGAAAGGATTGGCCTTGGTCTTTTCCGTGCACCAGGCAGTCAACAAGGTCACAGCTGCCGTGCAGATACAGGCAAGCAGACAGGCGGCAGCGGCATTCCCTGTAAAATAAGTGAATAAAAAAGTAAGGAAGGCGGAGAGGTTTATCATCCCGTCGATAAAAACAGCAAGGACACCAGCATATTCGCTTATAAGAGCACCGGCAGAAGCCAGCATGAGAGGTACGGAGGAAAGCAGCACGTTCAGTAATAATCTCATGAAGCCCTCCTTGTGGCATGCTTCTGCACAGTTACAAAAAGAAGAATCACCGCCTGTATTATAAAAGTCATATCAGGATTCATGCTTCCTGTAAGGACTGTTTTCTCGCATCCAGTATAGATAAAAGAAAGGACTAATACAGAAGGAAGCAGCATAAGGGGATTTTTGCCGGCTATAAGGGCGGCCGTAAGGGCATTCCAGCCGAAGCCTGAGTAAAAGCCTGAGTGGCAGGTATAATGGGTTCCCGTCACTGCGAAGAAACCGCATAAGCCGTGAAAAGCCCCGGACAGCACCATTCCGGTCATAAAGTTCTCTTTAACCTTGAAGCCGCTCAACTTAGAAAAGACAGGGGCACTGCCGCAGATTCGGAATATTCTGCCCTTCCTGCTCCGCAAAAGAAGGTAAAGCAGTACGACAGCCGCCATCAGCACGAAGATTACAGAAATATTAAGGGAGGAGGGCTTCAAGAGCTGAGGCAGACGAAAGCATTCCTTAAGGAAAGGAGTCGCAAGAAGATTCCCCTCCTTTGCCCTGAAAACCTTGGTTATGGCACTGTCTATACAGGGGATGACAGCCCCGGACAGCAAAAAGGAGGAGAGAAGAACCTCGATATTCTTCTTATTTTTCAGCACCGCAGGAAGGGCTGTCATGACAGTAGCTGCAGAAGCCGACAAGACAGCGGCAAATATAAGCAGAGGGATTGCGGCAGCGGCTGAAAGATCAGGCAGCGCGCCCAAGAACAAGGCGGCTACGAAGCCGCTGGCATAGACCTGACCTTCTCCTCCTAAATTTATGGAGCCGGCGGTGATAGAGGCATAAGCACCAATGGCCGCCGTCAGAAGAAGGGTGGCTGTGTTGAACCAGTTCCCAAGGAAATAAGAAGAGGAGAGAGGCGCGGTGAAAAAGGAAAGGAGTGTATTCCAGGGATTCTTAGCCATAAAAAGAATAAGAAGGGCCGCTGCCGCAAAACCTGCCAGCAAAGCTAAGTGGGGATGAAAAAGGAGCTTTTTCTTTGCAGTCAGCTTGGCAGGGACTTCTTCAGTCTTGGGAGACACCTCCGGTGAAGGAGAGTCTTCGCTTTGCAAAGTACTTTGCTCCCTCTGTCCTGCAGTTTTGTCCGCAGGCAGCGGCTCAAGCACCCCGGACACAAGCCTGTATGAGTAGTCCGCATGCTTTTCTATCTCCGAGCCTTCCGCGGCAAGGACAAGAACTGCCGCTCCCCTGCGGGCTTCTTTCTGTATCCGTTCTATTATGGCAGCGGTCCGCTTTTTATCAAGTCCGTAGACAGGATTGGCGAATATCAGAAGCCGAGGCTGCCCCGCCCTGCCCTTCAGGAACAACTCCCTCTCAATCACAAGACTCTGCAGCATTCCGCCGGAAAGGTTCGTGACAGGCTCCTCAGGAAGAATATCCACCCCGGATAATTTTATAAGCTCATTTTCTTTACCGTAATGACTGGTAAGAATATCCCTCACGGAAAGCTGGGGAAAAGAGGCCCTGTGAGTCTTATCGGAGGGAACTATACCTGTTCCCCGGCTGCGTAAAAGCGAGGGGGTAAGACTTCTCACCATTTTTCCCATATAGACTATTCTTCCGCTTATGGGAAAATCGTTCATTCCAGTGACAATATCCTCAAGAGTCTCAAGGCCGGCTTCCTTCTGCCCCATTATGCAGGTAATGCTTGCAGGCTTCACATCAAAGGAGATTTTGCGGACTGCCGCCTTACGATAGGGAGAAGCAGATACTCCTTCAAGGCGAAGGATATCATCACAGGCAGCATAAGTTCCTGAGGGAGAGTTTGCCTCATAGGAAGGCTCCCTGGCTCTACGGGAGGCAAGAGCCGCAGCAGACTTCCCAGCTTCTCCCTCTTTCCCAGCCGGGCTGCTTTGACTGATCATAGACTTTGGACTGGTCTCAGCTGCCCCTTCGGCAAGAAAGCTTCTCTGCCCTACAGCTGAAGATCCACCTGTGGCAGCAGGAAGATGAAACATAGAGGAATATATTTTTTCCTCTATATTCTGAAAATTAAAGTCTCTGAAAGAGGAGGTCTCAAAGGATGCTGAAAGGGAACCGTCCCTGAGGACGTAAATAGAATCAGCGTAGGAGACGGCTTCTTTTATATCGTGGGTTATGAAAATGACACAAAGTCCGTCACGGGCAGCCGCGGACAATCTTTCGAAGAGGCTTGTCCTCTCGTCTTTCGACAGGGTTGCGGAAGGCTCGTCAAGAATCAGGAAATGGGGCTTTCGGTAAAGAGCTGACAAGAGAGCGCAAAAAAAACGCTCCTGGGCCGTAAGGCTGTATGTCTTTTTATCAAGGACAGGTCCTGTGCCCCATTTTCGGCACAAAACCTCCAACTCCGTCCTGGCAGACCTCCGGCTTATGATGCCGCCCTTAAGAACAGGCTCCGCGCCAAGAATACAGTTATCCAGCACGGAAATGGAATTCACGAGCTCAGGAATCTGGTTTACGGCTGCTATATGGCAGATTTCGCCCAGATTATCTTTGATTTCCACCCCATCAAGCAGGATTTTGCCGCTTTCCGGCTTGACTGTCCCCATCAGGACGGAGGCCAAGGTAGACTTTCCGGCTCCGTTCTCTCCCAGAAGGGCATACATACGGCCAGTCTCGAAAGTCAGGGAGACTTGGTCCAGGACCCTTTTACGAGGAAACTGCTTTGTAATTTTATATATAGAAAGAATACCCATATTGATACAAAAAGCCCCCTTCTTTCAGGCTTTTTCAAAAAACCAGAAAAAAGGCAGGCAGCATTTTATCAGTCTCCAGCCAGGCGCCGGGCTGTGATCTAAGTCGCGCAGCAACGTAGGCCTCAGGCGGGCCAACCTAGCCGCACAGGGGCGCAGGCCTCAGGCAGACCAACCTGGCCGCACAGGGGCGCAGGCCTCAGGCAGACCAACCTGGCCGCGCAGCAACGCAGGCCTCAGGCAGACCAACCTGACTGCACAGGTCCGGAAAACTTACAGGTCGGGCTGCGACCTAAATCGCTATGCGACCGTAAGCACAGGCCCCATCACGGTGACGGAAGAAGAAGCTCTCCGCTCTTTATGAGGGCATACTCCTTGGCGATTTCTCCACGTACGCTCTCTGGCACTGAGGAAATGTAGACAGGATCATCTTCTATGAAGGAGATGTAGCCTTCCTTTATTCCCACTGTCTCCGATGTACCGAACTTTATGGTTTTCTCAAGATATCTTGTGGTCATCTCGTAGGACATCTTGTCCTGAGCCATGGCCGTGCTTGATATTACATAGCCGGGAGCCTTTGAATAGCCGTTGTCGTCGAACCAGGCTATATAGAAGCCCGCTTTCTGGGCTGAAGCTATGACACCCTGGGAAGCCCCTCCACAAATGGGAAGGATAACGTCCGTACCTGCCGAGAAGAGGGCATCGGAAAGCTCCATTCCCTTGGAGGCATCGTACCAGTTGCCCACCACCACGAAATCAACCTGGGTGTCAGGAACAGCGGCTTTAGCACCCTCTACATATGACGGATAGATTATATTGTTCATCACGGGATATTCCTGGGCTGCCACAAGGGCTATTTTGTGCGTGTCATTGGCATACTCCATGTCCGAGGCAGACACCAGGGCGGCGGCATAGCCTGCCATGAAGGCCTGCTCCCTCTGGTTATATCGCACAGCAGCGACAGAGGAGTTTCCCTCAAGGAAGGCATCCATAAGCACGAACTTCACATCAGGGAACTGAGAGGTAAGAGGAGCGACAAGATCCGGCAAGGAGGGGTTTGAGGAAAGAATCATGCTATATTCCCCTGAAGAAGCGAGGGCCGTGATTTTTCCGCTCCACTCTGACTGGTTTGTCCCAGCCTCTATTATGGTGCATTTCACGCTATTCTTCTCATCAAGCTTATTTTTCTTGTTATAGTCAGAGACAGCGTTTTCAGCTCCGCTCACCAGCATTTCATAAACCGGGCTGCCAGAGACAATGCCAGGAACAAAAACTGCTATTGATTCAGCAGAATCGGTTTTCTTTGCATCACAGGCAGAGAAAAGCAGCATTGAGGCTGCAAGGACAAAGCAGAGGGCCTTGAGCACCGATTTTTGTTTTATATCAAACTTATTCATGAGCAAGATTATAGTTTGATATAAAACTATTGTCAATATATTACAATTTTTTTCTGTAGCTTAGTTTTTTTCTATCCGCTATAATCTGCGGAAGGATAAAGGCAAAGCATGAAAAAGACATATGTGACAAGGATGCCGGATAAGGCTGGAGCCTTTCTTGTAGCGGGCCGGATAATAGCCCGCCAGGGAGGAAATATAGTCCGAGTAAATTATAATAAAGCTGTGGATCTTCATACCCTCTTCATCGAGGTTTCTGCAGACCAGAAACAGCATGAAAAAATAGCAGAGGAGCTTTCTGAATGCGGCTACCTGGCTGACAAAGTGGGAGAAAGCCAGATACTTATGATAGTCCTCACCCTCCCCGACGTAAGCGGAGCTGTAATGCCAGTACTTGAAGTCCTTAACTCCCACCAGGTGAACATCTCCTACATCAGCTCCCAGGAGAACGGAACAGGCTTCCAGTATTTCAAGATGGGGCTTTTTATAGAGAACACCTCTGAGATACGGGCCCTTATAGCTGATATATCCAGGATATGTGAGATAAAAATCCTTGACTATGAAGTGACGGACAGACTTTTGGACGGAACTGTCTTCTATGTGACCTTCGCCAACGAGATGAGAAAGATTCTTGGGCTTAATCAGGAGGAGACCAACGAAGTCCTTGTCCAGGCCAACAGGATGATGCAGCTCTTGGATGAGCAGAAGAAATCTCCCCTGAAAACCTTTGACTATATAAGGCGTTTCGCTACCTTGGTGGTAGAGCGCAGGGGCGATGCCTTCAAAGCCCAGGTCTCTACCCTGAGGCTCAACGACAAGCTGACTCTCTTCTCCATAGAGCCTCCCTGCAGAAGCAACACATACGTTATACAAAGCGAGGACGAGCTTCTTTTCGTGGACTGTGGCTTTGCCTGCTACAGAAAGGAAATGACCTCTCTTTTCAAGGAACTCTTCCCGGGCTACTCCACCATGAGAAAATCTGCCTTCATAACCCACGGTGACATGGATCATGTGGGCATTCTTTCGGAATTCGACGTAGTCTACATGAGCGGAGGCTCTTATGACAACTTCGCCCTGGAGGTCGCAGAAAAAAACGATTTCCGGGAGCAGAATCCCCTTCATGAGCCCTACTGCAAGCTTAGCAGGATTATTTCAGGCTATAAGCCGCCGGCACTGGAAAAATGCATAGTCGTAGGGCGGAGGGAAAAGTTTTCCAAGGAGGAGGAGATTCTGGCCCCCATAGGAAGCCATTTTTTCGGAGGAAGGCGCTTCGACTTTTTCGAAGGGAAAGGCGGCCATGTAGTGGGTGACACCGTCATCGTCTGCCATGAGCTGAAGCTTATATTCAGCGGAGACATATACGTGAATATAAAGGGCTTCTCCGCAGAGCAAAAGGAATTCAACGCCCTGGCTCCCTTCCTTATGACTGGAGTGGATACAGACCCTAAGCTGGCAAAGGAGGCAAGAGAATACCTTCTTGAGAAGTACAAGGGCTATACCATCTGCCCCGGACACGGAGCGGTGAAAAAGCCTGAGCTGTAGGAGACAAGGTTCATTCGCACTGTCTTAGCGGCATCTGCCCAAATCTTTAACCTTGCCACCGTTAGCTTTGATTATCTTCCGCCAACCATGCTCCGCAGCCAACTTGTACAAAAATCTGGGGAAAGTCAGAGTCTCGTAAGTATTGTCCTGAGAAGAGCCTTTCAAAATAACAGCTGCCAGAGACCTCAAAGCCCGGCCTATTTTTACCAGAGGGCCAGTACCTGCTTTTATGGGAGGCATGAAGGAGAGCCCTCCACCACCACCTATCCCCAGCCCGCCAGACCAGAGGAAGCTGCAGGCCGCGCACCAATGCTGTATTATCTCAAGAGCGATATCAGCCTGGATTCCCTCGTAGAAGCCACAATTGACAATGCCGTAAACACGCAGGGCAGGATTCTGCAGGCCAGACTTTTCAATTTGCATCAGGCAAGATAAAAGATGGCCCGGAAGAGCGTCGATATACAAAGGACAAGAAATGACACAAGCATCTGCATCCTTCAAAGTATTCATATCAGAATCCGAAACAGAAGCTGTATGAAGGCCGATTTCAATAATCTCCATATTTGAGCTGCAGGCTTCATGCTCTTCCAGAAAAAACCTTAGGTTCTGAAGCATTATACCGCTTGTATTCCTCTTGGTTTTCGGACTGCCATTTATAAAAGCTATTTTCATACAGAAGCCTTCAACTCCTGCAAGGAATTATAAAAGCAGATATTACCTCTGTGTCCGTCATAATTGTCAGCCACGGCCTCAAGATATTTTCTAAAAGTCTCTTTTTCCGCTTCTTTCAGATTCTGACCATAAATATATGCAGAAAGAGAGAGAACATTCTTGTACCTTCGCTTATGGTGCATCTCCCCCTTACGGATAACAAAATTCGGGTGAATATAGGACAAAGCCCTGTCCAGAGCAGTTTTCACAAGAGGACTTACACATCCATAGACAAGGCGGCAGACAAGTATCAGCTCGGAACACTTGGAGAACTTGGATCCCAGTTCCTCATACCCGTCACGGAGGACACAGATTCCTGGAGTTTTGAACCAACAACCGAAGCAACCTATACAGGATCGGAGGGTATTTTTCAAGTGGATAATCTGACAATCCCCTTGGGTAGGAATTTTAATATCATCGATATCAGTTAGAATCAGTTTCATTTTTACTCTCTTATCGATAAGTTAAACAGCTGCCAGTTCTCATTCTGTCACTATTCAATAAGCATTATACAGCATACTTTTTTTCTTGTCTTTTTTTAGGACTTTTTCTCTGCAAGATCCCTACAGTCTTTTTCTATAAATATAAGTCTTGTAATCCTCATTCTCATCGCTGAAGGGCTCGTAAATACCCTCTTCGACCAGGGTAAAGCCGTGTTTTTCGTACCAGAGCCAGTTGCAGTCGACGTCGGTCCAGAGGAAAAGATTTTTCCAGCCCTCCCCATGGAGCTTATGGCTCAGGTCATGCAAAAGCTGGCCACCAGCACCGGGCTGCAGGCTGATAAAAAGAGAAAGCTTTATGTCATCGGCCTGCATAAGAGAAATGGTGCGCTGGTCCATCATACGAAGGTAGGCCCGGGTCTGGTCATTCGCTGCCTTTAGCTCATAGGGAAAGGAAAGTGACTCCTTCTCGTACCATTCTTCCACCATGCCGGAGTCCCCCTTCCGTGTAAAGAAGGCGGCGGCCAGAAGCCGGTCGGAAGCAGCCTCCAGCAGCTCAAAGTGGTAATTGTTTTCTGCAATATTATTCCTGACTATAAACTCCACATTAAAGCGTTTGAAGTCATCATCGCCTGAGGGCGGACTCCAAAGGGGCAGAACCCTATCGACTAAGAGAGGAAGATTTTTCTCGTTGAAGGGCTTTAGCTTAGTGTTTCCTGACATATTTTCCTCAGGCATGAATAATAGCCTCATTCCTGATAAAAATCTACATTTTGGGGAAAGGCTGTGTCAGGGATTGGAGCACCTAGGGAACGGCACTGCGAAGCAGGGCAAAAACAGGCCGGGGGATTGTTTTTAGTGAGTCTCCGAGCAACTATGTTGCGAAGGTTAGTTCCGGCAGGTCTCGCCGGAATGAGCCGCGGCAGACGGCGAAGTGCGCAAAGCCCGGCTGGCCGCTGCCATGTGGCCGGTAACACCCAAATAAAAAAAAATAATATACAAGACCTGCAAAATCCTTTATTCTGAAAGGAAAAGAAAGGTGGGAAGATATGATTAATTTGGCTGTTTTTGATCTGGGCGGCACTCTTATGGAATATCAGGGCCTGCATCTTAGCTGGATCTCCAACTACAAAAAATGCTTCGACTATGTGAACGAAAAGCTTGGACTGGGGCTGACGGAGGCTCAGATTGAAAAATCAATTCAAATTCTTACGGACTATAATCCCCGGGTAAAGCCTCGTGAAGCCGATATTGAGCCGGAGATAATTTTTAAGGATGTAACTGCTGGATGGATGCTGCCGGACTCGATACCTGTCGCAAAAATCATTGATATCTTTTTTGAGGCCCTGGAGCTAAATCCGCTGATTTATGAGGACTCCATACCCTGCTTAAAGGCTCTTCGCGAAAGGGGAATTAAAATTGCGGTTCTTACTGACGTTGCCACCGGTATGCCGGACCAGCTGCACAAAAATTACAACGGACCCCTTCTCCCCTACTTTGATATGTATGTCTCTTCTTTATCCTGTGGCTTCAAAAAGCCTAATCCCAAGGGTCTTTACGACATAGCTGCCTTTTTTCACGCAGAGGCGGAGAATATGCTTATGATCGGGGACGACAAGAGGGATGTGCTTGTGGCCCAGCGCTTTGGATGTAAATCCGTTTTGATAGAAAGACCTGCTTCTGATTTGCATGAGGCCGGCAGAGATTACGGACAGGACTTTACGATTACAAGCTTGAGTGAGCTTTATGACAGGGACTTTGACAGGATTTTCGGATAAGGCTCACAAAATATAACATATTTCCCTTATTTCATCTCCGCGAGAATGGGGTCTATGTATTTTTTATCTGTAAGGTCGTAGGAGTGGGAAAGCATTTCTATCTGACGTAATTCTTTTTCGCTGGCATCTTTTTTAGCGGATAAAATTCTTATAAGCATTTTCATTGCAA
>JAILBN010000022.1 GCA_024680915.1 Treponemataceae bacterium | reverse complement strand
TTATATTGGCTTCTTTACAGCTTAAGATTTCCTCTTCAATTTAAAATATATGCTTTATCAACTCTCGATTCTTACCTGCCATATTCTCTGGGTTTTCGGCTCAATAGAGAGATTAAAAAATGGCAGAAAAAATATGCATATAAAGATATAAAAAAAGACAATTGGAAATATCTCGGTTATGCCCAAAGTTTTGCTGAAGCCTATCATTATGCAGAGAACAACGGGTTTAGCTGGGATGGAGTGATTCATCTCTGTGCCGAACCAGAAGATGAATGCACAAACTCTTTTGTAAAAATCGAAAGTCCTTTCTTTACCGAATATTTTGACTCCTATGCAAAAGGTCCTGTAGGGCATGTATTTAATTTTCGAAAAAGAGAAACAAATTGCCTTTTTTGTAAAAAGAGATTTACATATAAGGGCCATTTCTGCGACCCGGTTATCAACAGAAACAATGACATATATTTTCAGTATGCCCAGTGCTGCAAGAGCTGTTATAGAAAATATGTAAAGAACGCAAAAAAGGATGAGACATTTGCTCAGAAAATCCGTGGTGATTTTAAGTTGGATATTTAATTATATAAATACATGGAGGAAATTATGAAGATAAACGCTTTATACATTCACGGCTTTATGGGAAATCCAAAAGGCGGAACTTTTGAAACACTAAAAAAGACTCTAACAAACTGGAACATTCATTCAATTCCGTTTCCAGATTTGCATACTGATGTAAAAAAAACTCAGTGTCTTATCCGAAGCTACTGTAAGAGAGAAAAAATCGATATTTTAATTGGAGCCTCTCTTGGAGCTTTTTATGTTCTGCAGTATGAAGATATAATAGACAAACTTGTTATAAATCCTTGTTTATATCCTTCTATTGAAATTCCAAAACTAAAGGACCGGACAAGTGGTAATCCCATAATTCTTTCAGATAAAGTATTATCTGATTTTCGTAAAATGGAAAAATATGAAGCTATCCCAGAAGAACAAAAAGTCAGAAGCTTCGGCATTTTTGCAAAGGATGATGAATTATTTCATTTCAAAGATTCCTTTGATAAATTATTCTATTACAAGGAATGCTATTATCCAAACAGCATTTTAATAAAGGGCCATCACAGTATTGAAGAAGAATATTTGGCTGATGGATTAAAGCAGGCAGAAAAATATCTTGAAGACAGAGCACAGACCCGTGCTGCTGTTGAGCAGATGTTCAAAATGACTGCCGCTGGAAGTAAATCAGCAGTCAAGGCGGACAGCAGGGCAGATAAGGCTTCATCTTCCGACACTAAAGAAAAATCCAGGAGAGAAAAATGATAAGCGTAAAAGACTGTGCCTTCAGCTACGACAAAAAGCCCTTTATCACAGATGTGAGCTTTGAGGTGGGCCAGGGAGAAATCTTCGGCTTTCTTGGACCTTCCGGAGCAGGCAAAAGCACCCTGCAGAAAATCCTGATTGGTCTTTTGAAAAATTACGGAGGCAGCGTCACTGTCTTCGGCAGGGAAGTCCGTAAGCAGAAGGATGATTACTACGAGCAGATCGGAATTGATTTTGAGTTTCCCAGCCTTTATGAAAAACTGTCCGCCGTAGAAAATCTCCGCTTCTTTGCCTCCCTCTATAAAAAAGAGCCCCGTGATATTGACTCTCTTTTGGAGCAGATTGGTCTTGGCCGCGATAAGAACAAAAAAGTTTCCAGTTATTCAAAGGGTATGAAGAGCCGGCTTAATTTTATTAAGGCTCTTGTTCACGATCCCCAGCTGCTTTTTCTTGATGAACCCACCAGCGGCCTTGACCCTTCTAACAGCCGCATTATGAAGGATATGATTCTTGAGGAAAAGGCTCAGGGGAAAACTGTCATCCTTACAACTCATAACATGCAGGATGCAGCTGAGCTTTGTGATCAGGTAGCCTTTATTGTGGACGGACACGTAAAGGCTCTGGACACTCCCCACAATCTTATAATGAGGAAAGGAGCCGGCATCATCAGCTACACCTACCTCGAAAATGAAAAAGAGAAAGAAGGGCAATGTAATATAACCCAATCCGGCAAAGACGATAAGCTTAAGGAACTTATAAAAGATGGCAGACTTTTGACCATTCATTCCATGGAGCCTGACCTGGGCGATATTTTTATGGAAGTCACAGGAAGGGGGCTTAATTGAAAAAGCATAATTTTCCAAAGCTCTTGATGCTTTTAAAAGGGGACCTCTTTTTTCTTTTTAAGTATGGAATCTTTTTTGTTTATGCTATCTTTATTGCTGTCTATCTGATTATCCTGCATTATCTTCCTGGAAAAAGCGGTGACCTTGTCATGAGGCTTTTAGTTTTTGCAGACCCGGCCGCCATGGGACTTTTTTTTATGGGCGCTGTAATCCTGCTGGAAAAAAGTCAGAGGGTAAACTGCTCCCTCGCTGTCTCTCCGGTAACAGGCAGAGCTTATCTTCTCTCTAAATCCATCAGCTTTATGCTTGCAGGTCTGCTGGTCGGAATGATTATTGCCTTTGGGAGCGGCCACAGTCTTTCCATCTTTGCCCTTATCGGACTTGCCGGTGCTTCATTTCTTTTTTCGACCTGGGGACTTTTAATTGCAACAAAAGCCCGCAGCCTCAATCAATTTATAATTCTTTCTCTGCCGGTGGAAATCCTTATAAGCGGCCCGGCCTTTTTCTTCCCCTTTGGAAAACTTACACACCCGGTCTGGCTGCTTCATCCGGGGCAGGCCGCAATGAGACTTTTGTTCCTGACAGGTTCTGCAGGAACCGAAGCCTTAACTGCATTTAATCCTGCAGCCCCAGCGGGTAGTGGAATCATAGCAGCCTTGACCCCGGCATATGCGCTTTTAGTAGAAAAGCTTCTCCCCCTGCTCAGCCTTCTTATCTGGAACCTGATTCTTTTCTTTCTGGCAAAAAAGGCTGTAGATAAAATGTTCAAAAGCTTAGGAGGCGCAGAATTATGAAAGCCCTTTATATTTCCTTTTCCCGTTTTATCAAAGAGATTTTTAAGGATGCCATGCTTGCCGCAATGACGATTCTTCCCCTTTTCCTGGGTCTGCTTTTCAGGCTTGGACTTCCTGCCCTGGAAGTCCTTCTGGAGAATCGCTGGGGCTGGCATAGAATACTCACGCCCTACTACCTTCTTTTTGATTTGATCCTTATTTTTTCCACCCCCATCATGTTCGGCTATGCAGGGCTCATGGTAATTCTTGAGGAAAGAGACAAGGGCATCATGAAATACCTCTGCGTCACACCGCTTGGGAAAAGAGGCTATATCTTAACCAGACTTGTTTTCCTTTCTGCCCTCGCAGCCATTTACGCCTTCTTGGTGGAGATTTTTCTCCATCTTTCTGACATAAGCCTGCTGCAGATTTTTACTGGCTGTCTATTCAGTTTTCTCACAGGAATATGGACTGTCTGCTTGATTACCCTTCTTGCCTCCAACAAGGTAGAAGGACTTGCCTTCTCAAAATTCAGCGGAATCCTGACTCTTGGCCCCCTGGCCTCCATTTTCCTTCAGGACAAGGTTAAATATCTCGCCAGCTTTCTTCCCACCTTCTGGTTCACAGAATTCTGTCTTAAGGCTGGAGTCTATGGAGTAATCTCTCTGCTGCTTGCCTTTGCCCAAACCCTTCTATATACCATCCTTACCTGCAGAAAATTACTTGACAGGTGAACACTTGTTCACTAAATTATTAGTAGGAAAGATGAACAATCGTTCACTAAGTTATTAGTAGGAAAGGTGAACAATCGTTCACTAACATAATTACTACAGAAGAGTAAGTGAAGATTTGTTCACTTACCAGGGAGCCATATGGACACAAAGAAGCTGATTCTCAGCACAGCCCTGGATTTATTCTCAAAGAAAGGCTTTGTCGGGGTCTCTGTCCGAGATATAGCCAAGCTGGTAGGAGTCAGGGAAAGCGCCCTCTACAAGCACTTCAAAAGCAAGCAAGAAATTCTGGATAAAATAGTGGAGAAGATGAGCCTTGAGGTTCATGAGGTCTATAAAAGCTTCCAAGCCCCGGAAGCCCTGGATGGAGACCTCATCAGCGGCTACAAAAAACTCAGTGAAAAGAAGCTCTGCCAGATGGTTTGGAACATCGTGCAGGCCTTCACAGGCCAGACTGAGCTTGCAAAGTTCCGAAGACTCCTGCAGCGGGAAGCGGAGGACATTAGGTTCGCAGAGTGCTACAAGGCTTTTTTTCTTGACGGAGTGGTAAAAAGCCAGGCAAAAACCTTTTCAGCCCTTATAAAGGGAGGCTTTTTCAAAAAAGAGGATGAGAAGCTTATGGCCCTGGAGTTTTACGGGCCTGTCCTCTTTCTTTTTCAAAAGCTCGACCTAGCCCCCGGCTGCCAGGAAGAGAATATGGAAGAAGTAAAAAAGCTTCTTTACGCCCATATCCGTAATTTTGGTCAGCTGCACAGAGCCGTGGAAAATCAAAGAGAAGGGAAATGAGGAAAAGAAAGCTTATGATACTTTTGATAATCTCTTGTCTTCTTATCGTGTTTTTTATATGCGGTTCAGCCTCTTTTTCAAAAATCAAAAAAGAAGCAGAAGCAAGATTGGCCAGCTACCAAGCAAAAGCTCAATCGCTTATGACCTCCTATGGAAAAATCTCTTACCTTGACGAGGGAGTCTGCCCAACAGAGGGCTTCCGCAGAGAAACAGGCCTCCTCAGAGAAACAGCCATACCCAGACAAGAAGAAGACCCCGCCACTATCCTGAGTATTCACGGTATCTGCGGCGGTTATGACCAAGCTTATGATATAGTCTCTCCCTATGTCGATAAATACAGGATCATAGCTCCCTCCCGCTTCGGCTACCCTGGAAGCGACCTCCCGGAGAATGCGACAATCGAAATGCAGGTCCAGGCACTTGTAGAGCTGCTTGACCAGCTGAAGCTCCAAAAGGTCTATATGCTTGCCACCTCAGCAGGAGGAACCTGCGCCATCAAGTTCGCCCTTATGCATCCAGAGCGCTTGAAGGGACTTATCCTCTACAGCTCGGGAGTCCCACACTACCCGGCTACCGAAAACCCTGAAAAGAAGTCTTCTTATGCAGGTCCTCCGCCTTTCTTTTGCAACGATTTTGCCATGTGGCTCATAAGCCCCCTCTTCAAGCAACTTATGGGAATGGATTCTAAGGCTGCCCTGAAGCTGATTCTACCAATGAAAGACAAAAAAGCCGGCATTGTGTTCGACAGCAAAATTTCAAACACAGTCATGTCCAATTATCCTGTGGAATACAATATGGAGAAAATCCTGCTCCCCATTCTGATTATCAATGCAAAGGATGATAAGCTTGCCAGCTTTGAAAAGGCTCAGGCTTGGAGTTCTAAACTCAAAGACTGCAGCTTTCTACCACTTGAAGGCGGCGGTCACATGATGGAAGGTCAGGAGCAGCTGGTAAAAAAGACTGTCTGCGATTTCATCGAAAGAAATAAAAACTAGTTGGAATTCTAGTTGATTTTTGTAAATCCTGTGTTATTATGAAGGCAGATTATTTTTGCAGGAGTAGCTATGGCACTGGATATGGTTTGTGTCGGAAACAATGTTTATGATGTTGGTTCTTTTGACGCTAAGACTTATTTTGCTGAGCTTTTGCGTAAGGTACAGAGTGGGGTTGTTGTGAACATCACAAAGAATGGAAAGCAGGTTGCAGTTTTGCAGGGTAAACAAAGCCTTCGTAATGAAAGAGCTTTTGCCGCACATCAAAGAATTTTGAATCGGGCAGAAAAGTTCAGGCAGCTTCGTGAAGAGAACAGTGAAGCGATTTCTGCAGATGAACTTAAGGAGTTGAAGAATGCCGGCAGAAAAAACTGACACCTTTCCCTGCTGTGTTGTAGACACCTCTTTTATGGCGGCCTATCTTTTGAATGGTCTTTGCAGTGATGAACTTTCTGTTTGTGCAAAAGAAATAGAATCTATTCTTGAAAACAAGGGTCAGCTTTATGTGCCTCAGCTCTTCTGGTATGAAATTGAGAACTTTCTTCTTTATAAATGTCGTAAAAATAAAGAAGGCAGGAGTGTTATTTCAAAAGCGGATGCAATGGATATCATTTATGATTTACAACAGCTTCCGATTTATACTGACCTACAAATGGATAATGAAATAAGACAGAGGGTTTTTGAGCTGGCAGAACTTTATTCTCTTTCTTATTATGATGCTTCCTATCTTGAGTTAGCCCGGCGAAAAAATCTGCCGCTAAAAAGCTATGATAAGGAATTACGTAAAATTTATAAGGATATTTCAAGGTCAGACCTTCAAAGCTTATGAAAACTAAAAGTAGCAGAAAAGCTGAATGTCTCGTGTCAGGCAGTTGCAAAATGGGAGTCGGGTCAGGCCTATCCGGACATTTCAAATCTTATTCAGATAAGCAATTTGATGAATGTAACTGTTGATTATCTGGTTCGTAATGGAGAATGTATGATGTCACCAGCCTCTGCCAGCTCTACAAAGCTGAACCAGCTGATTGACTTTCGCCTTGAAGCAAATGTAAATACCTATGCAGCCTTTATGAATGAAGCTCCTTCAAGCCATCTGGACTCTCACGACTTCTGTGCAGACCGAAAAATGCCTTATCGCGGCCCTGAATATTTTGAAGACGGAGAATACACCTACAAGTGCAGCGTAAACGGCGACTTTAGCTGGTTTCAGGGCTACGAAGAAATATACTGCAAAGACAGCAAGGTCTACGAATGTATTTCCACGGCGGACTTGTAAGATAAAAGCCTACGATGCAGAAATTGTGGAAGGAGAAGGAGCAAAATGACTTGCAAAGCAGCGATATTTGATATGGACGGAACCATCCTTGATACTCTTGATGACCTTACCAGCAGCGTCAATCATTCCCTTCAGACCTATGGATTCCCACAAAGAAGCCGGGAAGAGGTACGGAGCTTTGTAGGGAATGGAATGGCTCAGCTCATTCACCTGAGTGTGCCGGCCGGAACCCCACAGACAGAGGAAAAAAAGGTCTTGGAAGAACACAAGAGCTATTATCACCTGCACTCCGCAGACAAGACAAAGGCCTTCCAAGGGATTACAGAGCTTTTGAGGAGCCTTAAGGCGAAGGGTCTGAAGACAGCGGTAGTGTCGAATAAAGGGGATTCCGATGTAAAGGCCCTTGCAGACAAGTATTTTAAGAGTCTTTTTGATAGCAGCATAGGTTCCAGGGAAGGAGTCCCAAGAAAGCCTGCTCCGGACTTATTGGATATAGCCTTGAAGGAAATGGGTGTTGCCAAGGACGATGCTGTATATATTGGTGATTCCGAGGTGGATGTGGCGACCGCGGTGAATTCCGGACTAAGGATGATTACCGTATTATGGGGTTACCGTACCCGGAAGGAGCTTTTGGAGAAAGGCGCTGATAACTTCGTGGACTCAGCGGAAGGGCTCAGGAGAATGCTCCTTGACCCTTCCTGATTGACCTGAGGCAGGCTTAGAAAATTGTCTTTGCCTTGTCTGCAAAGCGTTTTCCGAAGATTTTGAAGTTATCCCTGTAGTGGTCCATACCGTTGTGCTTTTCTATATTGTCGTTGACTCCGATGGGTCCAAGATGGATACAGGGAGAGCCACAGGCACCCCCTCCTGAATAACACAGCATTCCGTTAACCATCTCTATGGTCAGGATATTCTGAATGACAGTGTCTCCGCCTCCATGGGAATATTGCTCAGTTGCAAAGGCTCCGCCCAGCTTTCCTCCGAATTCAAGCTTTCCTCCCTTATCAAGGAGCCAGGTGTGCAGGGCAGGAGTCAGGGCTGCGGCATAGGAGGGAGACCCCACCACAAGCCCCTTAGCCTCTTTCACAAAGGCTTCATCAAGGCTGTCTATTGAAAAGGCGGCGGCTTCAATGCCTGAAATCTCATTCATTCCTTCGGCAATCCATTCTGCCGCCTTTTTTGTGTTTCCTGTTTTTGAGTCGTAAATAACTGCAAGCTTCATATTTCTACCTCTCTTTCTTTAGTAAAATAATTATAACAAAAGACTGCTTATAAAAGAATAGTTTTTCCCGACTAACTGCGTGGAAACTCCAGCTTCGGAGGGATCATGCCGTGATGACTTTCGTTTTTCAGCTGGGGTTCCCGACTAAATACGGAAAACTAGAGCTTTAGTCGGGAAACCTGCTTAAAAAGGCGCCGACTTTCCCGACTAACTGCACAAAATCGGCAGTCCAGTCGGGAATTTCTCTTGTGCTGTACTGACTTTCCCGGCCGATGATTCCCGACTAAATACGGGAATCTAGAGCTTTAGTCGGGAACCCTGCTTAAAAAGGTGCTGGTTTTCCCGACTAACTGCACAAAATCGGCAGTTTAGTCGGGAATTTCTCTTGTGCTGTACTGACTTTCCCGGCCCGAATCGAAATCCTCTACAAAAAACTCTGGATTCAAAAATCATCAGTCTAAAGAACCATCAACAAGCTTCCTGCTCCTATCAGAATACAGCCTATTATCGATTTGAGAGTGAACTGCTCATGCAAAAAAATAAAGGCCAGCAGGAGAGTTATAACCACGCTCAGCTTGTCGATGGGAACGACCTTTGAGGCCTGCCCCATCTGAAGGGCCTTGTAATAGCATAGCCAGGACGCACCTGTGGCAAGACCTGAGAGAATCAGGAAAATCCAGCTTCTCTGACTGATTTGACCAATGCCCTTCTGGGCGTTCGTCAAAAAGACCATACCCCAGGACATCACAAGAACTACAGCCGTCCTGATGGCCGTTGCCAGGTTAGAGTTGACGCCATCAATCCCTATTTTCGCCAGAATTGAAGTCAAAGCCGCAAAAATTGATGAAAGAATCGCAAATAAAAGCCACATGATTATTTCTCCAGAGTAATCTATCAGATTAAACCTACTTGTGATTATATCACAGAAAGATAATAGGAAGGAACTCAGCCTATATTGATTAAAAGCCTGGCTTGTGCTAGCATCAGACCCATCGATTCAAACTGAGCTGGCTGCGGACTGAGTGAGCCGTGTTTTGTCGGCTCAGGTTCATACTAATAAAACGAAGGAGGTTGAGACAGATTTATGATTTATTTTTTCTCATTTGACACTTTGACCTCCGCTTTTCTCGCATAGAAGCTGTCACCTGCTTGGTGGGAATCGCCCGCCACAGAGTCACATGCATTTTCTCGTCCTGAAAGCGGAATTGTAATGGAATATTAAAAGAATTCCTTTTTAATATTTATTCTTGCTTTTAGGAAAATCAATTGAAAACAAACTCTATTATTACTGCGCGCGTATCATGCGTACAGAAGAATCTGTTTACCCTGCTGCCCTGTGGCGAAAGCCCTGAGCAGTATGACAGTGATCCAATTGCTGCTTGTGACAGCGTTCAAAATAGCTGTGTGCCCTGTGGCCGAAACCCCGACCGGTGCGATACGGCAACTTTAGTGGCCGACAAGCCCGAGTCGCGTGGAAAACTGATCCAGAACGATTTGTATGCTGGAGCGGTGAAGCCTGAGCTGGAAATCACAGGCAAGCTGAAGGGAAAGTTTTACAATCTGGGACTGGAACCACCGGTGGTGGGAGATTACGTAAAGGTTATCACCAACCAATACGGGGATGCTCTGATTGATGAAGTCCTGCCCCGTAGGACTGTATTCAAGCGCCCCAACAGGAGCGGCCATGCGGAAGCTTTCGTAAAGAACCTTCTAGAAGAAAGCATTGTGGCAAACTTTGATTATGTCTTTATTGTGACTTCATTGAATCAGAATTACAACGAGAACAGGATAGCCCGCTATGTTTCTATCACCTTGAATACGGGGGCCCAACCGGTGGTGGTCTTATCAAAAGCTGACCTTTGCGATGACCTGGAGCTTAAAGTGGAGATTACGAAAGCAGTCTGCGACAAGGCCCATGTCGTGGCAATCAGCTCCCTGACGGGATATGGTCTGGAAGAACTGAAGCCCTATCTGCAGAGGGACAAGACAATTGCCTTGGTGGGCTCTTCCGGCGTGGGAAAATCAACCCTGCTTAATACACTGAACGGTTCTGAGCTGATGAAGGTGAACGCCATCCGGGATGAGGACGGAAAGGGTCGCCACACCACGACCTACCGGCAGCTCTTCCAACTGAGGAGCGGGGTCTGGGTCATGGATACTCCCGGCCTTAGGGAAATCGGCGTGTTGGATATGGAGGAGGGAATAGAAGAGACCTTCTCCGACTTGGTAAGCCTTTTTGATAAGTGCAGGTTCAAGAATTGCTCCCACACAAAGGAGCCAGGTTGTGCAGTTCTAAAAGCTTTGGAGGATGGCAGCCTGAGCGAGGAACGCTGGAGGACTTATCTTCAGCTTCACAAAGAAAATCAGTGGGGAAAAGCCAAAATGAGGCAGATTGCGAAATTCACCAGGGACTATCAGAATAATCGATACAAGGATTGGGATTTGTAAGGAGTGTCGGATGTTTGGCTTTAGGCGGATTTTACAAGACTTATAACTTTTCGGCACTGACTATAGATCCGCTTGAAGCCGACATTCTGAGTATTCTCACAGCCCTATATTTTTCTCGCTTTCTCATGATATCGATTCAACTCTACTTCATGTCTATCAATCGTATTATATCCATAATCATTTTCAGAAAAGATTTTATTCCCAGCTTCTTAAAAATCTTTTCGAATTTCTGTTACATAAATGATGTCTGGATTCATTCCAAAGATAATTTCATTTAGGAATTCTTTTTTCTTACCACAAGCACATTCTGTATTACACACAATTAATCTCATCTTCTCTTCCAATATCCCAGTGCGGGCGTCCACATAATAACTATTATAATAACTGTTATATGGATAATCTGATATTTGCAAATTGATGAATGCGTCAGCCTATGGAGCAGCCTAGAAGCGGGCCCCGGGGCGAACTAAGGTTAGTTAGTGAATGAGTGAAGCGGCTGACCGTTAGGTAACTGCGGAACAGCCGACCTAGGGAGCGACGGCTGTAAGCCGGCAAAATGCTCCGATGAAGCATTTTGAGCGAGTCTCCGAGCAGCTTTGCTGCGAAGGCCGGCATACACGGATGTAGCTGACGGGGGGAACGCCTGAATTCTACTTCTTTCTAACCGGCAGGCAAATCTCGCATACGTAACTTGGGGAATCTGTGTCACCTGGCAAATAATTTTCGATGTCGTAATCAAGGATGCGTTCGTAGTCGGCGGTGGGAAGCCACTCTTTGTAGTTGCGGTCCCACATGTCGCTGATAGCTTCGCCGGCAGGACCTACGCATTTGAAGATTGCCCAGGTGTATTCGGGGATGTGGAGAAGCTCAAAGCCCTCGGGAAGTTTTCCATTGAGCGCTCCTTCCACATCGCTTGCACGGCAGCCGATTCCGTATTTGAAAACATCGCTTGGGGTGGCCTGTCCGTTGGGAGCGGACCCCTGTGCGCAGACTCCAAGATAGCCTGGGATTTTTTTTGTGCTTTCGTTTGAAAAGTATTCGCCCCAGAATGCCGGAATCTCATTGTCGCTGCTTTCGGCGTGGAAGTTTTTTGCGTGAACGAGCAGATCAAGAGCATCCCATTTTTCGATTTTAAATTCCATGATACTACCTCCTTCGATGGAAATGCGGACAGTGTAGCGACTCATAAACTGAAGCGGGCTTCCTTTGCGCGCCTGCATTGGAGAACAACCGTGAAACCTGGAAAAAGCTTTGGTAAAGCTTTCTGGAGTTTCGTAGCAGTATTTGAATGCAACGTCGATTATTTTACAGCCCTTTGCAATTTCGGCACCAGACAAGGAAAGCCGCCTGTTCCGGATATATTCAGCCGGCGTAATCCCCGTCATAATCGTAAAGGCATGATGAAAATGAAAGGCAGAAATGTTCACGCTGTCCGCGACTTCGACCAGAGTGATTTTTTCCGTCAGATTTTTCGACTCTGTGAAAGTCTTTCTGTAAATTCCTAAAAAGTAGGCACTGTGGTAAAATAAACACTGGAGCCTACTTATGGTAAAAAAAAATCCACCACACAAAGTCGTAATGACGGAAGGCAAAAGAGAAATCGTTAGAAGCCTTCTTGCTGAATACGACATCAAAGACGCTCATGACATCCAGGAAGCATTAAAAGATCTTCTCGGTAGTACAATCAAGGAAATGATGGAAGCCGAAATGGAAGACCATCTGGGG
>JAILBN010000014.1 GCA_024680915.1 Treponemataceae bacterium | reverse complement strand
TGTGAAAGCACCCAGAGTACCGGTGGCTCCGGTGGTCAGAAGAATCTGGTCATTTATAATTCCTGAAACGTGGATTACATAGTTTGTCCTAGCTATGTTAAGATTCTTTATTGTGTTCAAAACCTTTGAGACTGTGGCGTAGGGCTGCTGTGAGGAACCATTGCCGGTACTGTCGTTTCCTGAGCTTGAGTCTACGTAGAAGTTAGGATTGATATGAATCTTTCCATCTTCTTGTATGGAGTAAATAGTATTATCAAGCATGAGCTTGCTGCTGGC
The DNA here is from genome assembly GCA_024680915.1 of Treponemataceae bacterium. Classification (GTDB taxonomy): domain Bacteria; phylum Spirochaetota; class Spirochaetia; order Treponematales; family Treponemataceae; genus Treponema_I. The sequence continues at coordinate 15,293 of JAILBN010000014.1, read as the reverse complement.
TGTGGCTATCTTGTCGGCGGAACCCGTGAGTACTGTGGAATCGTTGGTGTATGTTCCCAGCTTGAGCAGTCCGTTTTCACCTGTCCAGGAGAAGCTTGATTCGATTACCAAGGGCTGACTTACGTCTTCCAGGTGCAGGAAGTTGGAGCCGTTGTTGCCGGCAGGAATGGATATGGCTCCGTCCAGGCTGAGCTGTGCTCCTGACTTGATGTATATACTTCTGCTGTTGTTTGTGATAATACAATTCCTGATATCTACAACCGCTCTGCTGTCGTTTGCATGTACGGCCGCGAAACTGCTGCTTTCTAAGTTGCATATGGAAATATTATCCAGAATAATCGTGTTGGGGCATTCTATCTTGAACAGGTAAGCCTTGTCTGATCCGTCAAGCTTGTCAGAAGACTTGTCAGTGCCACGGATTGTGAGCGTTGAGCCGCTGAATAAGCCGAGAGTGCCTTCGCTTCCAGTTGTCAGAAGAATCTGGTCATTTATCGTTCCGGAAATATGGATGATATAATTGGTATCAACGGAATTAATGCTCTTTATTGCTTCCAAAGCCTTTGATACAGTGGCGTAGGGCTTCTGCGAGGATCCGTTGCCTATGCTGTCGCTTCCTGAGCTTGAGTCTACGTACAGATCCGGAGCGAATTCTATGATTCCTTCGCTTCCGACAGAGAAACAGGCCTTGTCAAGTTTGAACTTGTCATAGATTGTATCTATGCTGCCTGTGAGCACCCTGGTTCCAGCTGTATAGCTGTCACGTTTTATGATTGCGTCTTCACCGGACCATGAGAAATCGCTTCCGATTGAGATCGGCTTGCAGGAATCTGCCATGTAAATGTAATTGGCTTTATTCGAAGCCTCTGGAATTGATATGTTTCCATCAAGAGTAAGCTCTGCGTTAGGACCGATATAAATACTGCTTCTATTTTCCGCAACAGTACAACTCGTAAGTTTAACCCTTGCCCCACTTTCAATCCTTATTCCACTGCCATATACGTCAGAGCTGCCGCCTTTTATAGTAAGATTCCTCAGGTTAAGGGTAGAACCATTTTGAGCGGTTATGACTGCTTTTGCGTTTCTGCCGTCTATAGTGCGGTTGCTATCGTCTCCACTGGTTATGGTGAAGGTCTTTCTTGTATTGGACGGAATGGTAACAATCGGGTTGCTGGCTGTGTCATTGACGTTTATGTCTGTCATAAGAATTATGCGGCATGAAGGCTCATCCTCAAAGCCGTTGCAGAAATTCGTCACTGCCTGCTGGATAGTTCTTAATGGATAATTTCTTGTTCCACCGTAGTTGTCATTTCCTGTGGATGAATTGACATAGAATTCCGTAGGCTGCTTGACAGTTATGTTCAATAAGGAAACCACGGGGCTGACAGAGCCTCCGGCACGTACGTAGGCTTCTATCCTGTTATATATTCCGCTTTGAAGCTTAAGCTCAGAGCAGTAAGCGGAGTCTGCTGCTGACCACTGGACAGCTTCGGCGTGCCAGCGGGTGCTTGTCTCAGGAATCTCGTTGTTGTTGGCATCCAAAACCTTGAATAGGAATTCCGGTTGTACAGCTGATGTTCCGTCCCTGTATTTGCCATCGTGGAAGGTTTTGATCACGAGATAGCCGTCATCATCTGTCCAGTAGGTAGAACCTCCCTCAATATTTGTGTCGAAGCGAGTATCAGACAGAATGTTGTTGGAGGTGTTTATGATATCCGAAGTCAGTCCTTCATCATCTTCAAGAGTGATGCTCCATCTTTTTATATCTCTGGTTACGCTTGTGTTCGTGTCATAATATATGGAAAAAAAGTTCCCGTTTTCTATGAATTCTGCCCCGTTGTCTACCATAGGGGAAAGATCGTCCGGAGCTATTATGGAGAAGGCCTCTGCTTCTGCTGTCATGTCTTGTGATGTGTAGAATTTCCCGTCGAAATTCTCCATGTTGAAATAGAATTTCTCATTCTTTATTCTTATTGCATTGGTGTCAAAATGAACTGGTGATAAGTTTTCGAATTTAGGCATATAAAAACAGAGTATATAAGAACCTGCGTCCTGGCTTCCTGTACGTTGCAGCATCGCTCCGGATGGGGCAACGGGGGGAGTGTTGACCCGGAGGTTCACTTGATAAGGAGGAAATTCCCTGTTTGTGCTTTTATCATATAGTATCAGGTCTCCGGAAATGTCCCTGGTGTCTTTATCCCTTTCCCGTGAAAGGAGAAAGTCCTGGGTGAAAACAAGGTCGAGACTACCTGAAGAATCGATTGTACATGATATGTCAGAAGGGTCTGCTTCACTTCCGTCCGTGAACTTATACTTTGCGCCCAGATCGTAGTTCCTTGGGTTTCTTATCGTTCCTGGGACGATTTGTTCATTGGCTGACGGAATACAGACAAGTTCATCTTGATTTTTAGGTGTCACAGGAAGGCTTAAAGTGTTTATCGCGGCGATGTCGAGCTTTTCTTCGACGATTTCTGTTACTTCACGCTGGAATCCACCCTCGAAATATTCACAGGAGATGAATGCTGACAGTATTAATACTTCTATGAGAAAAATAATGATCTTTTTCATTATTGGAATACAAACTCTTTTCATAATATAAACTCTATTGGATTATCTCATTATTATATAAAAAAAATAATAAAAGAATCCAACTATATTTTAGCATAGGAAAAGGAATTTGTCCGTATTTTCTGCATTTTTTTATCAGATTTTATTAGATTTTCTGATTTTTATTCCTTTTTATTAAGTTATTTATGGATTTCAGGCAGTTTCTCATTCCTTCTTTTTATGATACACTCCTCCCCATGCTTACATCAGATTTTAATTTTGACCTGCCCCAGGAATTGATCGCCCAGCATCCCAGCGGAGTGCGCGGGCAGGATAAGCTTATGGTCCTTGAGCGTCTTTCAGGTAGGGTGGAGCATCAGGCTATGGATGATCTGCCTTCTTTTATAGAGCCTGGAACTGTCATGGTCTTCAACAACAGCCGGGTCAGAAGGGCCAGAGTATACGGAATAAAAGAAAGTACAGGACGTGAGACTGAATTCATGTTCCTTAATACTATAGATAAGGATTGTTGCGTCTGGAATGTAATGGTGAAGGCCGCAAAAAAGCAGAAGCCGGGAATGAGGTATACCTTTCCGGATGGTACTACAGCTCTTATGGTGGAGCATGCTGGAAATGAAGGTACGGAGTTCCGGGCCCTGAAATTCGATTCTCCCCTGGATGAGGAATGGTTCGAAAGAAACGGACATATACCGCTTCCGCCCTATATAAAGCGCGGGGATTGTGAGGAGGACAGCGAACGCTACCAGAATGTTTACGCCACTGATACGGGTTCTGCTGCCTGTCCCACCGCCGGACTCCATTTTACGGAGGATATGCTCTCTCGTCTGGATAAGGCAGGGGTGGAAAGATGCTTCGTTACTCTGCATGTTGGCTTAGGGACCTTCCTGCCTGTCCGTGAGGAGTCCGTAGAGAAGCATAAGATGCATGAGGAATGGTATACCATACCCGCGGAGACAGCGGAGAAGGTGAACAGGGCAAAAAAAGAGGGCAGACCCGTCCTTGCTGTAGGTACCACGAGCGTGCGTACTCTTGAGAGCGCTTATCAGTCTCTTCATGGGCTTCCTGGACAGGATAGCAAAGAAAATGACGGCTCCCAGTGGATAGGGGCAACTACATCCTCCACCAGCATTTTTATGTATCCCGGTTTCAAATTCAATGTGGTGGATAAAATGTTCACGAATTTCCATACACCGGAGAGTACTCTTATCATGCTCGTGTCCGCCTTCGCTGGCCGTGAGCATATCCTTGACGCCTATAAAGAGGCCGTCGCCCACCACTACCGTTTCTTTTCCTACGGGGATTGCATGTTGATCCGCTAGTTTTGCGGAGCAAAACTAGGTAAGCTCACGCCAGCGAGCGACAGATTGTATGCTTGCAAGAAGTCTTTTGGGCTTATAGTGTCAATAATGAAAGGGAGTCCGAGAGCAGGTTCAGGAATTGAGCCTCAAGTAGTGACAGAACCTCATCTTTTCCCTTTATTCCCGCTGCTTTTGTCATGAATGCGCTGGAGGCTTCTATGAGCATTGACTGGATAGCCTTGTCCGACAAGGGCAGCTTCGTTCCTATCAGATTATTCTCGAGCTCCTTGCTTCTTATTGAGACAAGACCGCAGAAGGCTATCCGCAAGTCTGACAGTATACCCTTGTGTGTGTTCGCAAGGAATGCGAAGGAGGCGCTGGCATCTGAGAGAGTATTGTCTGGTCCTGTCCGTCTGAAGATGGCTATGTCCCATTCCTCGCTGGGAATACGGATCCTTGAGATCATGCAGTTTTCAGGTACTGTATGGAATTTCATCATGGGTATAAAGCCGGAGCTTGACGGGCTTTGTAGCTCAAGGTGAGTGTCCAGGGCCAGCAAGGGTGCGAAAAGAGTATGTCTTATTCCTTTCGCGCAAATGTTTCCCCCTATGGTGGCGGCATTGCGGATAAAGGGGTAAGCTATGCTTTCTATTGCATCGAAAAGAACGGAGGGTATTCTTTTCTTTCCTAGATTGAGTATCTGGCTGAGGGTGACGCCCGCTCCGAACTCCATGAAATGCTCGTGCTTGTCTATGAGAAGAAAGTCGTTTATTTTGTTGATTATAAGGCTGGAAGGGGCAAGCTTCTCAGATGAGGTGCAGCCTCCGTATATCCTGAGTTGTGGAATAGTTTTTAGATGAAAAATAACGTCACTTAAGCTTTTCGCGTAATATACTGTGGTTTTGTTCGTGGACATTTTCTATTTCTCCGAAAATCGTTTCCTTCTGTTTGCGGCTGCCAATATAATCCCAGAGGTAAGTGTCTCAACGTCTGTACACCGGCATGGAAAAAAACGGGCTGCCTTCGTTACGCTTTCTCTTGAGGGTCTTGGATCTGTGCTGATTATAGACCAGGCTGCGAAAATCTTTCCTGCGTTGCAGTAGCCGCAAAGCTCCACCCCTGCCTGCCGGAAGCCTGCCTCAATATCTGCATAGTCCGGGTTTTTCATAAAATATTCCAGTGTCTGTACGTCAGTGTGCCTCACCGCTGCCGAAGGTATTATGCATGAAGGTACGGGTTTCCCGTCCAGTAGCACAGTGCAAGCGCCGCAGCTTCCCTGTCTGCAGCCGTCTTTGACAGAGAAAAATCCGTTGTCTCTTAATAGCTGCAGAAGCTTCGTGTCAGGCTCCGCATCGAGGATTATTTCTTCGCCGTTCAATGTGAAGGGAATCTTCATCGGGGCAGTACCTCTCTATAAATATAATCAAATGGAAGGGGAACTGATCTTACCGTTTTTTGCAGGGCATGGGATATGGCATTGGTTATAGCCGCCGGAAGAATACTGTGTATAATGCAGCCAAGTTGTTTGGGTTCTTCCTGGCTTTCAATGAAATTCACCTGCATTTTCTCCGGTGAAAGGGTCACTCCTTCCATCATATGTCTTAGGACATCATTTATATCCTTTTTTATTGAGATTTCCGACTGCTTTTTATTGAGTATTGAGCCTGCATTTATAGAAATCCATATACCCCGGATCTTTGGCTTATAAAGGAGAGGATCTATTTCTACCTCAGCGGCCGCGGCTCCCCATGCAACGGAGTAGTAGGGAGTTCCGCTGAAGGCTTCCTGATCCCATTTCTGGGTCTTTTGCTTTGATAAGCGTTTTTTCACCGTTATGGGTAAGGCTTGTCTGAAACGGAGCTTCTGTATACCCAGACAGCATTTTTTCAGGAGCTGTGTCATTATGTAGACACTTCCTGTTATGGTTTCCGGCAGCTCAGAGGATTCGTTCTTCTCATCGTCATCCTCAAAATGAACTTGATCGCTCTTGATATTAAGCAGCTCCGACGCATAGCCTTTCCAGACAGGAATAATTGTCTGCGCTGGTTTTGGAGCTTTTATGGAGAGAGAGCTGTCTTTTTCCATGGTGACTTCAAGGGTGTGCTTCATAAAGCCCAGCTTGGAACCGTAGTAGCCTTTCCCGTCGAATGCCGCTGCAAGACCTATTCCCCGTGATGGAAAGGAGAAAGAGGCTGTTTTTGTTGTGAAGGGGCTCTGGGAATAGGAAGCGTACCTGCGGTTGAGGTCACTCATTTTTTGGACTTTGTCGCAGACTTCGATTAGCTTGGGACTGTCCAGAACAATAGGAAAGCCGTTTTCTTCCTGTGGTTCGCTGCAGTTGAGGCTTCTTAGCTCTATGGGTAAGAGCTTGGTTATTCCTGCTATGGCCTGCATCTGGCCTTCCATGGCAAAAAATGCCAGTTTATCTATGTCCCTTATGCCAGCGATGGCAGGGAAGGTGTTAGTCCCTATCACCTTTACGCATACGGATATTGCTTCAGGCTTGTATGCTCCTGCAGCCGCTACTGCCATTGAATCTGTTATCTGTTGCGCGAAGGGACAGTAGGCGCCGGCTTGTACCTTTATGTCTATCAAGGCGGAGACTATCCTTCCGTCCTTTCTTACACCTGTTTTGTGGGATATCATTACATCTACAGGCGTGTTTATAAGGACTGAAAGCTCTCTTGGAGAGGTAAGAAGAACGGATTTCTGGGTCTGGAAGGATATTATTGAAGCCAGACATGCAAGAATCGTGTTGTACCACAAAGAATTAGCCCCCGGATTCGATATGATCGTCCTTTTTATGCGTATGCTTTCTTCCTGGATATTGAGGGCTGCCGCGACATTTTTCCTCAGGTGGCCTGCCCAAAGAGTAGGGGCGTATATGGATAGTGTGCCCTTGTCGTATTCCACATAGGCTCCCTCGGCTTCTGATACGGATGAGAAACCGAGTCTAGGACGGAAGGTGTTCTCAACGTGATAATCTGCCATCTCATAGTTGCTCTCATAATCGCCATATGAGAATTTCCTTTCGAAAAAAACTTTTTCTTTTTCATAAAGATGATTATGCTCTTCTTTTTGTTGGGCCGGCTCTTCTTGTTTTGATGACTGGTCTGACTTTCCTCCTTGTTTTATTTCTTCCAGTCTTTTCTCTATTTTCTCGTTGAAAGCGGAATGCTTTATACTGTCTTCAAGGGATGTCATCAGTTCTTTTATGTCGATATGTATTCCGTCGTCAGCTTTTTCTTCTTGCCCGGAGCTTTTTGCCTCCTGGGAAGTCTTTTCCTCCTCACTTTCCTGGGGGGCTTCCTCAGAAAGCTTCATTTCCTCTGTTCTGTCTTCTTGTGGTAAGCTTTCCTCCGGCACCTCCTCTTTTAATTTGATCTCTACGGAGGAAGCCAGCTGCTCCAATCTTTTTTTCTCTGTTCCGGCGATAAGGGCTACAGGTTCTCCTTTGTAGGATATTTTGTCATTAGCCAGAATCGGGGTTTCTGTGGATAGTGTTCTCACTGTTTTTGCGAAGGGCAGATCCTTTGCCGTGAGGAAAATATAATCGGCAGGAAGCTCTTTGACCTCAATGGATTCTATTATACCTGCGTCATAGGGACTTGTTATTATATATGCGTAGAAAAGCTCCTCGGCAGGGGAGGAAGGCCTTAAGTCACTGTAAAAGGAGGCTGCAGAATCGATTACATTTTTTTCTTTTGCGGAGTTTTTCTTCGTTTTACGGGTAGTCGTGCTTCTTTTGGATGATTTCGCTTTCTTTTCCGGTGTCTCTTTTACCGGTCGTGTTTCATCGGACATAATTCTCCTTACAGATTAAAATGATGGTTTCTGCTGTATATTCTACCATATCTTCAGGCATATCGGGCCAAAGAGGGAGGGTTAATGTCCTTTCGTATTGTTTTTGTGCATGGGGAAACATTTCAGGCTTGAGCCCGTACAGATTTTTCATATAGGTCATATGGAAATGAGGGATGAAATGCATGGAGATTCCTATTCCCTTTGCCTGCAGCATGTTTGATAGCTCATTCCGTGAGATTCTGAGCTTCTCCGGGACTATTCTTATCAAATAAAGATGATAGGAGTTTCCTTCGTCATCCGGAGGAAGCTCTAAGAAATCACAGTCTTTGAATAACTCATTGTATTTTTTGAAGAGTTTTTTTCTCTTCTCAAGGAAAAGATTGGCTTTCTTAAGCTGGACCCGCCCAAGGGCAGCCAGTATGTCCGGGAGGTTGCATTTGAAGCCGGGCTCGATAACGTCATATTCCCATGAGGTTTTTGAGGATGTATATCTGTCCCATACAGAGCGGTCTATTCCGTGAAGGCGCATAACCGTCATTCTGTGGGCAAGCTCGTCGTCATTGGTGGCGATCATGCCACCTTCTCCCGTGGTGATCGTTTTTGTGGCATAGAAGGAAAAAACTCCTATGTCGCCCAGTGTTCCTGCATACCCTTCTTTAGTGAGAGCGGGAAAGGCGTGAGCCGCATCCTCTATTACCTTGACCTTGTATTTAGAGGCAAGCTCGTTTATTGCCTTCATGTCGCACACATTACCGCCTATATGGACAGGAACCACAGCTTTTATGGAAGAATCTTCCTTAAGCTTTTTTTCTATGCTTTCCGGGGAGATGCTGTAGCTGTCCTCCTCTATGTCCGCATATAGGACTTCTCCTCCCAGGTGAAGGGCTGATGTGGCAGTGGAGATGAAGGTGTATGGGGTAGTCAGTATTTTTGTTCCTGCTTTGATGCCGCAGGCTTCCATTGCAAGTAATAGTCCTGATGTATTACTGTTGACGGCCAGACAATTCCGGCATTTTATGAATTCTGAGAATTCTTTTTCGAAAGCAAGAGACTCTTTTGCTGTGCTCAACCAGCCAGAGTGCAGGACTTTTATAACGGCTTCCTCTTCTTCTTTTCCTATGGACGGCTTAAAAAATGGTATAGAAACAGGGCTGTCATTTTGAGACATCATTACGCTCCCACAATAATTCTGTCATTATTTATCAGAAGTTGTCATGGAACTGCCGGTTAACACAAATCCGGGCTAATCTGCGGTCCAGTAAGCTTTTTATAAGCTAAGTATAGCATAAGCAACTTCTAACTTCAATAATATTCGTCAAGGTAAAACTCTGCCTTTTTACCAATGTTACTTTCAAAAATAGAAGTTTTTAGAGTTTGACGCTAAACATACTTTTTTAAATACCGACAATAAAAAAGTATAATAATAGGGCATCGTAGGTAAGGGGGATTTGAATGAAACGTCTTTCATCTATAATATTATTAGCAGTAAGTTTATTCGCAATTTCTGCAGAAGCATACAAACCTTCTATGGACGGCAGGGCTGTCGTAGCTGATTATGGAGAGCTTCCTGTAGGTTTCTTCGCGAAGTCTTCTAGTTTTCTTCCAGGAGATACTGTAATAGTAACGAATCCATCGACAAAAATTAGTATCGAGGTAATGATCTTTGGTGCTTTCGATTCTTCTGAGGGAATCGCAATAATTCTTTCTCCTGAAGCCGCTAGAGAGCTTTATATAACGAAAGGCAGCAATTCCATTGTACAGGTCACGAAAAAAAACAGCTTGTACTCCGAGAATTCTATTTTGTCACGTTCTGTAGATAACAATAATGTGGAGGCTGATCCTGATGTAAATCCTGAGCTTTTGATCAGCGAGCCGGTTTTTGATACTCCTGCTGTTGAAGAGGAGTTCCCAGTCTTTGATCCACCTGTTGTTGAACCCGAACCAGTAGTTGAGGCTGAACCTGTGGTCGAGCCGGAACCAGTAGTGGAGCCGGAACCAGTAGTTGAGCCCGAACCTGTGGTTGAGCCCGAGCCTGTGGTAGAACCTGAACCAGTAGTTGAGCCTGAGCCTGTGGTAGAACCCGAGCCTGTGGTCGAGCCGGAACCAGTAGTTGAGCCTGAGCCTGTGGTCGAGCCGGAACCTGTGGTTGAACCTGAACCAGTAGTTGAACCCGAGCCTGTGGTCGAGCCGGAACCAGTAGTGGAGCCGGAACCTGTGGTTGAACCTGAGCCTGTGGTAGAACCCGAGCCTGTGATCGAGCCGGAACCAGTAGTTGAACCTGAACCTGTTGTTGAACCCGAGCCTGTTGTTGAGCCGGAGCCTGTAGTTGAACCTGAACCTGAGCCTCTTGTTGAAGCAGAAGACTCAATTACATCGGGCTCATCCGCCTTATTGAACGATTCTGTTGGAGAGTCAGATGAAAAAGATAGATTTGTTACCGGAAAAACTGGAATCATCAACAGAGACCATAGAAATTCAAAGGATGCGGTTTTTGAAGAGGAGCCGGAGCCTGTGGTAGAGCCAGAGCCCGTGGTTGTACCTGAGCCTCTTGTAGAGCCGGAGCCAGTCCTTGAGGCGGAAGCTGAAGATTCAGCAACCAATATTATTGAGAACGAGTTTATTCCTGTAGAAACGAAAGAAGAAGAAATATCGGAAAAAACTCCTTCAAAAGATGCCAGCATTACCGCTGAGATGGACTTTGTTAAGGGAAATGAAGACACAAAGGCAGTTCTTGTTCCTGCAAGACCCAACCCTCCGGAGCCAGGTTCTTCAGAGCTTGTGCCTGCGGAAAATTTGGCTAAGCTTGAGAGAAAAGAGGCTCTTAACACCGCTGATTCCGTCTATGAAGGCGATGAAAAGGTGATGGAGAAGTACAGTTACGATGAAAGCTCTCTCTCTTCCGAGATATATGAGGACGAGCCTGAAAAGGATGTCTCTGAGAAGGAAGCCTCCGAAAAGAAAACTTCTGAGGAAGAAGCTTCTGAAGATGTCGTCTCTGAGTCAAAAGAGAAGAACATATATTTGGAGGATGAACCTGAGGTATTCATCATTCCGATTATAGAAACAGAGCCAGTAGCACCAAAAGCTGAGCCAGAGGCAGAGACTGATATATATCAGAATATACCAGCTATAGAAGAGCTTATCACTGTTGAAGAGGACCCCAAGACGGAGGTCGTTATTACGCCTGTAATAGAAAATCCTGCCCCGGAGGAGAAAATAGCAGAGACTCCTGTTGAGGAGGCAGCTCCTGCAGAAGAAATACCAGAAATCGTAGTTCCGGTGATCAAGGCAAGGGATCTTGCAAAAGGCTGCTATATACAGATTGCCACCTACAGCAAGATGAGTAACGTAGAGGATACCTATTCGATGTATGCAGACCGTTATCCGGTCAAAGTAGTGGAGGTGACAGCAGGAACCTGGCAGGTGCTTATTGGAGAGCTTAATGAAAGCGAATATACAGTAGTGCTTGAAAGATTCAGATTATATGGATATAAGGATTCATTCCTTAAACGGATAAAGTAGAAAAAATCTATTGAAAAAAAAAGCCCCGTACAACCTGTTCTAAAACTCCTGCAGGTAGTACGGGGTTATTTTTTAGATTATTGTTCCATCTGGTATGATAGCATTCTTTCGAATTATGATTATACCGTCTGCGGCATAGAACATACCGTGGTCTCCGTCAGAGGGAGTATTTGGGCTGAAGCCTATGGAGCAGTTCTTTCCTATACGGGCGTTCTTGTCGATGATGACGCGCTGAATACGTGTGTTCTCACCGATTCCTATGTTTGGTATACCTTTTTTCTTGTTCTCTTCTTTCTGGGCATCAGTCTCATAATAGTCAGCACCCATGGAGATAACACCCACAAGCTGAGTATTCTTTTCTATGATGCTGCGTATACCGATAACGGAATCCGTAATCGTTGACTCAGTTATGACACAGCCTTCACATGCCGTAGCCCTGTTCATAGTAGCGCTGTTGAGCTTTGAAGGGGGAAGATTACGGATATGAGTGTATATGGGTTTCTCCTCATCATAGAAGTTGAAGCTGGGCTGTATAGAGGTAAGATTTATCGTAGAGTCATAAAAGCTCTTGATGGTTCCGATGTCTTCCCAATAGCCGTCATAAATATAAGAGTTTACCTTGTATTTTTTTATCGTCTGCGGAATTATTTCCTTTCCGAAGTCTGTATATTCGTTGTTAAGAGCTTCCTCAAGGACATTGGCATCAAAGATGTAGATACCCATTGAGGCAAGGTAATCCTTTCCCTTTGTCGCACCCGGTGTCCTTGTCTCTTCCGGGATAATCCAGTCGTCAATGTTAAGATCCTTGGCAGGCTTCTCCATGAAGGCTGTTATACGGTTCTTTTTGTCAACTTTCATTATTCCGAAACCTGTCGCATCGTTTCTTGTGACGGCTGTCGTGGCTATGGTTATCTGTGCGCCTGAAGCTATATGAGCGTCCAGATAAGCTTTCAGATCCATCTGATAGAGCTGGTCACCGGAAAGAATGATATAGTGGGTAGGATTCTGGGTTTTGAAGTGAATGAAATTCTTACGGACAGCATCCGCTGTGCCCTCATACCAGCCGGAATGCTCAAGGGTCTGTTCTGCTGCAAGAATCTCGACGAATCCATTTGAGAACCGGTCAAAATTATATGCATTAGCTATGTGCATATGAAGGGAAGCAGAATTGAACTGAGTCAGAATGTATATCTGCTTGAATCCAGAGTTTATACAGTTGGACAAAGGAATATCTACAATCCTGTGTTTACCTCCGAATGGAACAGCTGGTTTTGAACGTTCTTTTGTCAAAGGATACAAACGGGTTCCTTTTCCACCGCCAAGAATAATGGACAGAACTTTTGGCATACAATCTCCTAAAAATCACACAATAGAAAAAAATCCACGTGTTCAAGTTTTTTACACGAAGCCGGGCTTCTTAAAGCAGTTTCTACTACAGTTACGTTATTATAATCCAAATCATATAAAAATACAAATTTTCTAAAGGGGAATTTTTACATTCCGATAAAATAAGTGAGGCATACCCGGAAAATTGTTTTTTCCATGGTATCCGGAATTTTTTCTCATGATTCGCCATGAATCAGGAAAAATCATTCTACCGCGGGTGGGCGGAATAAGGAACGGAAGTTTCTGTAAGAAAAACTGAAGAAACAGATTAAAAACGTTCTTGAAGGGGGACTTCATGATAAGAGGCTGGTATATCGGATCTTCCGGTATGAACGCACAGCAGTACAGACTGGATACTATCTCTAACAATCTGGCAAACGTAGATACTACTGGCTATAAAAAGGATATAGCCGTAAGCAAGGCTTTCTCAGAGCTTATGCTGCGCCGTCTTAACGATGACGGGGTGGTGGTCAACAGTCTTGGCTCCTATGAAGTGGGACCGGTAATCGGAAAGCTTGGCCTTGGGGTGGAGACTAACGAGCTCTACACCTCTTTTGAGCAGGGATCTTTCAGGGAATCGGGAGTGAACACCGATTTTGCCCTTTCCGGTGAAGGCTTCTTCACTGTTCAGACCCCCTACGGCGAGCGTTATACCCGTAACGGGAATTTCATGATCGGTAAAGAAGGTATCCTTGAGACTAAAGAAGGCTATCCTGTCCTTGGTGAGAAAGGCGTAATCACGATCAATGACCATATAGAGCAGAAAAAGTTCCTGGTAAATCAGGACGGAATCCTCTATACAGCAGAGGATAATGAGGAGATTGACCGCTTTATGATAGTGCGCTTCGACAATGAGCGTTACCTTAAGAAAATGGGGTCCAATCTTTATTCCTCCAATGAGATTTCCGGTCAGGCATATATCGCTGAGGGAAATGAGAGACCCTTGGTGGTCCAGGACTATCTGGAGATGTCCAATGTCAATGTAGTGAACGAGATGGTCCAGATGATAGAAGTGAACAGAGCCTATGAGGCTAATCAGAAGACAATTCAGGCTGAGGATACGATGATGTCCACCTTGTGGAGCCGTGTCGCGGTTAAAGGCTGATAGGAGTAAGTCATGGTAAGAAGTTTATATACAGCTGCCACCGGAATGAACGGACAGCAGAACAATATCGATGTTATTTCCCATAATCTTTCCAATGTGAATACATACGGATACAAGCAGCAGCGCGCTGAATTCGAGGATTTGCTTTACCAGGACGTGAAGCTGGCCGGAACTCCTGCCACAGAGGATACAGTGACTCCTGTGGGGGTCCAGATGGGTACCGGTGTCAAGCTTGCCTCAACCCAGCGGGTTTTCAAGCAGGGAAATCTTCAGGCTACGGATGTGACCACGGATGTGGCCATAAACGGAGAGGGCTTTTTCCGTGTGCAGCAGTATGACGGCTCCTTTGCCTACACAAGGGACGGCAGCTTCAAGGTAGACCTTAATGGTCAGGTCGTTACTTCTGAAGGCCTGCGTGTCATGCCGGAAATCATACTTCCTGAGGATTTCAGAATAGATACCCTTCAGGTTACAGATTCCGGTAAGGTTTATGTGAAGGTGGGTGCTGAAAAAGATTCCACACTAGTCGGTCAAATAGAGCTTTACCGTTTTCCCAATCCTGCAGGACTTGAGGCAGAGGGAAGCAACCTTTTCAAGGTCTCAAAGGCTTCAGGCTATCCAATAGCCGGAGTTCCCGGTTATGAGGGAATGGGTGCCCTCAAGCATAAATTCCTTGAGATGTCCAATGTTTCTGTCGTTAATGAAATGGTACAGATGATTGTAGCCCAGAGAGCCTATGAGTTCAACTCAAAGGCTATACAGACCAGCGATTCTATGCTGCAGACGGCTACAGGCCTCAAACGTTAGTGATTAAGGCAGGGTAGGGAAATATGATAGGAATCAATGGAATAACAGGCGGCTACAGCGGGATAACCAATGGGGAGTCTGCCGCTCAGACAGCTGCTTACAATAATGAACAGAGTAAATTCGAATCTTTGATTCAGTCAATGATGGGCGAGGATAAAGGTTCTGGGGATATCTCTTCCTCTGAAGTCATACAGTCCGGCAGGCTGGGGGGCGATTACACAAGCGGTTTCGCAGGAACCTTTACTTCTCAGGCAGATAAAAATGCCCGTCCGCAAGGGGCTGCAGCAAATTCCGCATCCACTGTCACAGCCAATAAGACAATAGATAAAACCAGCAAGCTTTACGAAAGCGCCCTTGAGCTGGAGTCTTATTTCGTCAAGATAATGCTTTCTTCCATGAAAAATACACTTTCAGGTTCAGGAATCACAGGTGAGAAAAGCTTTGCCACCGGAATGTATGAGGATATGCTCTATGATGAGATTGCGGTATCCATGACCAAAAACTCAGGCTTCGGTCTCGCCGACCAGATATATCTGGAGCTGGCCTGAAAATAAGCCTGAATAAAGAGAAGCCTTCCTGCCATAAAGAAACTGAAGTGCACCCCTAAAGTTGGACAAATAAAGTTCAAATTTAGGAGGTGCATTTTTTATGCCCAAATACTCAGCTGAGTTCAAAATTTGCGTTGTAAAAGCTTATCTAGCCGGAGACGGTGGAACAGAATTCCTTGCAAAGAAATATAATGTAGCAAGAAGCTGTATCAGGCAGTGGGTCGCGCAATACGAAGCAACAGGAAAAATTACAAAACC
>JAILBN010000116.1 GCA_024680915.1 Treponemataceae bacterium | reverse complement strand
ATACTCAGATTTCACCAGGCGGCTTGAGAAGCTGATGAGCCAGGCCAGACATAATGCACAATGGAGGCATCAGTTTATGACATGGGAACAGGAATTGAATGTAATGTACCATAATGGCGTTGATGACGGAATCAAGCAGGGGATTGAACAGGGTGCACAGGAAAAATCTGTTGAGAATGCCAAGAATCTTTTAAGAGAAAAGATTCCGGAGGAGTTAATCGCGAAATGCATAGGACTTCCCTTGGAAGAGATTAGGAAGCTTTCTGAAGAAATCAAGCAGGAAGCCCTGCAATAAAGGTAAATTGTAAAAAACGAACGAAAGATTGTCCTGCAAGGCAGGACAAGTCTTTACTTATCTGATGAGCTGCCCCTTTTGCGATAGAAATCCTGCATTACATAAAAAGCCAGCTTTCTGTGCTTCTTATCCTCGGACAAAAGCCCCTTTGTGTTTCGTCCTTTTTGCCATGCGCTCATGCGACGCGGGGTTCTGAAGTCGAAAAGAATCCAAGGGCAGGTTCCCTGTATGAAGGATATACGGCTGAAAAGCTCTGTCTGTTTTTTATATATGTATTCCTGGCAGGTCTCCGTTCCTTTCTGATCTATGGTTCCGTAATGACCGCTCAAGGCATCCGCACCGAATTCGCTTATGACCACAGGCTTGGATGGATTTGAATTCGCCATTAACTGAGGAAGCTGCTCGAAATCAGGGTTGTACCAGCCGTAGTATTCGTTGAGCCCTATGACATCCAAGTAGGCTTCAAGTCTGTCTGCGATTTTCAAGTGGACGGTGTCAACCAGGCAGGCTGCGGAGACAAGGCGGGTATCATCAAGCTTCTTTGCGTGAAGGGCAAGCCTGCTCATGAAGGAAAGTCTGTCATCAGTGTCAGGGTTCTCATTGCCCACAGACCAGATTATGACGCTGGCCCTGTTCCTGTCGCGGAGTATAAGCTCTGTAAGCTGGTTTTCCGCATCCTTGTAAGTATCTTCGTTTTTAAAGGCGATGAGCCAATATACTGGTATTTCTTCCCAGAGTAGGATTCCCATTTTATCTGCCAGGCGGGCTACGTCCTCGTTATGGGGATAGTGGGCAAGGCGCATGAAGTTGCAGCCCATTTCCTTTGCTATGCGGATGTTTTCCTCAGCTTCTTCTTTAGTTACGGCTTTTCCGTTGGGTGCACTCTCCTCATGGCAGGCTACACCGTTCAGGTAGATTGCCCTTCCGTTAAGGATTATCTTGCCGTCTTTCACTTCGATGGTGCGGAAGCCTATGTCATCACTGACAGAGTCGCATGCTGGGGCATCCTTGCTTGCATTGATATCTCCCAGAAAAAGCTCTGCGGTGACTTTATAGAGCTTTGGGTTTTCCGGCGACCACTTCTCTACTGTAGCAGCAAAGCATATCTTTCCTGTGAAAAGGCCTTCCTGGTCTCTTTCCAAGGCGAAGCTTTCTTCCTGCTTCAATTCTGGAATACGTATTTTTACGGAGACAGTGCCTTTGTAATCAGAAGGAAGCTCAGCTTGTATGAAGGCATCTAAGGTGTCGGTTCCCGAGCTTTTGCCCAGCGCGGATTTTTCCTTTGCGCAGGAATCTTCTTTTCCCAGATGGATTGAGAACTGCTTTATATAAGCCTTAGGCAGGCGGATAAGCTCTACGGAACGGGTTATTCCGCCGTAGTTGAACCAGTCTGTGTTTATGGAGGGGAGCTGCGTCCGGCGGCGCTCGTTATCAGCTACTACTATTATCCTATTCTCTTTTCTCAAAAGCTTTGTGACATCTACATAGAATGGGGTGGATCCGCCTCTGTGGAATCCTGCGAAAACTCCGTTCAGGAAGATGCGGGCATTATAGTAGACTGCGCCGAATTTAAGGACAACCTTGCTTTCTCCGTGGTTTTCATAAAAGAAGCGTCTTGTGTAAACTCCGGGTCCCTCATAATAGAAGTATTCTGCTTTCTGTGTGTTCCAGACTCCGGGAACCTTAAGTGTCTCCCAATCATCAAAATCGTAATCCCTGGGGAGAGTCAATCCGTCCTTGTTGTAGTAGTTCTCCTCATACCATTTACCCCTCAGGCAGTAATCATATTGATCGGTTGAGAAATTCCACATGCCGTCGAGCTTTTCCTTCTCACGGCCTGAGTCGCAGATCATTGACTCAGCGTCATAGAAGGGATTCATAAAGTTCAGTGCGTAATCGTCGTTGTGAATATCATTAGTAAAGTTTGTTATCTTTTTTTCCATAAAAAATTATCCGTCCTTTTTTAGGGATAAGTCTGATGAGTTTCCCCCAGCCCATGTTGTAAGACTGGCGCAGAAAAAGCCATCATTACTCAGGCTATATGCGATATTTTTACTTGTCCATACGTTTTTTTACGATATTCATTCATTTTTTTTCGTTATGGAAAAGGATGATAAAAATCTTTTTTTAAAACGAAGGCGGTAAACGACCATTTTTGAGACTAAAACATAAAAAATTAAATATTTTTTATGTTTTATTGTATGTCGTTTTTGAAAAAAGGGGCTTACTATTATCTTACAAGGACTTTGCAAGTCCTAAAAAAATCAGGAGGAACTGAAATGAAGAAATTCGCACTTGTTTTGATGGTGCTCGTTCTCGCAATGGGAATGGTTTTCGCCGGTGGAAGAAAAGAAGCAGAGAATAACGGCGTAACAACAATCAAATGGGCTCTCTGGGATTATGACCAGACCGTATATTACAAACCACTTATAGAAGCTTTCGAAGCTGCTAATCCTACTATTAAGATTGAACCACTCGACCTTGGTTCTACAGATTATTCAACAATGTTGAGCACACAGCTCACAGGTGGTGACTCATCTATCGACGTTGTGACAATCAAGGATATTCCTGGATATGCTACCCTCGTAAAGGCTGGACAGCTTCTTGACCTTAACGATTATATCAAAGCCAACAATATCGACCTTTCTGTATACTCCGGTGGAGCAGAGCAGGTAAATGTTGATGGTCATCAGTATGAGCTTCCTTTCCGCAGTGACTTCCGTGTTGTATTCTACAACAAGGACCTTTTCGACAAGGCTGGTGTTGCTTATCCTTCAAACGATATGACATGGGACGACTATGACGCTCTTGCCCGCAAGATGACATCTGGCAGCGGTGCTGACAAGGTTTACGGAACTCACTATCACACATGGAGATCTATCGTTATGTGTCAGTCAACACTTGATGGTGTCCACACAGCTGTTACTCCTCCATATGACTTCATGAAGCCTTACTATGAAAGAGTTCTTAAGCAGCAGAAAGATGGTATCTGTATGGATTATGCACAGATCAAGACAACAAGCACACATTACTCCGGTGTATTCTATAATAACTCTGTAGCAATGATGGAAATGGGTTCATGGTTCATTTCTACTCTTGCAAGCCAGGTAAAACAGGGCAAGACAGATGTTAAGAACTGGGGTCTTGTTAAGCTTCCTCATAACCCAGGACAGCCTGCTGGTACGACAGTCGGAACAATCACTGGTGTTGGTGTAAGCGCAGCTTCTAAGAAACAGGATGCAGCTTGCAAGTTCGCAACATTCCTCTGCAGCGAGGCTGGTGCTTCTATCCTTGCTAAGACAGGTAACTATCCTGGAATCCTTAATGACAACGTAGCCAGCATCATCGTTAACCAGCTTGATGGTTTCCCAACAGATGCTAATTCTAAAGACGCTCTCCAGACAGCTCAGATTTTCCTTGAGATTGCTTACAGTGACAAAGCTCCTGAAATTGAGACAGTTCTCAATGCCGGACATGACAATATCATGACATACAACTGTACAATCGATGAGGGTATCGCTCAGATGACAGAAGAAGTTCAGGCTATCCTTAAGAGATAACTGAATCTGTTTAGTAGGCTGATGACCAGTGTTTTGCACTGATCATCAGTTCTTTGACGTAGTTTTATAGGGACTGCCTTCTTAAGTGTAAGACGGTCTCTATGGTTTCCTTACAAATAATAAAAGTGTCTGTTTCCTTCGGTCTTCAGACACTTTCATTTTATGCCGGTAATGACGGCATCGGTGGTGAACACCGTTTATACAGTCGTTTTACGGAGACTTTCATGACGAAGGATATAACCTCTTCTAACTCATTAAAAAAACGTAGAATAAAAGACAATATTGTAGCCTATAGTTTTATTCTTCCAAACTTTCTTGGTTTCGCAGTCTTTACGCTCGGTCCTATTCTTTTTGCAGTATATCTGGCTTTTACAAAATGGAACGGATCAGGAGCGATAACCTTCATCGGCTTTAAGAATTTTATAGATTTATGGTCAGATACACGTTTTATTTCATCGCTGAAAAATACAATTATATATAGTGTCTCAGTCGTTCCTTTGACTGTCGTATGTTCTCTCTTTTTGGCAATTCTTCTTAACCAAAAAATATATGCAAGGAACTTTTTCCGTACGGTAAACTTCTTCCCCTATGTCGCATCTCTTGTTGCTGTAGCCGTTGTTTGGAACATGCTTTTCAACCCTGCCAAGGGTCCTGTGAATATGCTCCTTTCTTTCTTTGGGGTTTCTGATGAGAATCTTCCTCGTTGGGCAGCTGACAAAGACTGGGCAATGTTCACTGTAATCCTGTTCAGCGTTTGGAAAAATGCTGGTTACTACATGATCATTTATCTTGCCGGACTGCAGGGAATAAGTGCCCAGCTGTATGAGGCCGCCACCTTGGATGGCGCTACGAAAAGACAGCAGTTCTGGTATGTTACGCTGCCTCAGCTGCGGCCGACGACATTCTTCGTTGTCGTTATGCTGACAATACAGTGTTTCAAGGTTTATGACCAGATTTATATGATAACTCAGGGTGGACCGGGAACCTCAACTCTTGTACTTGTCTATCATATTTACAACACTGCCTTTATCTCATGGGATCTGGGATATGCCAGCGCAATCGCAATGATATTGTTCCTGCTTGTTCTTGTGGTAACGCTCATCCAGTTCAGAGGAGAGAAAAAATATGCAAACTCATAGCCTTACTAAATCAAAGTACTCCCTTGAAGTAATGGGAAAAGTTTTAGTCTATACGTTTTTGATTTTCATAACGATTCTGTCTCTTATTCCTTTTTTGTGGATGCTTTCTGCTTCTTTGAAATGGGATAAGGATGTTTTCAGGTTTCCGATAGAGTGGATTCCTTCCGAACCTCGTTGGTCCAACTATGTTGAGATTTGGCAGACTATTCCTCTTGGGAAATTCATATTCAATACCGCAAAGCTTACTATAATCGTTACTATCTTGCAGATGTTCACTTCAAGCTTCGCGGCTTATGCTTTCGCGAAGCTGAACTTCAAGTTCAAAAAGGGACTTTTCCTTGCTTATATCGCTACGATAGCAATGCCTTGGCAGGTTTATATGGTGCCTCAGTTCATAATGATGCGTGGTTTCCATCTGAACAATACTCACCTTGCAATTATATGCCTGCAGGCTTTCAGCGCTTTCGGTGTCTTCCTTATGCGTCAGTTCTACCAGTCTATCCCTGATGACTTGTGTGAGGCTGCACGTATAGACGGTATGAACGAGTATATGATATGGGGCAAGATAATGCTTCCGCTTTCAAAGCCTGCTCTTTCAACTCTTATTATCTTTGCTTTCGTAGCTACTTGGAACGACTTCCTGGGACCTATGATTTACCTTACCCGCACCGAGCTTAAAACGATTCAGATTGGTCTGCGCATGTTCATCACCCAGTACTCCTCAGAATATGGTCTTATAATGGCGGCCAGCGTTGTAGTACTTATTCCTGTTCTTATTGTCTTCCTCTCTCTCCAGAAGTTCTTCGTAGAGGGAATAGCCACATCTGGTATAAAGGGTTGATATTATGGCTTTCGTCTCTTTTCCTTCAAAAGCAGGTATTTCTCAGAAAGAAGTGGAAAAAGCTCTGGATAGTGCCTGTGAACAGGTTAAAAAGAATATTCCCTTGTTCACCGGCTCTTGTCAGAACCATTCAAGCGTAAAGGGTTTTTATCCTAAATGCGAGAACATACAGTGGACCTGCGGCTTTTGGCCGGGAGAAATATGGCTTGCCTATGAACGGACGGAAAATCCGGTTTTCAGGGAAGAGGCGGAGCAGCTTGTAAAGAGCTTTTATGACAGGATCCTCAACAAGATTGAGGTGGATCATCATGATATGGGCTTTTTGTATTCCCCTTCCTGTGTGGCTTCTTACAAGCTTACTGGAAACGAGACGGCGAAAAAGGCTGCTGTTATGGCGGCTGACCAGCTGATAAGTCGTTTCCAGCCTAAAGGCGGCTTTATACAAGCCTGGGGGAAAAAGGGCGAGAGGGCAAATTATCGCTATATAATCGATTGTCTTCTTAACCTGCCTCTTTTGTATTGGGCTTCTGAAATAACGGGCGACTCTAAATACAGTGACATCGCCAACATTCATATAAAAACTTGCTTGAAGAATTCTTTTAGGGAGGATTTTTCAACCTACCACACTTTTTTTATGAATCCTGAGACTGGTGAACCTGACCATGGTGCAACATGCCAAGGTTTTAGGGACGATTCTTTCTGGGCTAGAGGGCAGGCCTGGGCTATATATGGAATCGCACTGGCCTACAGATATGTGAAACAAAATGAATACTTATCTTTATTTGACAATGTCTCCTCTTTCTTCCTCAATCGACTGCCCAATGATTTAGTCCCTTATTGGGACCTTGTGTTCACCAACGGCAGCAATGAGCCCAGAGAC
>JAILBN010000109.1 GCA_024680915.1 Treponemataceae bacterium | reverse complement strand
CATGATGATAAAGCGTTGCAGAATCAGCCAGTTCATTTTGAACAGGGATTATTCCATTGTTCCAGACGGGGTCGAAATATGCCATATTGACACAAGGGATGCATTCAGTTTTATTGTTAAGTTCAAGCCCAAGCCCCGTCTGAAAATCCTTCAGGCAGAGTTCCATGCCGGGGATTATGAGGAGAAAGGCTTGAAGGCTCAGGGAGTAAGGCTTGCCTCAAAAGAGGCAGACAAGATCCTGCTTGAGAAGAAACCGGAGCAGCCTGAGCTGCTGTAAAAATAGAGCCGCTTTTTTCAGGCGGGACAGGAGGTATTTAATAATGAGACCTATTAAAGAAATTCAGAATCAGATAAACGGAACGATACGCAATAATCTTCCCAAAATGATAATTTCAATAATTGCCTTGAGATTTTTCTCGACCATAGCCATAACGCTTATTTCGGCTCCTGTATCCCTTGTTTTCCTTGTGGATACGGGCTCTCTCTTTTCTTCCGCTATGATGCTCCTTTCTTCGATTATCTCTGAGATAGTCACTGTCTTCTTGATGTACGGTTTTTTCGTCCTTCTTGGTCGCTTCTACCGGGAGGAGAAAGCCGTCATAGGTTATCTCTTCCAGGCTTTCAGGGACTGGAAGCGCATGATTCTGGTCACCCTGATTGTATGTGTAGTGACTCTGGCTCTGGCTTTCATCACTGCCTTCCCCAGCCTTAAGCTTATACAGCACTTCAAGGGTGATGAGATACAGGCCACGGTCATGGAGGAGCTTGCTAATCTTCCTGAGGATGAGAAGGGAACAATCGTCATGGATGAGAATGGTATGCCTGTTATCGTCCCTATGGATTCAACGGCAGCTTCCTCCGGCTCCGATGGCTCGGCAGAGGCTTCTGCCCAGGGCCTTTCCAGGGATGAGATACTTGTGGTTCAGATTGCCATGAGAATGTATGACGAGTTCATCAAGTATCTGCCCTTTTTCCTTATTCCCTATTTGATAATCTTTGTGCTGATTCTTGTGCGCTATGCCTTTGTTTTCCCCATCCTCTTCCACGAGAAGGATATTCCCGTAAAACAAGCCATGAAAAAGAGCCGGCTTTTGCTCAAGGGAAAGAATTTCAAGCTTATATGGTTCTGCCTGCGCTGCTCTCTTTATCCTCTTATCGCTACTGCTGTTTGCTTTGCCGCTACCCTTTTCATAAAAGTTGATTCCCTTCTCACTGTGGTATCCCTTTTGTTCCAGGTGGCCTTCTATTTCTCAATCATCGTGATAATGCTTTCTGTGAATGCCTTTTATTATGAGCACGCAGACCCGGAGACTCTATGTATATCCTCAACGACAGAACAGGATGTGAACTGATTGTAAAAGGTTCCCGCTTCCTTGCCGAGGTCATTCCTGTGGAAAGCCAGAGCCAGGCGCGGGATATGCTTAAAAGCCAGAAAACGAAATATGCCGATGCCACCCATGTTGTCCATGCTTTTGTGACGGGCCTGGCTGCCGAGGTCATGGGTATGTCCGATGACGGAGAGCCCGCCGGTACTGCGGGACGGCCTGTGCTTGATGTGCTCAAGGGGCGGGGCATAACGAATATCCTGCTTACGGTTACCCGCTGGTTCGGCGGTACTCTGCTGGGGACGGGCGGTCTGGTCAAGGCTTATGGAGACAGCGCAAAAATGGTGCTGGACAAGGTTTTGGCCGAGAAGCTGGCTGAGGAGTACGTTGAGAAAAGGGATTTCTCCTTTGCTGTGGCCTACGACCTCTATGAGAAAGTCAAATATATGCTGAAGGATTTTACTGTATCTACCCTTTCCGAGGATTTCGGCGAGAAGGTTACACTTAGCGGTAGGATTGTAAGCAGCGAGTTCGAGACTTTTGCCGGCCGTATCAAGGATATGACCAACGGCGGGGTAGTGCTCTAGGAGGCCTCCCAAAGTGCGCCTTTCGGGGGGTCCCAAAGCCACACTTTCCGGAAACTGCCCCTTCCGTGGTTGCCCAAGGCTGCCCTTTCCGGGGCTCTGAAGAGCCCCAAAAAGTCTGCAGCCCGGAATCAGAATCTGGCTCCAATATTCTTTGGAAGACTGTCTTTTATTTCAAATAGCGACTTCATGTCTATCAAACCATTTCCCTTATGCTCCGGGATTGTTTTGGTGTCGATTGACAGGAAAACATCCTGCTTGAGTTTTTGTCCGGCTTTGTTCTCGGCACAGGCTCCCGTCCAGAAATAATTATCATCGGAAGCAAGCTCAGGCTGCTCCTCAAAGTTGTCGGATTCTGCTCCGTTTATAGAAAGCACTCCCTTAGCCTTGAAATTCCTTGGGGCCTTGCCTTTACCGTAGAGGGCTATATTTCTAAGAATGTTTCCGTAGGAAGTGACATTCTCCAGTACTATATCCGGGTTGGAGTTACTGGTGACTCCCGTGGCTCCATTCTCGTAGGCTATGCTGTTTCTCAGGATATGGGCTATTCCTATTCCGTCTCCGCCCAGCTTGAAGCCGTTGCCGTCACCGTTTCCTGAACCGTCCGGCAGGAAGCCGTTCCTGTAAGCCAGGCAGTTCTCTATCGTTACAACTCCTATTTTGCCCGACTCTGCTTTGGAGAACAGGTCCCAGCCGTCGTCTATGTTGTTGTAGGCTATACAGCCACGGAAGACGTTGCCCTCTCCGCAGGTGAGCTTTGCCGCGAAGCCGTCGGCGTTGTTCTCTGCCGGATCGCAGTTGCCCCAGGAGGTGCAGTTCTCCACCAGGTTGAAGCAGGGCCATTTCTCGAAGGTCTCATTGCTTGTTCCGCTTATCTGGCAGCCAGTGTCTCCGCAGAGATATGTGTTCACCTTGCGCACTATGTTGTGGTCGCCGGCTATCTGCAAGCCTTTTATGTTGTCACCTGTGCGGCATATGTCTATGTTCTCGATCTGCCACCAGTCTCCCCAAAGCTGGAAGCCTCCTCCTGCTATGGTGAAGTCCAGTATGGCCCTGTCTCCCTCTGCGGATTTCAGTACCTTTGGTGCTGTGGCGGTACCGTTGTTGCCCCGTGAGATTATCAGGGCTTTCTGCATCCTGTAGCTTCCGCCCTCCAGCAGAATTGTCTGGCCTGGTTTTGCATAGGCTATGGCGGATGCAAGGTCCAGAGGCCTTTCTTTTGTTCCTTTACCGAAGGCATCTCCCTCCGGGGTCACGTAAAGAGTGTCTCCCTGATAGTAGTTGCAGGCTACGAAGAAGGCTGTGGTCACCGGCTTTGCTCCCTGCACGTATACCTTGTTCTCCTTGTCATACCAAGCCATGGCCATGTGCTCGCCGGGCTTGTAGGACTCATCGGGAGTGAAGGTCACTGTATAGTCGTTTATTCCCTTTTTCAGGGTGAATTCCGCGGTGAAATCCTTGTCCGCGTATACTGGTGCGTCCTTCAGCAGGTAAAGGTTCTTGTTGTTTTTAACGGAAAGCCTTCCGTCAGAGTTTGCACAGAAGACGAAAGGATACTGTGTCGTGCAGTAGGTGCTGGGTGAGTCTATCTTCGTCGTGAGAGGGACTAACTCCGGCGGTTCTTCCTCTGCCGGGGGGTCATTTTCAGGAGAAGTGACCTTGAAGGATATGTCGCTTACTGTCACATTGCAGCCCCTTGCCACGGCAAAGCCAACGTAAACATGGTCCTTGTCCAGCTGAAGAAGCTTTTCGGGACCGTAGAGAATGAACTCCTCTATTGTGTCCTCGCTTACGTTCGGTCTTGTATAGATACAGTGATAGCCTGTGTTGGTCTTTTTGAGCGTTATCCTGTATACATCTCCTATCCTCACCAGCTCAGACTGGTCATAGCTGTATGCGTGGGCAATGCTTTTTCCCTTCTCTGCTATGGCGGTCTCTCCCTCTGCCAGGATCTCAGGAGTGATGCCTGTTACGAATCTTGCCCCCAGGGTATCTTTTGAGGATTTCTTGACACCCCCTATGTGTTCCTCGAACTTTGTGGCAATTATTCCGGCGGAGTTTGTGTAGTGGTTTTCCGATGTGACTCCGTAAGAACCCAGGGAGTCCATGGCAAGAAGACCGAAGCCTTCCTGTCCGTCAGCGGGGTTGTTTATGTAATCGATGGTGAAGGTGGCTGACAGCTCGAAATTCTCTTTTTCCGGATCCACCACCGTATAATAGTAGGAGATTCCGTCATGGAAGGCTGTGAATTTGCCGCCCTTATCTATTATATCCAAGGTAGATTCGTTGTAGGTGCAGGAGTTCAGCTTGAACTTCACTTCATCCGCATCCAGCATTTCCATCGTGTTTTTTGAGCCGCCTGTGGACTGTCCGAACCAGGAGTAGAGCCAGCTTCTGTCAGCCTCTTTCCTTGCGGTTTTCGTTATGCTTGAGTATTTCTCCTCATTGGTGGAAGTCTTGAGTGCGCTTACCTTTATGCTATATTTCTTGTCTGCCTCAAGCTGCGGTGTGATGAAGACGCAGCCTGTCTTTATTTTCCCGTCTGCGGCGTCGAAGTCTTTCTTTGCGACTGTTTTTCCTGTCTTATTATCGCTTACCGAAAGCTTGTATCCTGTAGCTTCGTGAACCTCCTTCCATGTTATCTCGACGATACTGTTACCTGTGTTCCTGGCTGATATCTCAGGGGCTGCAAGAGGGTAGTCGAAATGATAGGAAATAGACTGGGTGTCTATGGTAGAAGTCTCTTTGTTGCGTATAGCCTTTACTATAAAATAATAGTCTCCGCTATCACTAGGCTCGAATTTCGCTGTCTTCAGCAGTTTTTTTGATTTTCCTATATTTTTTGTCGCTATAATCTGTCCTGCTGAATCTCTCATCTCAACCGAGGCTTTGTCCGCTCCTTCATTTGCTGTGACAAGGTTGAAGGAAAGAATAAGGATTTTTCCCGTTGGATCTGTTTCTATGGAGACAATCTCAGGTGCTTCAACGCTGCTCCATGCTGGCCGTTCAGCCGCCGTAACTGGAAGCCCGGCAGCTATGCTTATGAAAAGGCATACCGCGACGTATTTAAAAAAACGGTATGCCCTGTGTTTCAGGGCATGTTTCATAATAATATCTCTATTTGGGGGTGAGAGCTTAGTATTCGATCAGGATTTGATAGATATTGATACCGCTTCCTTTTGAGAAGATGGCGAATTCACCAGCGTAAGGAACTGCTGTTATTCCTATTCCTGCTTCGCCTGTATCGGCAGGAGCTGTAATCTCATCGATAGTCTCTCCTGTCTCAACGTCAACTATGGCCAGTACGCGGTCATCTGATTTACTTGAGCTGTTTGAATAAACTGTGATAACCGCCGCATCGTCTGTTATGAAGTGGATAGAGCGGTAAGCGACTTTTCCTGAACCGTTGAGCTTAATGCGTGTGTTGAAAACTTCTCCGTCCTCGGCTATTCTTTCGCTGTTCTCACCAGACAGAGCTTCTATTGTCACTCCTTTTTCCGCTGATGCATAAATTGAGAACACCTCGTCAATCTCTGAAGGTTCTTTCACTGCGCAGGGTTCCAGATCATTGGCTGTAAAATAATCATCCGCGAAGACAAAGCCCGCCAGCGCGACCATACATAAAAAGATTGCAAAGATTTTTTTCATTTTGTATCTCCTTAGTTAAAATCTTCTATAGGGTCATTTTAGAGGGATTTTTTCAAAAAAAACTGACATGATTTTGGACAAAAACGTCTAAAGGCATAAAAAAAGCACCGGAAACCTTGAGCAGATGATTTTTCATCCGCTCTGTAAGTATCCGGTGCAGAAAACCAAACCTGTTGCTTATAGGATAAGGCTGATAAACTCCAAAGGAGATAGTTATACCTTTTTTACTTTATTGCTGCTGCTGCGAAGTCCTTGCACTTTGCTATGTCGTCATCTTCTGGTGTAAGGTGTACCTTCAGAGATTCTGCGGCTATCACGGCTCCGCAGCTTTTTACTCTGTCTTCCCAGTCTGCCAGCCACTTTCCATCGCCCCAGTCGTATGAGCCGAACAGTGCGACCTTTTTTCCGCTGATCGAGCCTTCGATGTTGCTGAAGAATGATTCTGCTGAATCCTCCAGAACTTCGTCACCCATAGCGGGGCTTCCCAAGAGTATTACATCGCAGGCGAGGACAGCTGCCGGATCGGCGCTGTCTGCCGCTGAGTAATAAACATCGTTTCCGGCAAGAGCTTCCTTGATTGTCGTGGCCATTGTCTCTGTATTGCCGGTTGTGGTTGCATATACTATTGCAATCTTCATATAAAACCTCTCTTTCAAGCGACTCCTTCCATCGCCTGTTTGTATTGTTCAATTATCTGTGAGACTGAGAAGCCCTCATCGAACCATTGTTTGCACATCCTGCTGCAGTTCACGTAACGGTGGCAGCAAGTCTTGGCCTCCTCAGGATTCGTGTAGGATTTCCAGTATCCACAGTATTTGCAGTTTTTTCCTTCGTACTTCTCGAAAGAGACTACGTCCTCATAGGGATAACCCAAAAAAATACCGGCCTCATGGGGAAAGCTTTCCCTTGTCTTGAGCCGGGAGAAGAATTCCTCCAGGATAGCTTTTGTTCCGTGCTTTACGGGATATTCTTTTCCTACAAGATAAGAGCGTATGAAGCTGTCTTTCAGTATCTGATCTATCCAGCATAAATTGTAGGAGAAAAACAATATGGATCCGTCATCTGTCATTATAGTTTTCAGATGGATCCCATGCTCTTTGAATATTTTTTCCCAAGTCTCTATTCCTTCACGGGAATAGAGCTTTGTCCTTATGGAGAACATGTTACCGGGCTTTATTCCGCAAAGGGAAGGAGCCCCGCACTGTATGAAAGTCTGGTTTAATGTCATAGTTAGCAACCGCTAACTAATGTATGATATATAGAAAAGTTAGTCAAGGGTAACTATAAGAGATTAGCTCTTCCTTTTGATATAATAAAGCCTTATCTATACTGTACAATTGACAAGTAATAATTGTTATAGTATATTTCTCTTGTTATTCTTTGTTCTGGAGGGCTGGTACATACCGCGTGCAGGGCGGATATTATGGAAAAGACCTATTTGGCTGTGGATTTGAAATCTTTTTATGCCTCTGTGGAATGCGTAGAACGGGGGCTGGATCCTCTTTCAACTAATCTTGTGGTGGCGGATGCCGCTAGGACAGAGAAGACGATATGTCTTGCCGTAACCCCGAGCCTGAAGGCTTACGGCCTTTCCGGGCGCAGCCGTCTTTTTGAGGTTGTGCAGAAGGCTAGGGAAGTAGAAAGGACTACGGGCAGGAAGCTTGAGTATATAACTGCTAAACCCCGTATGGCTTTGTACATGAAATACTCAGCCCTGATCTATGAAATATACCTTGAATATTTCAGTGCGGAGGACATTCATGTGTACAGCATAGACGAGGTTTTCATAGATGCCAGCTCCTATCTGCCTCTTTATCACATGGACGCCCATACTTTATTGCGCACCCTTATTCAGGATATACTTAGGAAAACCGGAATCACCGCCACCGCAGGCATAGCGCCTAACTTGTTTCTCTGCAAGGTGGCTATGGATATCGTGGCCAAGCATATTCCCGCTGATAAGGACGGGGTCAGGATAGCAAGCCTTACGGAGGAAAGCTACAGGAAGCTTTTATGGAGCCATCGCCCTCTTACCGACTTCTGGCGTGTTGGTAAAGGAACAGCTTCCCGCCTTGAGAAGCTGGGGCTTCGTACTATGGGGGATGTGGCCCGCCGTTCCCTTAAGAATGCGGAATCCCTTTACAAGGCCTTCGGTGTGGATGCGGAGATTCTTATAGATCATGCCTGGGGATACGAGCCTTGCACCATAAAGCACATAAAGGAATATAAATCATCTGTTAAAAATCTAGGCTCGGGACAGGTTCTGTCTTGCCCCTATACCTGGGAAAAAGCCAGAATCGTGGTGGAGGAGATGGCCTCCTCCCTTGCCCAGGAGCTTTTCGAGAAGCATCTTGCCTCCCGCACCTTCTCCCTTTACGTATCCTATGACAGAAGCTCCCCTCTGACGACCTATTCTGGAGATATGGAGACTGACAGGTACGGCAGGGCAGTTCCTAAGTCTGACCACGGCAGCGCATCTTTGTCTACGCCTAGCTCCTCGATGAAGCGTATAGTGGAGGCTGTCCTGTCAGTATACGACCGTACCGCTGATAAGGAGCTTTATATAAGAAAGCTCTGCCTTAATGCAGAGGACGTGATTTCTCAGGAGCAGGAGCAGCCTGAGCTTTTTACGGACGTGAAATTGCAGCGGAAAGAAGCTTCTATACAAAGTGCCATGGCTGCCATTCAGAACAAATTCGGTAAAAACGCCCTGCTCAAAGGAATAGATTTGGAGGAGGGGGCCACTGCCAGGGAGAGAAACCAACAGATAGGAGGCCACCACGAATGACAGACTCAAAATATGACGACATCATCAATGTGAAATGGACCGGGGCTGATGGCCGGGAAAGAATGCCTTTGATAAGCAGGGCGAAAATTTTCATGCCATTCTCCTCCTTGAAGGGCTTCCCGGAGCTGATAAAAAAAACTCAGGAGCAAGCTGAGGAGAGGCTTTCCGACCATCCCGGCACCTTTGACGAGGACTTCTAGTTCCAGCTTCACTCCTATTGACATTTTTTTCTCTTCTCGTTATCGTCAGAATATCTGGACTTTGATGTCACAAGGCGGTTCTTTGCTGTCTTACTTATTAAGAGGAGGTTCCCTATAGATGAATAATTCTGATGTGTGTGTAGATGGTAATCTCCTTATCTTTGTCAGATTCTAGATACCCTCTCTCATTCCCTTAAAATCAACACATTATAAGAAGTGCCGTCATCGCGGTCTTTTAGTGGATGGAATTGCGCAGCAAGCATCTTTGCATTTCCTTGTTTTTGTTTCTGCTGCTCTGAGTGATAATCTCTTGCAGTGTTAATCAACAGCCTTAGTGTTCTATGAAAAAAATTACATTTGGATTCTACTTGAAAAAGTATGCGCCCTATTACCTTACTTCGGTAGTGGTGCTTACCATCAGTATTCTGCTTGATCTTTTGCAGCCCCTGATCACCCAGCATATAGTGGATGATGTCATCATCGGCGGCCAGCTAGAGCTTTTGTGGAGGCTCCTTGCCGGTATCGCGGCTATGGGTATAGGAAGGTGTGTCTTCCAGTATATTAAGGAATTCTTCAACGATTACGCTGGTGCTAAGATCGGAAAAGAGGTGAGGAATCTTTCCTTTCAGAAAATACAGTCTCTCTCCGCGGATTTCTTTGACAAGAACAATACCGGTGAGCTTATGGCCCGTGTCCGTGATGATGCCACCAGGGTTCAGGATATGTTCCAGTATATAGGCATTCTTCTGGTGGAGGCCGGGGTAAGGACGGTGATCGCTCTTTTCTTTATGTACCGGCTCAA